>NZ_JAMYMJ010000001.1:0-354741 GCF_040318435.1 Mesorhizobium sp. M1143 | reverse complement strand
CCCAGGGGCGGCGGCCCCACACCCCGGCCCGAAGAAATCGCCCCCTGCCGCTCTGAGAGCCGGGGCTCCCTGAGGGCGGCTACCCGCTCTAAAGCCCCCGCGCGCCGCCCGCCGCCGGCCGCTTCGCGCTGCTGCCGGAACCCTTTCGAATGAATCTCGGCGTCAGGCAGCGGCTCCTCGCGTCCAACCGGTCTGTGCTTCAGCGCCAACACGCGCTCCTTCCTATCTTTTGACAAGAATCGGCTTTGGGCAAAGCAATCGCCCTTTGCCATTCATAGCACGGGCTTAACTGTTCCAGCCGTTTATTTCCATTCCATGGTAGGCGCAACCGGCGTTTGCGATCCCCGGCCGGCCTGCCGGTCGGCGCAACAGGAAGCACATACAATGAAATATAGCCTATTGCATAATGTTGAGCCCTGGCATAGATAGGATGACGTCAACCGATCCACCCAGTGGAAAGCCCTCCATGTCCGAAGCTGACGCTACCTTGGGATCATCCTGGCGATTTGACAGGCCGGAGGACAATCCTCCCAGCCTGCGCGAGGTGAACTCCACGATCGCGGTGCCGCAGTCCGGCGTCTGGTTCCGTCGCCTGTTCGCCTTCATGGGACCGGGCTACATGGTCTCGGTCGGCTATATGGATCCGGGCAACTGGGCCACCGACCTCGCCGGCGGCGCCCAGTTCGGCTACACGCTATTGTTCATCATCATGCTGTCCAACCTGATGGCGATCCTGCTGCAGGCGCTTGCCGCCCGGCTTGGCATCGCCACCGGCCGCGACCTCGCCCAGGCCTGCCGCGCCTATTATCCGCGTCCCGTCAGTTTCGTGCTGTGGATCGCCTGCGAACTCGCCATCATCGCCTGCGACCTCGCCGAGGTGATCGGCACGGCGATCGCGCTGCAGCTTCTGTTCGGCATTCCGCTGATCGGCGGCGCGTTGCTGACGGCGCTCGACGCCTTCATCGTGCTGCTCTTGATGAACAAGGGTTTCCGCTATCTCGAAGCCTTCGTCATCGCGCTTCTGATCATCATCTTCGGCTGTTTCGCCATCCAGATCTTTGCCGCTGCCCCTCCGGTCGGCTCGATCCTGCATTCGATGTTCGTGCCGTCGACGGAGATCGTCACCAATCCGGCGATGCTCTACATCGCCATCGGCATCATCGGCGCCACGGTGATGCCGCACAATCTCTACCTGCACTCCTCGATCGTACAGACACGCGCCTATGAACGGACCGAAAAAGGCAAGCGCGACGCCATTAAATGGGCGACGACGGACTCGACCATCGCGCTCGTCCTGGCGCTGTTCGTCAACGCCTCGATCCTGATCGTCTCGGCGGTGGCCTTCCATGGCACCGGCCATCAGGATGTCGCCGAGATCGGCCAAGCCTTCGAGCTCTTGTCGCCACTGCTCGGCCTCGGCATCGCCTCTATCCTGTTTGCGGTGGCGCTGCTGGCCTCCGGCCTCAACTCGACGGTTACGGCAACGCTTGCCGGCCAGATCGTCATGGAAGGCTTTTTGCGCCTGCGCATTCCGCAATGGGCGCGCCGGCTGCTGACGCGCGGCATCGCCATCGTCCCGGTGGTGGTCGTCACCGCGCTCTATGGCGAAAAGGGCACCGGCCAGTTGCTGGTCTTCAGCCAGGTGGTACTGTCGATGCAGCTGCCCTTCGCAGTCATCCCGCTGGTGCAGTTCGTCTCCGACAAGAAGAAGATGGGCAACCTTGCCATTCCCCGCGGCGTGGCGGTCCTCGCCTGGGTCGTCGCGGCGGTCATCCTGGTGCTCAACTTCAAGCTGCTCTACGACACCGTCTTCGGCGTCGGCTGAGTTTCTTCTTGAGCAGTTCGCCGTTTCGCCGAAACGGCGAACTGCTCTATCTCTTGTTTGACGCAATTCCGGGCGGAAAGCCGCCTCACACTTTTCCTGGAATTGCTCAAGACGGCGACAAACCGGCGGCTTGCGCTATCTTACCGGCCATCATGACAAGTGTCGAAGACGCCAGGAAATTTTACGCGCAGCTGATGGCGGCCAATGCCGGCTCGGCCGATCCGCACCTCGAAGAGGCGTTCGCCACCGTTCCGCGCGAGGCCTTTCTCGGTCCCGGACCCTGGGCGGTAGTCGCCGGCAGGGCGCTCACCACCGGCAACGGCAAGATCATGACGCCGAGCGCCGATCCTGTTCACATCTATCAGGACGTGCTGGTGGCGCTCGATGCCGACAAGGGCATCAACAATGGCGAACCCTCCCTGCACGCCATGTGGATAGGCAGGATCGCCCCCAGACTGGACGAGGCCGTCACCCATATCGGCGCCGGCACCGGCTACTACACCGCCTTGCTGGCCCGGCTGGTTGCGCCCGGCCCGGTGACCGCCTTCGAAATTGAGGCCGATCTTGCTGCCAGAGCGACAAAGAATCTCGAGACCTACGGCAATGTAAGCGTCATCCACGGCGATGCCGTCACCGGCGATCTGCCGCCGTCCGACATCATCTATGTCAATGCCGGTGTCGTCGCACCGCCGGCTGCCTGGCTGCGGGCGCTGAAACCCGGTGGCCGCATGATCTTTCCCTGGCGCCCGTCCCAGAGCGTCGGCCTGGCCGTGATGGTGACCCGCACCAAACAAGGTTTTGCCTGCGACCCCTTCATGCGCTCGTGGTTCATCCCCTGCGTCGGCGCCTCGGTCGCCGGTTCGGCGGCCAAAATCCCCGACCTCCAGAAGGCCGCGCGCAGCCGTTCGATCTGGCTGACGTCAGACAGGGCGCCGGACCGGACCGCCACCGCCATCATCGGCGACGTCTGGTTTTCGTCGCAGGCGCTTGGCGGCGGGCGACGGCGGTAGGTACCCTTGTCGGCCGGCAGCGTTTTTTTGCCAACGCCTGTCGGGCGGCCGCCGGCCTGTCCGTCCTTAGATCGAAATCCGGCCCGGACGGCGCGGATCCTGGAAAAGGAAAATCCAATGCGAAAGATCATCGCTTCCACCTTCGTCAGCCTCGACGGCGTCATGCAGGCGCCAGGCGGCCCGGAAGAAGACCCGGTTGGCGGCTTCGAATTCGGCGGCTGGACGTTCCACTACTTCGACGAGGTGGCGGGGGTGGCCATGGAGGAATTGTTCTCCAAACCCTTCGCCCTGCTGCTCGGCCGCAGAACCTACGACATCTTCGCCGCGTACTGGCCTTACCAGAAAGATCCGATCGGAGACGTCTTCAACCCTGCGACCAAATATGTGGCCACGCATCGGCCGGACAGCCTGACCTGGGAGAACACGCAATGGCTTGGGGACGATATCGTCGCCACGTTGCGCAACCTCAAGAAGGAAGATGGAGCTGACCTGCTCATCCAGGGTTCGAGCGAGCTGATCCAGACTTTGCTCGCCAACGGTCTGATCGACGAGATCCGGCTGATGATCTTCCCGCTGCTGCTGGGCAAGGGCAAGCGGCTGTTCGATGGTGGTGCGATGCCCGCCGCTTTCAAGCTGGTCAAGTCGCAGGCCACTACCACAGGCGTCATCATGGCGACCTACGAACGCGGGGGTGAGGTCAAGGTCGGGTCGTTCGCTACGCAGAAGCCGTCAGAGGCCGAGCTCGAGCGGCGTAAGAACTGGAAGTGACAGGGACAGGCTTGGCACCTTTCCTCTCCCCCGATCGACGGGGGGAGAGGAAATCCAAGTTCTGTCAAGCCGCCACAGCCCGCCGTGCCAACCCACCCCGGATATACCGCGCGAACTCCTGCGCTGCCGGCGCCGTGCCGTACTTCGGCAAATGCAGATTGATGGAAAAATTCGGCAGCGGCGGCAGCCCGGCATCGAAAGGCAGGATGTCGAGGTCGGCGGGCACGGTGGAGGCCAGCCAGGCGGTGACGGCAAGGTCGGAGCGCACCGTCGCGGTCGTGGCATCGATGTTGCCGTTCTCGAACACCGTGCGCCATTCCAGCCCGTGCTCGTTCAGCGCCGACAGCACCACCGGGCGGAAGGCGCAGGTATCGGCGACGATCGACACCGGCAGCGGCCGCTTGGCGCGGGCGACGCCGCCCTTGGCCCCGACCCAGACCAGCCGGTCAATGGCCAGGCACTCACCGGCCGACGGGCCGACCGGTTCCTCGATGACGGCAAGGTCGATGGTGCCGGCCGCGAGGGCCGCGGCAAGGTCCGGCGAAGCCGCACAGAGCAGTGAAATCTCGACCTGCGGATAGGTCTCGGCATAGGCCTTCAGCACCGGCGCCAGCAAGGTGCCGACAAGGTCATAGGGAACACCGAGCCGCACCTGGCCGGCGGCCTCGGTGCCCGCCATCTCGGCCCAGATCTCGTCATTGAGGCCAAGCAACCGTTTGCCCTTGCCGAACAGCCGCTCGCCGGGCCGCGTCAGCCGCAAGCCACGCCGGTCGCGCTCGAACAGGCTGCAGCCCAGCGCCTCCTCCAGCCTTTTGATCTGCTGGCTGACGGCGCCTTGCGTCAGATGCAGCGCGTTCGCCGCCGCCGTCATGCTGGCCTTGTCGGCGACAGTGACGAAGGTGCGGATCAGCGCTGTGTCGAGGTTGCGGATCATGGTTGGCATTATATCTGCTAATGCCAACCATCGCAAACATTGCATTTACTGAAGTATGCAGAAGTCTACCGTAGGGCCTTCGATGGAGGACGCCTCATGTTGCAGCCCATCTTTCCGCTCATCCTGTTTGCCTTCGTGGCCACCGTCACGCCCGGCATCGCCACCACCCTGTCGACTGCTTCAGGTGCGCAGTTCGGTTTTCGCCGTTCCGTTCCCCTATTGGTCGGCAGCGCCGCCGGCCTCGCCACCGTGACCGGTGTTGCCGCCGCCGGGCTCGCCGGTCTGCTGCTGGCCATGCCGTCGCTGCAACTGGCGATGAAAATCATCGGCTCGCTCTATCTCATCTGGCTGGCAATCAAGATCGGCCGCGCCGGGCCGCCTGATCTCGATGTGGCGATGGCAAAACCCAACAGCTTCTTGGGCGGCGCCGGCATTCAATGGATGAACCCGAAGGGCTGGGCGATGGGACTGGGTGCGGCGGCCTCGTTCGCAGCCCTTGCCGACGGTCCGGGACAACTCGCGCTGCTGCTCGGCTCGACCTTCGGCTTTACCGCAGCCATCTCGCTGTCGATCTGGTGCGTCGCGGGCATGGTGCTGGCACGGCTGCTCAAGACCGAATGGCAATGGCGCGCGCTCAACATCGTGCTGGCGCTGGTGCTGGCTGCGTCGATCATTCCGATGTGGCGGGGAGCGTAAACGCAGAGATCGGCGCCAGTACCGCACCCGGACCTGCGGTCCGACCTCCCCACAAGGGAGAGGTAGGGAGCGCGCACTTTACCCTCCCCCTTGTGGGTCCCTTGTGGGTCCCTTGTGGGTCCCTTGTGGGTCCCTTGTGGGGAGGGTCGCGAACGAAGTGAGCGGGGTGGGGGTCCTGGTTCGCGAAGCGAACCGGCTACTCTCAAGCCGCGTAGCGGGCAGCCGGCTTGTTGGCGTGCAGGCTGCCGTAGAAGACTTGCCTTGCGCCGAGGAACGTGTCCAGCTTGGCTGTGTCGGCAAGTGCCGGCACGGTGACGGCTTCGCCCCTGGATAGGCCCACAAGCGCGGCATCGACCATATCGTCGGCGGACATGATGATCTCCTTCGGCAGATTGTCGATATCGCCACCGGCGAGCTCCCAGAAATCGGTGCGGGTCGCGCCCGGCAGCACCGCCTGCACCTTCACATTGGTGCCGGCGACTTCGCGGTGCAGGGCCTCGGTGAAGTTGACGACATAGGCCTTGGTACCGCTGTAGATGCCGCCGAACGAGGTATCATAGGCGAGCACAGAGGCGATGTTGACGATGGCGCCGCGGTTGCGCGCAAGAAGCCCCGGCAGAACGGCGCGGGTCAGGCGGGTCAAGGCGACGACGTTGACCTTGATCATGCGCTCGGCCTCGTCGGCGTCGGCCGTTGCCACCACGGCCTGGCCGCCAATGCCGGCATTGTTGACCAGCAGCGTGACGCTATCGTCGGCTGTGATCGCCTGCTCGACGCGGCGCACATCATTGTCGTCGGCGAGGTCGGCGGCAATCACGCTGACCTTGCGCTTGTAGGCATAACGCAGCTTTTCAGCCAGTTCCTGCAGCCGGTCGGCGCGCCGCGCCACCAGCACCAGATCGTAGCCCTGCCCGGCCAGCCGGTCGGCATAGACAGCACCTATGCCGGCCGATGCACCAGTGACGACTGCGGTACCCTTGTTGTCCTGTCCACTCATTGTCCTGTTCCTTTTTCTCCCCGGCGAGACAGGTCGATGACCCTCGTCCCGCCCTGACTTCCAATTAGTGGTATATGCCACCATCCTGGAAGTAGGTATATGCCACTATCTTGTCAACGGAGGCGGCAGAAACTATTTCTGCGACAGACCGGCAGCGGTTTTGCCGGCAAGGAGTCGTGATGAGCAAGACCGTGCTGCCGGGATTCAGCCTTTGCAACAACGCCACGCTGCGGCGCGCCGCGCGCAAGCTCGGCCGCTTCTATGACGATGTAATCTCGCCTTCGGGTCTGAAGGGCACGCAGTACGGCCTGCTCTACCAGATCCATGTCAGCAACGAGCCGGCGATGGGCACGATAGCCGAAGCGATGGTCATGGATCTCTCGGCGCTCGGCCACACGCTGAAGCCGCTGATCCGCGACGGCTATGTCGACACCTTCGCTGACAAGGACGATCGCCGCGTCAAGCGGGTGCGGCTAACGCCGCAAGGCCAGACCAAGCTCGAGGAGACGACGCAATTGTGGAGCACTGCTCAGCAGCGCTTCGAGGCGCTGTTCGGCCCGCAACGAGCGGCAGATCTGCGCGCTATGCTGGATGAAGTCGCGGCGCTGGACTACGACGTGCCGGCGGCCGCCCCTTCAAGCTGAAAGAACGGCCGCCGGTCCTTTGCAAAGATCTATTCCGCCGGCATGGCGACCGGCCGGGCCGCCCAGCGGCCGGCCAGCACCACGCCAAGCCCGATCAGCGGGAAGATGGCGGCGACCAGGCCGAGGTCGGCCGGCACGCCGTAGCGAAGCACGGCGCCGCCGGCCACAGCGCCCAGCGCCACGCCGAGATAGAGGGCCGAAGCGTTGAGCGACAGCACGATCGGGGCGGCGTCGGGCGCCAGCTTGATGATGCGGCTGGCCTGCGCCGGCGGAAATGCCCAGCCGACCATGCCCCACGGCACCATCATGGCCATCAATGCCGGCCCGGCGAGATGCTGCGGCAGGAAGGTCGGGATGACCGAGAGCATCACCAGCATGACGGCGCTCAGCGCCAGCGACCAGCCGACGGTGCGCGTCGCACCAAAACGGTCGGCCGCCTGGCCGCCGGCTATGTTGCCGATGACGGCGCCGACACCGAAGGCGAGCAGCATGCCGGGCAGCGCAATCGGGCTGAGGCCGCCGCTCTGGATGGCCAGCGGTGCGATATAGGAAAACACCGAGAAGGCGCCGATCAGGGCAAGAGCGGTGGTCAACAGGATCGGCATGACCCCGGGGCGCAGCGCCGCAGCCAGCCGCCGCCTGAGCGGCAGCTTGGTACCGACAATGCCGCGCGGCAGCCGGTACCACAGGATGGCGCCGACCAGCGCGCCGAGCCCGGCAATGGCAAAGAAGGTTCCGCGCCAGCCGGCTATCGTGGCAACCAGCGCGCCGAGCGGTGCACCCAGCGCAACCGCCACCGTGGTTCCGCCGACGACGACTGCAATGGCCCGCGCCCGGTGGTGGTCATCGACCAGCGCCACCGCCGTGCCTTGAGCGGTCGCGGCAAACAGGCCTGACGACAGCGCCATGATGATGCGGGCAATGAGCAGCAGCTCGAAGGACGAGCTCAGCGCCGCCACCACATTGCCGATGACGAAGAACGCCAGCGTCCACAAGATGACGCGGCGCCGGTCCCATTCGCCGGTCAGCGTTGCCAGGATCGGCGTGCCGATGGCGTAAGCCAGCGCGAAGGCGGTGATCAGCGTGCCGGCGAGCGGAATGGAAATGCGGGCGTCGGCGGCGATATCAGGCAGCAGGCTGGAGATGACGAAGCCTTCGGTCGAGATCGTGAACGATCCGAGCGCAAGCCAGAAGAGGCGCTTGTCCATAGGGTGTGTCCTTAGTTCAAAACTTATTGAACAATTGGACATAACAGGACATGATGTCAATGAAGCCAGGTGAAAATAGCTGAAGCCTGCTGACAGCCCTGTGTCAGGACAGCCATTGGGCCAATCGCGAAACGGACTGTGCATGCCCGCGAAAGATCGACGCGTTGAAATCGCCACCGACTGTGCTTAGTTTCGGGCCATGACTTTGCCGCACCCCAATACAGACCAGATCAGCCTGCCGGTTGTGCTCGGCGTGCTTGGCGACCCGACCCGGCTCGCCATCGTGCGCTATCTCGCCAGCAAGGAAGGCGTGCCGCTGAACTGCAGCCGGTTCCTCGACCTCGGCTCCAAGACCAATCTCAGCTATCACCTGGCCAAACTGCGCGAGGCCGGCGTCACCCGCGCCGAAGTGGCCGGCACCAACCGGATGATCACGCTGCGCCGCGCCGACCTCGACGCCCGCTTCCCCGGCCTGCTCGACAGCGTGATTGCGGCGGCCGGAGATGACCCGGCTCTACCCATCGTCGGCGGCCACGACATCGAAATGCCGGCGTAGCTGGTGCCGAAGTCAGGCCGCTCCTAGCGCTGCCAAAAACCGATATGCGGGGCGAGGAGTTCCTCGTCCATCTCGGGGAAAGGGCCGTGGACCTCGACCGGCTTCTGCCCGGAGCCGAGGACCGTGCGCGACGAGAGGTTCATCGTCGGGTTCTCGGCGTGGTTGCCGGTCAGCGCGAGAAGCTTGGTCTCCTCGAAGCCGTAGACCAGCCGGCCGATATTCGCCCAGTACAGCGTTCCCGTGCACATCGCACAGGGCTCGCCGGTTGTGACCAGCGTGCAGGACCAGAGGAAATCCGGCGGATAGGCGTCCGAGGCACGCCGGGAGAGCTCGGTTTCGGCGTGGCGCACGGTGTTGATGTTGCCTTGCCGCATCAGGATGCGATCGTCGGGGCCGACGAGCACGCAGCCGAAAGGATGGTGCCCATGCGCGGCAGTCTCGCGCGCGACGTCATTGGCGGCGCGAAGGTGGGCAACCATCTGGTCGCGGGTCATCGCCTGTCCTCCCCCGGATGAACTCTGGAGCGGCGTGGACGCTAGCAGATGGAGTGCTTCCGCGATAGGCGGGGCTCCCGGCTGTCTCGAACGATCTCAAGGACTTGATAATGAAGGCAGCGGCTTGATAACGAAGACGGGCCGCAAGCCTCAACGGGCTGCACCAAGGAGCCCGCCGCATGCGCATTGCCGTTCTCGCCGACATCCATGGCAATGTGCTGGCGCTGGATGCCGTGCTCGCCGATCTAGCGCGGCGCGGCGGCGCCGATCTCACCGTCAACCTTGGCGACTGTGTCTCCGGCCCGCTCTGGCCGCGCGAGACGTTCGAGCGGCTCGAAGCGCTCGACCTGCCGACGGTGCGCGGCAACCATGACCGCCGCGTCGCGGTCGATCCGGCCGACGATATGATGTGGGCTTCAGACCGCTATGCGCAGGAACGGCTGACATCAGCGCAGCGCGAAGCCCTGCTCGCCCTGCCCTTCACGCTGGAGATTGTTCCCGGCGTGGTCGCTTTCCATGCGCGGCCCGACCATGACGAGAAATACCTGCTCGACGCGATCGTCGATGGCCAACTGGTGCGCGCGCCGCTTGCCGCTATTCAGCGGCGGTTGCAGGCGCTGGACCCGGCCTGCCGCGTCGTGCTGTGCGGCCACAGCCACCGCGCGGAACTGGTCCGTATCCCCGGCGGCCCCTTCGTCTTCAATCCCGGCAGCGTCGGCGCCCCCGCCTATGAAGATGACACGCCCCCGGCGCATGTTTCGGAGCAAGGCAGCCCGCATGCGCGCTACGGCATCCTCACCTTGGATGGCGAAGAACCCGACCGTTTTGAGACCATCGCCGTCGACTACGACCACGAAGCGGCGGCGAGACAGGCCGCACAGGCGGGCCGACCGGAATGGGCGCATGCGCTGAGGACCGGCTTCATGCCCAAACCCTCTTGGCAAGGCTCCGCTTGACCGCATGGCTGCGCCCTGCCTCGGCCTCGCGGCACCAAACATCGGACGCATTTTCAGACTTACATGGCCGCGTATCGTCCCTTATAAAACCGCCTTGGCATACGGTAGGACTGCTGCCGCGAGGTAATCGGCGCATGATGAGGCGCACAATCCGAACCATTTTGCATCGACTAACTGGCGCTCCGCTCCTGCGGGCCCCGTTGCTCATGGGGCTGTTGCTCATGGGCCTGTTGCTGGTGAGCATGCCGGCGAATGCCGAGGACGCGCCTGCCGACATCGTTTCCATCGTGACCGAGCTCGGCCCAGGCGATCTCCTCAACATCCGCGCCACGCCGTCGCCTGTGGGCAGAACCCAGGCGCGCCTGCCGATCGGGTCGAGCGTCAAGAATTTCGGCTGCAGCGAGGTGGACGGCCACCGCTGGTGCAAGGTCGAGGAGATCGACAATCCACTGGTCAAAGGCTGGGCGCCCGCGCGCTATCTTATCCCCGACAACCCGACCGTGGTCGAAGTTGACGCCGCGCCGCCCCAGGTGACCGCCAGCGCTGAAGCCGGCGGCCCGGCGCTCGCGCCCGACATGCCGACGCAGCCGGCCGACGTGGCCGCAGCGCCCCCGACAACTGCACCCGCCGCCTCTGCCGCTCCGGCTGCACCCACTCAGGCTCCACCCACCCCGGCTGCACCCGCGCCGGCTCCACTCGACCTGACGGAGCGCCTTGGCGGTACGGATCCAGGCGCGCCGAAGTCCGCCGCCGAGATCGGCAGGACCGCCATGCAGGATGCTTACGGCCTTGCCTTCGCAGCGAATGAAAGCCCGCCGATGGACGAAATCCCCGCCACAGAGGCTCCGGCAACGGAGGCCACAGGGACGCCGGAACTCGCCGCCGCCGCGTCTGCGGGAGCAGCGCCGGATACAGCGTCCGCGCCGGGGGTACCATCCCCGACGCCACGGCCAGACCAGGCCAAAGCTGCGACCGCTACGCAAACCGTTGCACGGCTGGAACCCCCGCCCGCCCTCGGCGCCACCGCCGAGATCCCCTGCGCTCGTTATGTCGGCCAGCCGATGACCCGCTGCGCCGTCAACATCGTCCACAATGGCGCCGACAAGGCAGACATCACCGTGACCTGGCCCGATGGCGGCACGCGCGTCATCTCCTTCTCTGCCGGCATGCCGGCCAACTCGGATTCGCCCAGCGAGTTCCGCTTCACAAGGGAAGGCAGCCTCAACATGATCCGCATCGGCGCTGCCGAGCGGTTTGAGATTACGGATCAGCTCGCGCTGGGGGATTAGGTGTTGGGCAGTAGGGAATAGGCAGTAGACGCCTTAACCTCGCTCCTGCCCAATCCCACTGCCTGATCCCTACTGCCTAATCCCTACTGCCTGGCCTCATTTTCGGGGTTACATCTCCCAAAACTCTTCCCTATAAGGCCCTCCTAGCCTGATACCAGAATCGCAAGCACAACCGGCCGGGTCTTCCCGTCCCGGTTTTTCGTGCAAGCCGCTCGCCGAACGGAACTCACAACGATGCCAAGACGCACCGACATCAAGTCGATCCTGATCATCGGGGCCGGCCCCATCGTCATCGGCCAGGCCTGTGAGTTCGATTATTCCGGCACACAGGCCTGCAAGGCGCTGAAGGAAGAGGGCTTTCGCGTCATCCTGGTCAATTCCAACCCGGCCACCATAATGACCGACCCGGAACTGGCCGACGCCACCTATATCGAGCCGATCACGCCTGAAGTCGTCGCCAAGATCATCGCCAAGGAGCGGCCCGACGCGCTGCTGCCGACCATGGGCGGCCAGACCGCGCTCAACACCGCTCTGTCGCTGCGCCGCATGGGCGTGCTCGAGCGCTACAATGTCGAGATGATCGGCGCCGACGCCACGGCAATCGACAAGGCCGAGGACCGGGCGCTGTTTCGCGAGGCGATGAAGAAGATCGGCCTCGAAACGCCGAAGTCGATGCTGGCCAATGCCACCGACGTCAAGAATGCCGACCGCAAGACGCACGAGGCCGAGCGCGCCGCCGTAAAGGCCGAGGCGCCCGCCGACCTCGATGCCGCGCTCGACGCGCTGGAAACCCGCTGGAACCTCGGCGAAGGC
This sequence comes from Mesorhizobium sp. M1143, assembly GCF_040318435.1. Taxonomy (NCBI): domain Bacteria; kingdom Pseudomonadati; phylum Pseudomonadota; class Alphaproteobacteria; order Hyphomicrobiales; family Phyllobacteriaceae; genus Mesorhizobium; species Mesorhizobium sp. M1143. Next base: position 342,551 of record NZ_JAMYMJ010000001.1, on the reverse strand, counting down.
GACCGCAAGCAGCGCTACATCAGCCATGGCATGGCGATCGCCGCCCAGGCGCTCGACCATGTCGGCCTGCCCGCCATCATCCGCCCGTCCTTCACCATGGGCGGCACCGGCGGCGGCATCGCCTACAACCGCGCCGAATTCTACGACATTGTCCAGTCCGGCCTCGACGCCTCGCCGACCACCGAAGTGCTGATCGAGGAGAGCGTGCTCGGCTGGAAGGAATATGAGATGGAGGTCGTCCGCGACAAGGCGGACAATTGCATCATCGTCTGCTCGATCGAGAACATCGACCCGATGGGCGTACACACCGGTGACTCGATCACCGTTGCCCCCGCGCTGACCTTGACCGACAAGGAATACCAGATGATGCGCAACGCCTCGATCGCGGTGCTGCGCGAGATCGGCGTCGAGACCGGCGGCTCCAACGTGCAGTTCGCCGTCAACCCGGCCGATGGTCGGCTGGTCGTCATCGAGATGAACCCGCGCGTCTCGCGCAGTTCCGCTTTGGCTTCGAAGGCGACCGGCTTCCCGATCGCCAAGATCGCGGCCAAGCTCGCCGTCGGCTACACGCTGGACGAGCTGGAGAACGACATCACCGGCGGCGCCACGCCCGCCTCCTTCGAGCCAAGCATCGATTACGTCGTCACAAAAATCCCGCGCTTTGCCTTCGAGAAATTTCCCGGCGCCGAGCCGGTGCTTACCACCGCCATGAAGTCGGTCGGCGAAGTCATGGCCATCGGCCGCACCTTCCAGGAGTCCCTGCAGAAGGCTTTGCGTGGACTGGAAACCGGCCTCACCGGCCTAGACGAGATCGAGATCCCCGGCCTCGGCCACGGCGCCGTGGCTGCCAACCACGCCGACGACCGCAACGCCATTCGCGCCGCATTGGGCACGCCGACGCCCGACCGGCTGCGCATGGTGGCACAGGCGATCCGCATGGGCACCTCGCTCGAAGACGTGCACGCCATGTGCAAGATCGACCCGTGGTTCCTCGAACAGATCGCCGGCATCGTTTCCATGGAAGCCCGCATCCGCGAGCACGGCATCCCGCAGGACGCCGTCAATCTGCGCATGCTGAAGGCGATGGGCTTCTCCGATGCTCGCCTCGCCTCGCTGACGAAGACCGACGCCGAAGTGATTGCGAAGATTCGTGAAAAGCTCGACGTTCATCCGGTTTATAAGCGCATCGACACCTGCGCTGCCGAGTTCGCCTCGCCGACCGCCTACATGTACTCGACCTATGAAGTCCCGTTCGCCGGCGCGCTCGCCAACGAGGCGCAGGTGTCATCGCGAAAAAAAGTCGTCATCCTCGGCGGCGGTCCGAACCGCATCGGCCAGGGCATCGAGTTCGACTATTGTTGCTGCCATGCCGCCTTCGCGCTGCGCGACGCCGGCTATGAAGCGATCATGATCAACTGCAATCCCGAAACGGTGTCGACCGACTACGACACCTCCGACCGGCTCTATTTCGAGCCGCTGACCGCCGAGGACGTGCTGGAGATCCTGCGCGCCGAACAGGCCTCGGGCGAACTCGTCGGCGTCATCGTCCAGTTCGGCGGCCAGACGCCGCTGAAGCTGGCCGATGCGCTGGAGAAGGCCGGCATCCCGATCCTCGGCACCTCCCCCGACATGATCGATCTCGCCGAAGACCGCGACCGTTTCCAGAAGCTCTTGCACAAGCTCAACCTCAGCCAGCCGAAGAACGGCATCGCCTATTCGGTCGAGCAGGCGCGCCTGGTCGCCGGCGAGCTCGGCTTCCCGCTTGTGGTGCGCCCCTCCTATGTGCTGGGTGGTCGCGCCATGCAGATCATCCATGATGAAGGCATGCTGCAGAGTTACCTGCTCGACACCGTGCCCGGCCTGGTGCCGGAGGACATCAAGCAGAAATACCCCAACGACAAGACCGGCCAGATCAACACGCTGCTGGGCAAGAACCCGCTTCTGTTCGACACCTATCTCTCCGGCGCCATCGAGGTCGATGTCGATTGCCTCTGCGACGGCACGTCGACCTTTGTCTCAGGCATTCTCGAACACATCGAAGAGGCCGGCATCCACTCCGGCGACAGTGCCTGCTCGCTCCCTGTTCACTCGCTGCCTTCCGAGCTGGTCGACGAGCTGGAGCGCCAGACGGCGGCGCTTGCCCGCGCGCTCAATGTCGGCGGCCTGATGAACGTGCAGTATGCGATCAAGGACGGCACGGTCTATGTGCTGGAGGTCAACCCGCGGGCGTCACGCACCGTGCCCTTCGTTGCCAAGACCATCGGCCGTCCGATCGCCAAGATCGCCGCCCGCATCATGGCCGGCGAAAAACTGGAAGACGCCTTCGCCCATTACGGCGCCATGCCCGACCCCAGGAACCCCGGCCACATCGCGGTCAAGGAAGCCGTCTTCCCCTTCGCCCGCTTCCCCGGCGTCGACATCCTGCTTGGCCCGGAAATGCGCTCGACCGGCGAGGTCATGGGCCTCGACCGCGACTTCGCGCTCGCCTTCGCCAAGAGCCAGCTCGGCGCCGGCGTTGATCTCCCCCGCTCCGGCACGCTGTTCGTCTCGGTGCGCGACGAGGACAAGGCCGGCATCCTGCCGGCGGTCAAGCGCCTCGCCGGCCAGGGCTTCAAGGTGCTCGCGACATCCGGCACGGCCCGCTTCCTCGCCGAAAACGGCGTCGACGCCCAGAAGATCAACAAGGTGCTGGAGGGCCGCCCCCACATCGAAGACGCCATCCGCAACCGCCAGGTCCAGATCGTCTTCAACACGACGGACGGCCAGAAGGCGGTGTCGGACTCCAAGTCGCTGCGCCGCGCCACGCTGATGCAGAAGGTGCCGTATTATACGACGCTGTCGGGCGCCGCGGCGGTGGCGGAGGCGATTGCGGCGTTGAAGGCGGGGAGCCTGGAAGTCAGGCCGCTGCAGGAGTATTTTGCGTAGGCGATTAGCTCCCTTCTCCCGTTCAACTGGGAGAAGGGAGTTGATCGGGTAATCGCCACCGCATCCAGAATCACTTCTGACGCATCGACCTCTTTCTCTTAGCTCCCCTGGAGCTCAAAGAATTCCTGTTAAACACATATAATCTGTCATCAAGCTGGTTGCCATCTAAGGAGCCTAGCCTAGCCTTAGCTTCTCTATATTCATCTATGGCTATTGACACATTCCACTCTTCTTCGACAACACTAACGACCCAACCAAAAATACCAAAATCGGAACGGACTCCGTCGCCGTTCCAAACCACCTCTTCTCTAAAATGCAGCCGCCTCATCGGAAATATCGGCCGAGTTCCCATTCTAACAGAAAAGACATTATCATCTAGTACTATGCTTCCAAGTTTATTGGACGAAACAGCTGCATAACTTCTTCGCATCAGGCTCAGAGATGCATCATGAATAAACTTGACTTCCCCCTCTACACGAAGAAAATTCCTTAAATCGTTAATCGATGCTGCTGGGCCTGCCCTTTCCATTATAGGAAGGGATTCATCCTTAATCCCAAGATGCAACAAAGTTTCGGCAAGCCCGACTGATATTCCAAAGTCGATATTCTCCTTACGAATAAGGTTGACTTGATCACTAATCCAATCGCTATAGTCTTCTCTAGAACCTCGTAAGCACGCTATGTCTCGTGAGATTGCGTTAGTCGTACCCAAGAAAATTCCTGACAGTCCATTTATTTGATCGGCCTTCAATCCGCCCACCGTAATTATTCCATCGAGCTCCGGGCCAATATAGTAATCCGGCCTTGGGTTCAAAAAGCCGAAGCCAAGGATTTCCCCAGACTTCGCGATAACGGGGCGAGCACGTCTCGCGTCTTTCATCAACTCCTTTTGAATTTGCTTTATCGAGCCAAATCTCTCGTTATTTGAGCGATCAGCGTCAAACGTTCTTCTAACCAAGCCAGGTGGATCAAGCTCTTTCCAGGAGTTAGCTGGAATGCTCAATTGATATCCACCATCACCATCATCAACTATCTCTATATTTACGTCACAACTGCACGCTATTCTCTCTATGCTTTTTGAGAAATACCCGACCTCTCGACCTCTAGGAAAAAGCTTCTCAGGCTTATCGAAAATCTTCACGCTGACAATAGTGCCTGGATCCACAAGTCTTTTCGACTCGTTCGCGTATCGAATAAACGGTCGAGTAGAAATTCCGGAATTAAACACCAGCTCAATTGTTTTCTCCAAAGGGGCAGAAGGCCGCCTTGTCCAAACTGAGACCTGATCTCCGAGCATGAAGACGGAAAAGAACCCTATGCCGAAGCGCCCTGTGCTCTTATATCCCTTCGCGTACAAGCCCGGCAATTCGAGATAGGAAAGCGAAGACTCCCAATAGCTTGAGCCAAAATCTAATAACTTAGAATTGATAGCTTCCAAAGACATGCCAATCCCATCGTCGGAGATATCAATATAGGTTCCATTGTCACTTACTCTCTTGCGGACCCTTATCTTTCCCCAATCGTTTCCCCGACCCTCAATAAGCCGACGGGCCCTAACTGCGTCGCAGCTATTTTGTATCAGCTCACGTAACGCAACTAGCGGATTATCGCCGTAAAGGCCCCGACCACCCAGTATAGAAACAATTTTGGACACGTTTGAAATTCTGATTTGAGCATCAACCGGAACCCAGTCCCTTGTCCCCACGTTCTTTTCCATAAGCGCAGGAGTTTCAACGTTCGACACGCCGCGTACTGCCAAGCGACAGTCAGTCCGTGTATCCGCCAAAAGTGCATCTGTAGATCGCAACTCGGCATCTACATATCTCAACGTGTCATAGCAGAGCCACCAGGCCGCAGATTCCGTCTCGCTGAACCTTCTAGTGCTGGCGTAGGAAAGGCGGTCGCCAACAGCGATAGGTCGACCTAACATTTCCTGAAAAATCCAATGGTCTCGGCTGGTTGGTGGTAGGTTGCGAAATAGCTGGGTAAAATATGGAGCGCGGCGGGAGTCTAAATGAGCAACATCGCACGCTCTCAATATGCACGACAACTTGAGAAGATCGCACGTCCATTCTGGAGGAAGGAACGGAGGAGACCCAATTATTCTATTTAAGTAGACATGTATTTTCTCTATACTTTCCCAGTGACTTTTGGCGACAGCACCTATCACCTCACCAAATGAATTACGAAGCCTTTCGTCATCAATTATGTATATCTGCTTGCCATTCCTATCTACCCAAAAGATCATCGAGGCCATTCGGGTAGGCAGCTAGCGACATACCAGCGTCATGGGTAAGAAAGCTCAACCCTAAGACATACGCCTCAGCTGGATTGAGATCTAGGCTATCGCCAATAATAAGATCGCAGTACTCCCAAAGAGCATCAAGATGCGTTATATCGTGGGAAGTATATTCTGGCAAATCTCTAGCTATTTCCTGAACTAGTAACGACGCCTTGGTGCGCGCGGCGAGAAAGGAGCTTCGCAAAATCCCCCTTTCCTCGCCAAATTTATCTTGTGATTTGATTTCTAAAGACGATGACCATGTTTTAGTTGATCTGAAGTCGACCATTTTATGCTCCCACTCCCCAATCTACATGCCCAACCAACTTATATCTATGTGAATAGAACGGGTTGCAAGCTCTTTCGCTTTCTGCTGCCTCCCGGCCCGCAGCGCGGTTGAGATAGCCTTGTGTTTTTGGAGTCTTTTAGATTTAAGAAGGCTTTGGCCCCCTCACCCCACCGCCACGCACTCGATCTCGATATCAAACTCCATCGGCCACGACGCCACAGGCACGAAGCTGCGCGCCGGCGGATTGACGCTGAAGTACTTGGCGTAGACCCGGTTGATGGCGTTGTGGAAGCCGGAATTGACGGCGTAGATGCGCACCATCACCACATTGTCCAGCGAGGTGCCTGCCGCTTCTAGACAATGTTTCAGCGCCTTCAGCGACGCCTCTGTCTGCGTTTCGATATCGCCACGCACCATCTCGCCGCTCACCATGTCCACCGGCGGCGTCGCCGAGATGAACACGAAGCCATTGGCCCTTACTGCCGTCGAGCAAGGCAGCCCGAGCGCCCGCACCTTGGCCGACATGACGGGCACTTCGATGACTTCTTTTTTCATGGTGATCTTCCCCTTGTTTGCCAAGCTGGCGCCAAGGCCCCCTCACCCAGCCTCCGCTTCGCTCGGCTGACCTCTCCCCGAGGGGAGAGGAGCCGGTCAGCGCCAGCGCTTCCCTCTTCTCCCCAGTGGGGAGAAGGTGGCCGCGAAGCGGTCGGATGAGGGGGCCTGCGCCACCTTTGATTGTGAGGAGCTTATCCCCCCGCCCAGCGAACGCCAGCGCCGGACCATAGTCCAGCCGTCACCCCTGCCCCGGATAGGGCATGCCGTCCTTGTGCAGGAACCTGCCATCCGAACTCGGGCTCATCATGTCGATGTCGGAGCAGGTGATGAGATCATCCGGATTGCGCGATCTGACCTCGAGATAGCGCGCCGTTGTGGACGAGCGGTTGATCATGTGGTGGCCGTTGCCGCTGTTCTTGGCAAAGGTCGCGCAGTCGCCGGCCTTGAGCAGCGTCTCGCCGCCATCCTCGACCAGCACCAGTTCGCCTTCCAGCACATAGACGAGCTCGTCCTCATGGCTGTGCCAGTGGCGCTGGCTGGACCAGCCGCCTGATGGCAATGTCATCAGGTTGACGCCGAAATCGGTGAGGCCGCCGGCATCGCCGAGGCGCTGGCGTGTGCGCTCGGCGCAAGGGGCGTCGAAGGGTGCGGGGTAGCCGGAGCCCTTGCGGACAGGCACGGTGGACAGGTCGATCTTGGGCATGGGAGCTCCATTGAATTGGTGGCGGCAGTGTATGTCACTGCCGCCGCAGCCACTTTGCCGCAATGCCTTGCCAACGGCAGGCATCGGCCGTCGCACTCTACGGCGCCCCCCTCTGTCCTGCCGGACATTTCCCCCACAAGCAGGGAGATTGGCTGTCGCCTCAGCCTTCGCCAATTTTCACCGTCGGTAGAAAAGCACGGCGCCGACGCTGCTGATCTCCCCACTCGTGGGGGAGATGTCCGGCAGGACAGAGGGGGCGCCGTAGAATGCTATTGCTGGCCAGTCACCAACCCTCAACCCTGATGCGCGGCCGCGAGTTCCTTCACGTGCTTCTCGTGCATCTGCAGCGTCGGCAGCGTCTTCTTGGCGAATTCCTTCATCGCCGGGTCGTCGCCCGAGTTGGCATAGGTGCTGAACAGGGCAACGGCCTCCTTGTGCGCGTCCGTCTGCATCTGGATGTACTTGGCGTCAAAATCCTTGCCGCTTGTGCTCTTCAACTCGTCGAGCATTGCCTGCTCCTTCGGCTGCAGGGCCGGTCCCGCGGCTTTGGTCGAACCGGTGGTCTGGCCCTGGCTCAGCGCCGCCTTGAACTCCTTGCCGGCTTTGGTGTGGTCCTTGACCATCTGCTTGGCGAATTTCCTGACGTCAGCCGCCTTGGATTTCTCCTCGGCGAGCTTGCTCGACTGGATTTCGAATTCGTTGGAGCTAGGCACGGTCTTGACGAAGGTTGGGGTATCGACCTTGCTGGCGGCCATGGCAGGCGCGACCGCAGTCGAGTTGGCCGCAAAGGCGGCAGGGGCACCGGCGAACAAGGCGACGGCGGCAATGGTGAGAAGCGTTTTCATCTGAGGTCTCCGATTTGAAAATTTCCCTCGGCTAATCAAACGCGGCATTGGCGGCAGGGTTGCGTCCGGAGAACTATTCGTCAGCGACCATCTGCCGAAGAGCCGTCCCGAGCCCCTGGCGGACAAACCTCAGGACAGCACGCCTCGCCATATTGCAGCTGTTCGTTCCAGTTCGGCCGACCCTCAGGCGTGAAATCCATAAGGTTCCACAGGATCTCGCAGATGCCGATGGCGCGCTGATCCTAATGGACGGCGCTGCATTGGGAGCCGGTTGCACTTCCCTGTATTGCGTCTGCAGGTTAGATTTCCGGAGCTGGGGAGACACATGCAAGAGGATGAAGAGATCGATCTGCGCTGCCCGCAAGTGGTGGCCGACAATGCCGCCAAGGGGTTGAGGCTGCGAAGAGAATTCGGCCGGGGCGGCACCGAGATCGGCGTGGCGCGGGCGACGGAACTCAAGAACCGCGAAAAGCTGGCGCCATCCACTATCCGCCGCATGGTCAGCTACTTCGCCCGCCACGAGGTCGACAAGCGCGGCAAGAATTACGGCAATGAAGACAATCCATCGGCCGGCCATATCGCCTGGCTGCTGTGGGGCGGCGACGAGGGCCGCGCCTGGGCGCTTGACCTCAAAAAGAAGATCGGCAATGCGCCCGATATCTGAGGGCTGCCGTAAAACGACTGGCGGGCCCCAAACCCCCGCCTGGGACCCGCCAAGGAGTGGCTGAACACATGCCGGTGCAGCCCCTCCACATCTGCCAGTCGTCGATCCGCCATCGGTCGAAAGGCATGGATGGTGAGGTAGCATCCGGTTGCGGCGGCCTATGTGAAGCAGTTCACAATCCGAAGGATTTCAACAGCGCCCGAGCAATTCCAGGAAAGGTGGGAACCGGTTTTCCCGGGAAAAGCGCGTAGCGTTTTCCCCAGGGAATTGCGGCAAGAAAAAAGCCCTTACCCTTCCCAGGCGACAGGCACCATTCCCAGCCGCTCGTAGAGCCTGAGCGCGGCGGCGTTCTCGACCGTGTTGGTCTTGAGGTCGACATGGGCCGCGCCTCGATCGCGAAAGGCGTTGAAAGCCTGCCACATCAGCGCTTCGCCAATGCCTTTGCCGCGCGCTTCGGGATGGACCGCGAGGTCCTTGACGAAGGCCCTGGTCCAGCACAGCGCTGCCGCCGCCAGCCGTCCCTTGGCGTCGATGACCAGGAAACACAGCGCCGGGTCGAATTCGGCATCGCTGGATATGCGCGGCCACCATTCGTCGAACGGGCCGTCGGTGCCGTCGTCGAACACCTCGGTCAAAAGCGCATGCAAGGGCTGCGCGTCACCATGTTCGAAGCAGCGCATGGTAAAGCCGGCCGGCCAGTGCGGTGCAACGAGCGTCTCGTCGAGGATTTTGCGCAGCCGGATGTCGTTTGGAGCCGGCGGGCGCGGTTCAGGCATCGCGCTCAGGCGTCGGGCTGCAGCCGGCGGCGCTTGCGGTCGACACCGAGGCCGGTGGCCTCGAGCAGGCCTTTGCGCTTGGCGTCGAAATAATAGCCGGTCTGGTAGAGCCAATCGGCCTTCTTGGCGTTGCCACCCGCCACCAGCCAGGCGCCACGCAGATATTTGACCGCGTATTTCAGATTGGTTTCGGCGTCGAACAAGCCCTTGGCCGGCCCGTCATAGCCCATGCCGCGCGCCGTCGCGTGCTTGATCTGCATCAGCCCCCAATGGCCGTTATTGTAAGCCTTGGGATTGTAGGTGCTTTCGCGGTTGACGACGTGGCGCACCAGATCGACCGGCACCTCGTAGAGAGCAGCGTATTTCTGGATCAGCCGGTCGACGTCGCCGCGCATGCCGGTCGCATGCTCTTCTTCCGGGAGACCGAGGGGCGCGGCGGGGAACTGGCCCAGGGAAGCCGGGTTCTGCGGCACGACATAGGCTACCTGCTGCACGCCGGGCATGGCGTTCTGGCCGCCCTTGGCGGTCGCCGGCATGACAAGGCTGGCGGTCGTATATTGCGCCGCGACCGGCTGTCCGGCGTTGGCGGGCGCAGGCGCCTGCCAGGCATTGGCGGCCATCACCGCAGGCACGGCCGGGGCCGTGGGCGTCGCGCCGGCAAAGGCCGCCGTCGCGGCAACCGGCTGCGCAGCGGCATCGAGCGCTGGCGTGGCCGGCGTCGCTTCGGCCGCCTGGACGGGTGTTATGCCCGAGGATTGCGGCAGCACCGAAACCGTATCGGGCAGCGGCAAGGTGAAGCCGGCATCGCTGCCGGCGGCGGTCGCGGTTTCGGTCAGCGCAGGCGTAGCCTTCATCTGCGAGGTCGATTGGCAGCCGCTGAGGGCAGCTGCGCCGACGATCACAGAGATCGCGAAAAGGTTGAATTTTGCTGGCAAGCCGCGCGGGTCCGATTTGTCGGTTGTTAAGAAGTCCTTACACCAGCGATTCCTGGTGGGCAATCGGGACCATCTGGTGGTTTTCGGGTGGCGAGAGCCGGGCTCAGATGCCATATTGTTCTGCATATGTACCGGTCGGCATCCCGGTTTTCGCCACTTTGCGGAAAGGAGCGCATCATGGAAACGGCATCTTCGATCACAGCCGGCCACGCAGTGTTAGAAACAGTGATCGGCTTCATGGGCATCGCCTGGAGCGAAAAGGGCCTGATCCGGCTCTGCCTGCCCGAAAGGAGCCGCGAAGCGGTGGAACGCCGGCTGATGCGGCATGCCGGTGTTGCCGCCAATACGACTGCGAACATTGGGCAGCCGCAATGGGTGGTCGAGCTGATCGCCTCGATCAAGGCGTATGCGTCAGGCGAGGACGTCGATTTCTCCGGTGTGCCGGTCGATCTCGACGGCGTCGACGACTTCCGTCTCGCCATCTACGACGCGGCGCGGAAACTGCATTACGGCGAAACCACCACCTATGGCGAACTGGCCAAGCGCGCCGGCCAAGCCGGCCTGCCGCGCGAAACCGGGGCAGCGCTGGGCGCCAACCCGGTGCCGCTGGTCATCCCCTGCCATCGGATACTAGCCGCGGGCGGCAAGATCGGCGGCTTCTCGGCGCCCGGCGGCTCGGCCACCAAGGAAAAGATGCTGGCCATGGAAGGCGTGCGCGTCGGCCCGCCGCCGGCGGCGCAGGTCTCGTTCGGGTTCTAAGAGCTTGAATGGTATGCCGGCTGGGTATGTTGAGATTCAGGTCAGGCCGCACCGAGAACTATGGTCTTCGAGAACCGGAGCGGAGCGTACTTAATGTACGTGGGCGCCGGAAGCGCAGAAGACCGGCCTCACTTGAATATCAATATGCCTAATGACGGCGCAGGAAGCGGCGGTGAAAATGGTCGTTCTCGATCCGCTTGCAGAGATAGACCGGGCAGGATTCGGTATCGGCGCTCGGCACATAGGCGCGCTTTCTGACCTCGCCGACATTGCAGAATTGCTGGCTCTGCACATAGCGGTCGAAGAGCGGCAGCCCCGGCACGCGCCTGGACTGATAGCGCAGGATGACCGCGCCCTGGCGGGCGATCGTGCCTTGCACCCTGTCGCAGCTCATACGAGTGGGGTCGTAGCGCGAGATCGCCTGCGCCTCGGCGGCCGCCAGCGTCAGGCAGGCGGCAAGCAGAATGGTTTTCACAACCGTTTTCATGACAGTCTCCCAAAACCGGACTAACGCCGTCGGGCGTCCCGATCTTCCCGATTGCTCGACGCTTTCATGCGATTGGGGCGGCCTTTGGGCGGCGCCACCGCAACGCCATTTTTCGAGCCATCTTGTTTTTGGTGCGAAACCCGCCTATATCAGCTCCATTGATATTTCGGCCGATCGATCCGGGCCTCGCGATCTTCGCGTTTGCTGACGTCTATCTCCAAAATCTCGATACAAACCGGCTGAACCTCGGTTCGGTCAAACCAAAGCAAATGCGAGGACTATTCATATGGCAACTGGTACGGTCAAGTGGTTCAATGCCACCAAGGGCTTCGGCTTCATTCAGCCTGATTCGGGCGGTGCGGACGTTTTCGTTCACATCTCCGCTGTCGAGCGCGCTGGACTGTCGACCCTGGTCGAAGGCCAGAAAATCAACTTCGAGATCGAGCAGGACCGCCGCACAGGCAAGTCGTCCGCTGGTTCTCTGAGCAAGGCAGCCTGATTTTGCGATAGCGCGCGCCGGACGAGAGTTCGGGGCGCGCGGCAAGTCACGGATGTACTGACGGTCGCGCGAGAAGCGCGCTGGAGCAGAAAGACCCGACAAGCTGGATCAGCAGATAGCTGTCGGCCCGGACTTAAAGCTCCGATCAGGCTACCGAAAATGGGAAGGCGGGATTTATCCCGCCTTTTTGTTTGTCTGGAATTGGACGATGGCCATGCTAGTTTCGCCCCATGACCAAGCTCGAACAGATTGAAAGATCCATCGCAGCCCTGAAGACCAAAGAACTAAAGGCCTTTACCAAATGGTTCGCAGCGTATCAGGCAGAGGTGTGGGATATGCAGATCGAGGCGGACGCCAAGGCTGGCCGGCTGGATAAGTTTGCCGAGCAGGCTTTGGCTGAACTTCACGCGGGCCGAGTTCGCCCTCTTTGAATGCGCGCTACGGCCGAAGGCCGCAAGCCCAACCGGGCATCGCGCCCGTTGGCGTCCGGTCCGGAACGAGCCGCGAAGCGGCGGCAAGCGCGAGCACAAATCAGCGCCGCAGATGCAGCGGCACCACCTTGTTGTCGGCGCCAAGCAGCGCCTCGATCGACAGCGGCTCCCGGTTGAAGATCGTGCCGGCCAGCGCCGGGCGGCCGAGATGGAACCCCTGTAGCAGGTCGACGCCGCCATCCAGCGCGACGCGCAGATGCACGGATTGCTCGATGCCTTCGACCAGCACCTTGGCGCCGCGATCGTGTAGCGACGAGACGAGCGGCCGGAAGAAGCGCTCGGCGGCAGCGTGGCGGCAGAATTCGGCGAACCAGCCGCCGTCGATCTTCACGATATCCGGCTGGAGCAGGTTCATCCGCTCCGCGGTCGAGTGGCCGGTGCCGAAATCGTCGATGGCGATGCGGATGCCGTGGCGCCGCATCTCGCGCGCCAGCGGGGCCAGCACATTATCGTCGGCCGCCTGTTCGGTGATCTCGCAGACCAGCATGGCGGCATGCAGGTCGAGATCGCCGAGATGCCGCGTCATCAGCCGGATCTCGGCCAGCGCCCGCCCGAGATGATCGTTGATCATCGGATTGTAATTGAAGAACAGGTCGAGCCCGTCGACGCCGATGTTGCGGAAGTTTTTCAGATGCAGCATCCGGCACATCGTCTCGACAAACAGGCGGTCGCCCGGCGCGACGCTGTCGAAGAACATGGCCGGTGCAACCGGCATGGAAGCGCGCTGCGGTTCGATCAGCGCCTCGACGGCAACCGCGGCCAACGCGCCACCGCGTGGCGCAAAGATCGGCTGGTAGGCGCTCTTCAGCCGGAACGCGCCATAGACGCCATATTCGATGCCGACCTCGTCGGCAAAGATCGCTTCGCCGATATCGCGACGCCTCTCGCGCTGCCCGGTCATGGCCCGGTCCTGCGCCCGAACACCCTGCCCGGCCGCGCCGGAGGCGCTGCAGTCGGGCCGGCAGGCGTCTTGCCAGGCTCGGCCGCCGCGACAGACGGCTGCGTATCCTTGCCGAAAGCGCGAAAGCTGGTCGGCGCCAGTTCCGGCTTTGCCAGCACAAAGCCCTGCACCATCGATGCGCCGGATTTCTCGGCTAGTTCAAGCTGCCAGCCTTCCTCGATGCCTTCGAACACCGTGCGGATGCCCTGTAGTTCGAAGTTCGTCACCATGGCAGTCAGCAGGGCAAAGCCGGCGCCGGATTCCATGAGCTGCGTGATCCAGTGCGCATCGAATTTGACGATGTCGGGCTTGAGCTCCTTGATGCGGTTGATGTCGGATTCATCGGCGCCGTAATCGTCGACGGCAATGCGAAAGCCATTGGCCCGCAGCGCCTCGACAAAGCTGTAGAGCGTTTCCTGCGACGCCGACTTCTGCTCGGTCACCTCGCACACGATGCGGCGCGGATCGATCCCGGCTTCGTGCAGCACCAGCCGCATGTCGCGCAACGCGTTGTCGGCGATGGAGCGCTCGGTAAACACCGACGGATCGAAATTGACGAAGATCGAAGCCTCTTGCGGCAGGCAGGCGCCGGCATTGAGCAAATGCAGCGTGCGCGTCAGCGCCTCGATATGCAGGCGGTCGCCGGCCGGACAGGTGCGGAAGAAGTTCATCGGCGATTGCGGCTCGCCGTCACGAAACGGCCGGATCAGCCCCTCGAACGCTGCGATCGAGAGCTTGCCGTCCTTGAAGGCGAAGATCGGCTGAAAGGCGCTCTGCAGCGTGTAGGGACCCCAGACACCTGAAGCGGTGCCGTCATCGTGACGGATGATGTGGGCAAGCCCGGTGCTGCGCGACAAGGGTCCCTCGCTCCGCGAGACAGGCGAAATGGCTGGCGATCCTGCCGTCAAAGGTTTTAGCGGCCGTTGATGAATTTAGTCTTGCCGGGGATAGGCGTCGATTGCAGAGCCCGCAACGCAGAGTGAAACCGTCATGCACGCGCTCCAAAAAGCCGATCTCCACGGGTCCTTGACCCCTGGCTCATCCGACAATGCTTGCACTTGCCGGGTCGATGCGACATGAGAAGCGCCGCAGCTGTTTGCGGTTGCGCCGACCCCTCTGGAGATATCTGGTCATGGCCTTTCTTGCCGACGCCCTTGCCCGCGTAAAGCCTTCCGCCACCATCGCGGTGACGCAGAAAGCCCGCGAGCTGAAAAATGCCGGCCGCGACATTATCGGCCTCGGCGCCGGCGAACCGGATTTCGACACGCCCGACAACATCAAGAATGCGGCGATCGAGGCGATCCGCCGCGGCGAGACCAAATACCCGCCGGTTTCGGGCATCGCGCCGCTGCGCGAGGCGATCGCAAAAAAATTCAAGCGCGAGAACAATCTCGACTACAAGCCCGAGCAGACCATTGTCGGCACCGGCGGCAAGCAGATCCTGTTCAACGCCTTCATGGCGACGCTGAACCCAGGCGACGAGGTCATCATCCCCCGCCCCTATTGGGTCAGCTATCCCGAAATGGTGGCGATCTGCGGCGGCACCTCGGTGTTCGCCGACACCTCGATCGACAATGGTTTCAAGCTCACTCCCGCCGTGCTGGAAAAGGCGATCACGCCGAAGACCAAATGGCTGTTGATGAACTCGCCATCGAACCCGTCCGGCGCCGCATACACGGAAGCCGAGCTGCGCGCGCTGGCCGACGTGCTCTTGAAGCATCCGCATGTCTGGACACTGACCGACGACATGTACGAACACCTGACCTATGGCGACTTCGTCTTCAGGACGATCGCCGAGGTCGAGCCGAAACTCTACGAGCGCACGCTGACCATGAACGGCGTCTCGAAAGCCTACGCCATGACCGGCTGGCGCATCGGCTATGCCGCGGGTCCCGTCCAGCTGATCAAGGCGATGGACATGATCCAGGGCCAGCAGACCTCGGGCGCCTGCACCATCGCGCAATGGGCCTCGGTCGAGGCGCTCAACGGCCCGCAGGATTTCGTCGCCAGGAACAAGGCGATCTTTCAGGGCCGTCGCGACCTCGTCGTGTCGATGCTCAACCAGGCGCGCGGCATAACCTGCCCGTCGCCGGAAGGCGCCTTCTATGTCTACCCGTCCTGCGCCCAGCTGATTGGCAAGAAGACCAAGGCCGGCAAGATAATCGACACTGACGAGACTTTCTGCTCCGAATTGCTCGAAGGCGAGGGTGTCGCGGTGGTGTTCGGCTCGGCCTTCGGCCTCGGCCCCAACTTCCGCATCTCCTACGCCACGTCGGAGACGCTGCTGGAGGAAGCCTGCACGCGCATCCAGCGGTTCACGGCATCGCTGACCTGAACTGGCGGCACCGAGACATGAAACCCGGCTTCGAGCCGGGTTTTTGTCAGGAGCAGACCTCAGCCGCCATACTGCTCGCTGGTGACCGCTTCCATCCAATCTGCGTGGACGCCGTCCAGCGCTTCCTGCATGGCGACGTGGGTCATTGTCGTCTTTGGACCCGCGCCGTGCCAGTGCTTCTCGCCCGGCTCGAACGAGATCACGTCGCCCGCCTTGATCTCCTGGATCGGCCCGCCCCATGTCTGCGCAAGGCCGGCGCCCGACGTGACATAGAGCGTTTGGCCGAGCGGATGCGTGTGCCAGTGGGTACGCGCGCCAGGCTCGAAGCTGACCAGCGTGGCCCGCAGCCGCGCCGGCGCTTCCTTCTCGATGATGGGCGTCTGCAGCACGCGGCCGGTGAAATACTTCTCCGGTGCGATGATGGTCGGCACGCTGCCGCAGGCAATGATCTTCATCTCTGGTGACCCCTGAGTTCAGTAGAACCTACCCTGCCCCGGTGCTCGCTACCACCCCAGCCGAGGCCAGAACAGGCCGGCACGTACGCGATAGTCCGCGTAGGCTCCGGCCAGCGGCGTGCGCGAAAATTTCTTCTCTTCGTCCAGCGCCGCAAACACATAGAGGATAGCGATCCCGGCGACCGGCACCAACGCCCAGACCGACCAGGTCGCGATCCCCCAGCCGATCCAGAAGACGATGTAGGACGTATAGAAGGGGTGGCGGACATGGCCGTAGGGGCCGTGGGTCAGCAGGCTGTGCGGATCGTCGGGTGCGAAGACGAAGCGCAGCCGCACCTTGCGCGACGTGACGATCGCCCACCAGAACAGGGCAGAGCTCGCCAGTTCGACGGCAAGTCCGGTGAGCTTTGCCGAACCCGGCTGCGATTGGATCCAAAGGGTGGCGAGAAAGAACAGCGCCGTGGCGATGACCGCCGCCGAAATCACCATGGCGCCTGGAGACATCGCCTGCGATTGGAAATGCGCCCGCATCGACCAGACATATTGGCCAAGCATCGCGATGCTGCAGATCGAGACAAGAAGATCGAGGACTGGTTCCATTGTCGGGATTCCGCGCGTGATTGCCATGGAGCCAGCGATCGTGCCGGCTATCTCTTTAGAAATCCTTTCTTAACCACATGTTTAAAGAACATATAGAGCCAGCGATGCGATGTTGGCGGTCAGGCAAATCTCAAGGTCTAATCCAGCATGAGCATCACTCACCGCACCATCCGCACGCCGCAGGCCGACTTGCGCCTCAGCCAGTCGTCTGGGTCCGGCATGCCCATCGTCATGATCCATGGGTCGGGCAGTTCGCGCGCCGTGTTTGCCCGTCAGTTCGATAGCCCGCTTGCCGACGGCCATCGGCTGATCGCCTTCGACCTTCCCGGCCACGGCGAGTCCTCCGATGCCCGCGACCCGGCGACCGCCTATACGATTACCGGCCTTGCCCAGACCACAGCCCGGCTTCTCGACGCTTTGGGCATCGGCCACGCCATCATCTTCGGCTGGTCGCTCGGCGGCCATGTGGCGGTCGAACTGGCCAGCTTTCACCATGCGGTCAGCGGCCTGGTGCTGACCGGAGCGCCGCCGGTGTCGCGGGGGCCGCTTGGCATGCTGCGCGGCTTTCACGCCAACTGGGACATGCTGCTGGCCTCCAAGAAGGTCTACTCCGAACGCGACATCGAGCGCTTCGAGGCGCTTTGCTTCGGCGATACCGCCAGTCCGTCTTTCCGCGAAGCCATCAGGCGCACCGACGGCAGGCTTCGCGCCGGCGTGGCGCGCAGCATGTTTGCCGGCAAGGGCGCCGACCAGAAACAGGTGGTCGAGCACGCCCCGTTCCCGGTTGCGGTGATCAATGGAGAGCATGATCCGCTGGTGCGGCTGAGTTACTTCGAGACGGTGGCCTATGGCTTGCTGTGGGAACAATGCCATGTCATATCAGGCGCCGGCCATGCACCGTTCTGGGAACGCCCAGACCTGTTCAACCCGTTGCTGTCGCGCTACGCCGAGATGGTGGTGAAGCAGAGTGCAGCCGCCACGCCCACGCGCCGCACCCAGGCAAGCTGAAATCGCCGGACGGTTCTGATCCCGGGGTCTTGCCTCGGCCGCCTGACGGCGCACCGGATTCCTATTTTCCTTGCCCTGCCGGCTAACCCGTGGGACGATGGGCTTGGGCAGGTGGCTAAGAGAAACAACCCCGCCCCGCGACGGTCGAACAGGCCGGCCGCCGCTCACGACAGGGTGCGATCGGCGCAAAACCGTTTCCACTTTTGCTGATCGCACTCCAAGGGCCAAGCCTGAGTGGAGGTCAGCCATGGGTACTCGCGCCGGAGGACGACGCACGGGACCGAAATGCATTGCCATAGTCGGTCCCTTTGCAAGCGGTAAGACGACACTTCTCGAAGCCATCCTCGCCCGTACGGGCGCCATCCCCCGCCAAAATCCCGTTTCATCGGGAAGCACCGTTTCCGATCATTCGCCCGAGGCGCGGGCGCACGCCATGAGCGTCGAGGCGACCTTTGCCACCACCGAATTCATGGGCGAGCAGATCACCTTCGTCGACTGTC
Source organism: Mesorhizobium sp. M1143 (assembly GCF_040318435.1). Classification (NCBI taxonomy): domain Bacteria; kingdom Pseudomonadati; phylum Pseudomonadota; class Alphaproteobacteria; order Hyphomicrobiales; family Phyllobacteriaceae; genus Mesorhizobium; species Mesorhizobium sp. M1143. Next base: position 324,504 of record NZ_JAMYMJ010000001.1, on the reverse strand, counting down.
CCGGATCGATCGAATTCTCCTTCGAGGCCGAGCCGGTGCTGGCAGCCTGCGATCTCGCGGTGGTCGTCGCCGAGGCCGACGAGAAGAAGATCCCAGCCTTGCAGCTCATCATGCGCAAGCTCGACGATCTCGGCGTGCCGCGCATCCTGTTCCTCAACAAGGTCGACAAGGCAATCGCCGGCGTACGCGATACGCTGAAGATGCTGCAGCCGACGAGCGCGGCGCCGCTGTTGCTGCGCCAGATTCCGCTGCGCAAGGACAATGTGGTGATCGGTTCCATCGACCTGGCGCTAGAGCGCGCCTACATCTACCGCGAATATGCCGAAAGCCAGGTTGCCGAAATTCCAACTGACGACAAGGCGCGCGAACTGGAGGCTCGCTTCTCCATGCTGGAGACGCTTGCCGACCATGACGACCAGTTGATGGAGCAGTTGCTGGAGGAGATCGAGCCGCCGAAAGACGCGGTCTTCGACGATCTGTCCGCCGACCTGCGCGCCGGCGCCATAACGCCGGTGCTTATCGGCACCGCCGAAAAAGGCAACGGCGTGCTGCGCCTTTTGAAGGCGATCCGCCATGACGCACCGGATGTCGAGGCGACGCGCAAACGGCTCGGCGTCCCCGACGGCAATCACACCGTGGTCCAGGTGATGAAGACCATCCACACCGCGCATGGCGGCAAGCTGTCCGTGTCGCGCGTACTCTCCGGCCAGATCGCCGATGCAGCCGAACTCTATTTGTCGAATGGCGAGACGGCGAAGGTCTCCGGCATCTACAAGATGCTCGGCAAGGACCAGTCCAAGCTCACCGCTGCCAAGGCCGGCGACACGGTGGCGTTGGGCAAGCTGGACGAGGTCAAGACCGGCCAGACGTTGAGCTCCACGAAGGGCGGTATCAAGCCGCTGGTCACGCTGACGCCGCCGCAGCCGGTCTTTGCCTTTGCCCTGCGGCCGAAGGAGCGCAAGGACGAGGTCAAAATGTCGGCGGCCATCCAGCGCCTGGCCGAGGAAGATCCCTCGCTCACCTTGCGCCACAACCAGGACTCGGCCGAGACCGTGCTGTCCGGCCATGGCGAGATGCATCTGCGGGTCGTGCGCGAGCGGCTGGAAGGCAAGAATCAGATTCCGGTCGAAGGCCATGCGCCTGCCGTCCCCTATCGCGAGACGATCCGAAAGACGGTGCAGCAGCGCGGCCGCCACAAGAAGCAGTCCGGCGGCCATGGCCAGTTCGGCGATGTGGTGATCGAGATCAAGCCGCTGCCGCGCGGCTCCGGCTTTCAGTTCTCGGACACCATCACCGGCGGCGTCGTGCCCAAGACCTACATCCAGTCGGTCGAAACCGGCGTGCGCGATTATCTGAAATCCGGCCCGCTCGGCTTCCCTGTCGTCGATGTCGCCGTCAACCTCTCCGACGGCTCCTACCACGCCGTCGATTCCTCCGACATGGCTTTCCAGATGGCGGCCAAGCTGGCCATGAAGGAAGGCATGGCGGCCTGCTCGCCGGTGCTACTCGAGCCGGTCATGAAGGTCGAGATCGTCACGCCGTCCGAAGCCACTTCGAAGATCATCGCGCTGATCCCGCAACGGCGCGGGCAGATCCTTGGCTACGACGCGCGGCCTGACTGGCCGGGATGGGATGTCGTGGAGGCGACCATGCCGCAGGCCGAGATCGGCGACCTGATCATCGAACTGCGCTCGGCGACCTCCGGCGTCGCCAGCTATCGTTGCGCCTTCGATCACATGGCCGAGCTGACCGGACGGTTGGCCGACGAGGCGATGAACGCCAACGGCAAGGCTGCCTGACAGGCCGAAGGATGATCCGCACAAAAAACGGCGCCCGGGTGACCCGGACGCCGCTCTTATTGCGGACCGTCTTCTTGGGAGGAAAACGGCAGGTCCGCCGCACGTATCCGCCGCGCCATACGGCACTGACAGACGAATAGGTTCGGACGCGGTAGCTGCCTGAGCCCGGATCTTCCGAGTGATGCCCCCATCTCCCGGTCGAACCACACCGCGTCCTATGATCTGCTTAAACGATGAATCGCGCCTGCGGCATGTTACCTGAGGTTACATGTCACTGTTACGCGGCGATTTTGCTCGATTTTTCGCTGGCTACGGCAGGCCCGGAAACAAAAAAGCCGGATCAATGAAGATCCGGCTGAGTTTGATTGGAAGTGCCTGTTAAGGCTAACCTCCAGAGGGGAACACTCGAGGGCGCTAATGGGAGGAGAACGCGCCCAGGAGATGATCTATATATGTGCTGTTCATGCCCAAGAAACAAGCATCTATTTTGCAACACACGCATGCAAAAAGGTACAGGCTGTGGACTAACCCATGTCTAGGGGCCATAAGACCACGAAAAGTTGCCAAATGAATGGCGCGACCGTGCTGTTGCCTTCGCAGAACCGCAAGTCGGGCTGATTCTCGCGCTCGCGGGCAAAAAGCCGAATGACGTTGAATCGGGCAACAGGCGTTTATTTTTGCGGCAGCGGGATGGGAAGGGTCGGCCGGAAGAAGGGAGACCTGACATGCGGACACCCCAGGCGATCGCCGGCAGCGCGGTCTTCTTCATCGCCGCACCTTGTGTCGTCGCCGGGCTGGTGCCCTGGCTGCTCACGGACCGCTACCGTCTGCCGCTGTCGACGGTGCCCGGCTTCGTGCCGGCCGGCTCCATCCTGATTGTCGCGGCCATCGCCCTGCTCGTCCATTCCTTTGCCCGCTTCGCGCTCGAAGGCCTGGGCACGCCGGCGCCTGTAGCACCCACCGAGAGACTGGTGATCGGCGGCGTCTACCGCCATGTCCGCAACCCGATGTACGTCGCCGTGCTGTCGATCATCCTCGGCCAGGCGTCGCTGTTTTCAAGCTGGAGCGTCGCTGCCTATGCCGCCATCGGCGCGATCGTCATGGGCTCTTTCGTCAGGTTCTATGAGGAGCCGACTCTCGCCCGCCGCTACGGTGGCGAATACGAGACCTACCGCCGCAATGTTCCCGGCTGGCTGCCACGGCTGACGCCTTGGCGGGGGTGACCAGCACCTCCCAAGGGCATGTTTAAAATGACCAGCTGCGCGCTTTGGCGATGATGAAGTCGCGGAAGACGTGCAGCTTGGCCTGGTTCTTCATTGCATCGGGATAGGCGAAATAGGTGTCGAAGGACGGCACCTCGGTCTCCGGCAAAAGCTGCACCAGATCCGATTCCTTGGAGATCACGTAGTCGGGCAGCATGGCGATGCCGGCGCCGCCCTGCACGGCGCGCTTGATCGACAAGATGTCGTTGATCTGCAGCGTCGGCACCCTTTGCCCACCGTCGAAATCGCCGATCGTTTCCAGCCAGTTCAGCTCCGACAGATGCGACGGCACCGGCACACCGAAAGTGACGATGCGATGGTTCTTCAGATCGGCGACCGAGGTCGGCTTGCCGTGCTTGCCGACATAGGACGGCGAGGCATAGAGGTGGAAATGCACGGTGAACAGGCGGCGCTGGATAAGGTCGGGCTGCTGCGGCTGGCGCAGCCGTATCGCGCAGTCGGCCTGGCGCATGGTGAGGTCGAGTTCCTCATTGGCCAGGATCAGCTGCAGGCTGATTTCCGGATAGAGCTCGATGAATTCCTGCACCCGCTCGGTCAGCCAGCCGGCGCCGAGCCCGACCGTGGTCGTTACCCTCAGCACGCCTGAGGGACGGTCCTTGGCCTCGGTCAGCTTCGACTTGATGGTCTCCAGCTTCATCAGCACGTCATGCGCCGTGCGGAACAGCATTTCGCCCTGCTCGGTCAGCACCAGGCCGCGGGCATGGCGATTGAACAGCGGCACCCCGACATCATGTTCAAGCGCGCTGACCTGGCGTGAAATCGCCGATTGCGACAGGTGCAAAGTCTCGGCGGCATGGGTAAACGACCCAGCCTCCGCCGCTGCGTGAAACACGCGAAGCTTGTCCCAGTCCAACGCCATTGAGTTCCCCTCGTTCTGTTTTTGGCGTCTGAATGAAAAATCAGGCTTTTGAACGGCTTGCGACGCCGTCTTGATAGATTTTATTCCGCCGCTTCGCGGTGCACCTCGATGCCGGCCAGGTATTTTTCCGCCTCGAGCGCGGCCATGCAGCCGAGCCCGGCGGCGGTCACCGCCTGACGGTAGATATCGTCGGTCACGTCACCGGCGGCGAACACGCCGGGAACGTCCGTGCGGGTCGAATTCGGCGCCGTCCACAGATAGCCGTTCGGCTTCTGCTTCAGCTTGCCGACAAACAATTCCACCGCCGGCGCATGGCCGATCGCCACGAACACGCCGTCCACCTGGAGATGGCTGACCTCGCCGGTCACCGCATTTCTGAGCTTCAGCCCTTCGACCGAAGGCGGCAGCGGCGTCTTGCCGGGCCGGCCGGTGATCTCGTCGACGATCGTGTCCCAGATGACTCGGACATTGTCCTTTTTCAACAGCCGCTCACGCAGGATGCGCTCGGCGCGGAAATCGTTGCGCCGGTGGATGACGGTCACGCTCTTCGCCAGATTGGAGAGATAGAGCGCCTCCTCCACCGCCGAATTGCCGCCGCCGATGACAGCGACATCCTTGCCGCGATAGAAAAAACCATCGCAGGTGGCGCAGGCCGACACGCCGAAGCCCATGAAGGTCTGTTCGGTGGGGATGCCCAGCCATTTCGCCTGCGCGCCGGTGGCAATGATCAGCGCGTCGGCCGTGTAGGTGGTGCCGGAATCGCCCGTGGCGCGGAACGGCCGCACATTGAGGTCAACCTCGGTGATGATGTCGTTGATGATATCGGTGCCGACATGCTCGGCCTGCTTCAGCATCTGCTCCATCAGCCACGGGCCCTGGATCGGATCGGCGAAGCCCGGATAGTTTTCGACATCGGTGGTGATCATCAGCTGCCCGCCCTGCTGCAAGCCTGCTACGAGCATCGGCTTGAGCATGGCGCGCGCGGCGTAGACTGCGGCGGTATAGCCGGCCGGGCCGGAACCGATGATAAGGACAGACGCGTGCTTGGTGGTCATCTAAAGCCTCTGCGGGGCAGACAATCGAGTGTGCCTTGGAAAACGACGTGAAATGTTGCTGGCAATGTAAGGGTTGCCAACCACACCAGCAAGACGATCAGGCCGTCGTCCCCGGAAAGCTTCGGGGCCTACAGGCTTATTCGCGCAATGGCCGCTTTCGTTACGGTTGCGAAATCGCCCGACCAAAGGGCTGGCATCGACACAAAAGTCGTTTAAGGACGAGAGCGCGAAAGATTCTTGCGCTAAGCCGAGACCGCCATGCCCCTGAAAGCCGACCTCGACGCCATCGACTGGAAGATTCTGCGCGAGCTTCAGGCCGACGGGCGCATGACCAATGTCGAACTGTCGAGCCGTGTCGGCATTTCCGCCCCGCCCTGCCTGCGCCGTGTCCGGCGGCTGGAGGAAACCGGCGTCATCAGAGGCTATCGCGCCTTGCTCAACGCGCCGGCGCTCGGCATGGATGTCGTCGCCTTCTGCCTGATCGGCCTGCATCACCAAGCCGACGCGGAGCTCAAAGCTTTCGCCGAGCGCACTCGCGGCTGGCCGATCGTGCGCGACGCCTGGATGGTCTCGGGCGAATCCGACTTCCTGCTGCATTGCGTGGCGAGCGATCTCGGCACGTTCCAGACCTTCGTCATTGAAGAACTGGCCTCGGCCCCCAATGTCGACACGGTGCGCACCGCGCTGACCATCCGCCGCGTCAAGGATGAGGGGCTGGTTGCGTTCAACGCCCCATGATCGTCCTAGATTCGGGCGAGCGACTCGATAGCCCCCAAAAGCCCTACCAGATCATCGGGGTTGCGCAGCGGCAGAACCTCGAAGCCCGGCTCATTACTTCCCTCGCCATCCACCAGCCAGCCGCGCGGCAGGCCGGCACGTTGTCCGGCCTGCATATCCGCGGCCTTGTCGCCGACTATCAGCGAGCGCTTGAGATCGAGGCCGAGACGCTGCCGGGCCTGTAGCAGCATGCCCGGATTGGGCTTGCGCATTGGATGGTCGGCGACCGCCAGTGGCCCGCTGCCCGCCTCGTGGTAGGCGCAGGCCAGAACCATGTCGACGAAGGCATCGCCGGCGGCAAGCAGCTTGAGAACCCGGCCGTTGACCGCGGCAAATTCCTTCCAGCCGAAATAGCCGCGCGCGATGCCGGACTGGTTGGTGACGATGACCACCGGGATGTTGCCCCGGTTGGCCGCCGCGATGACCGGCACGATGCCGTCGCGCAGCGCCATTTTGGCTGGATCGTCGGGATAGCCCGTATCGACATTGATGGTGCCGTCGCGGTCGAGGAACAGCGCCGGCGCGTTGGCTGGAAACACCCGCGAACCCACCCGCTCAACCCACAGGCCGGGCTCAGCCAGCGGGTATGGACCGTAGGCCCCGGTGTCAGCCATTCGACAGACGGTCTTCCACCACCTCGCAGAGATAGTGGTAGAGGCAGAGATGTCCCTGCTGGATGATCGGCGTCGAGGTCGAGGGCACGTTGAGCAGTATGTCGGTGAGCGGCTTGAGTTTGCCACCGCTGTCGCCGGTGAGGCTGACCACCGTCATGCCCATCATCCGAGCCTGTTCGGCGGCAGCCAGAATGCTCGGCGAATTGCCGCTGGTCGAGATGGCAAGCAGCACGCCGCCGGGCGCGCCATGCGCCTCGACCTGGCGCGAAAACACGGTGTCGAAGCCATAGTCATTGCCCCAGGCGGTCAGCATGCCCGCGTTGGCCGGCAGCGCAATCACATTGTAGGCCTTGCGCTCCTTAAGGAAGCGGCCGACCAGTTCGGTGGCAATGTGGATGGCGTCGCTGGCCGAGCCGCCATTGCCGCAGACCAGCAGCGCCTTGCCCGAGGAAAGCGCGGCGACGACCGCACTCACAGCACGTTCCATCTCGGCGGTCAGGTCACGCTCGACTGTCGCGGTGATCGCGGCCGCCGAGCGGACCAGATAGTCATTCAGTCCGGACATGAAAACCCTCAGTTAGTACCGCCGCCGGCGCGCAATTTGCCGATCGTGCCGGTGGTGCTCTTGCCGGCGACAAGGTCGACCAGGACGACGCGCCCGCCCGCCTTCTGCACCACATCGGCGCCGACAACGGTTTCGACCGTGTAGTCGGCGCCCTTGACCAGAATGTCGGGCAGAAGCGCCTCGATCAGCGCCAGCGGCGTATCCTCTTCGAACACCACGACCGCATCGACCGAGGCCAGGGCGGCGAGCACGCAGGCACGATCATGCTGATCGTTGACCGGGCGCCCTGCGCCTTTCAGCCGACGCACCGAGGCATCGCTGTTGAGGCCGAGCACCAGCCGGTCGCACTGGCTGCGCGCCGCGTGGAGAAGACTGACATGGCCGGCATGCAATATATCGAAGCAGCCATTGGTGAAGCCGACGCTCAGGCCCTCGTCCTTCCACGCCGCCACCATGCGCGCGGCCGATGCGGCATCGAGGATGGCGTCCTTATGGGCGGTGGGGCCGTGCGAGCGGAACAGCGCGCCGGTGAGTTCCTCCACGGTCAGCCGCGCGGTGCCGCGTTTGCCCACCACCACACCGCCGGCGGCATTGGCGATGGAGGCGGCCATGACGCGATCGGCGCCCGCGGCCAGAGCCAGCGCGAAGCTCGCGATTACCGTATCGCCGGCGCCCGAAACGTCGAACACTTCGCGCGCCTGGGTGGCGATGTGGCGCGCCTCATCCGCGCCGACGACGCTCATGCCCTTTTCGCTGCGGGTGGCGACGACGAAGTCGAAGCCATGTGCCGAAATCAGCTGGCGTGCCGCCGCGACGATCTCGTCGTCGGCGAAAACCGGGCGACCGACAGCTTCGCCAAGCTCCTTGCGGTTGGGCGTGATGGCGGTCGCGCCGGCATAGCGCGCATAGTCGCGGCCCTTGGGATCGACCAGCACCGGTTTTCCCGCCTCGCGGCAGATGGCGATCAGGTCGGCGGCGACGCCGTCGAGCAAGATGCCCTTGCCATAGTCGGACAGAATGACGATGTCGGCGCGCGTGAGTGCGGCGCGAAAATGCCGGACCAGGTCCGCCCGTTCCTTGTCGTCGAGCGGCTTGATCTCTTCCTCATCGAAGCGCAGCACCTGCTGATTGAGCGCGCTGAAGCGGCTCTTCGACGACGTCATGCGACCGCGCTCCTGCGCCATATCAGCCGTATCGGCGCCGAGTTCGCGCAGCATGCGCACCAGATTGTCGCCGGCCACATCGGTGCCGATCACCGATATGGGAATAGCGCTGGCACCCAGCGAGACGATGTTGGCGACAACGTTGCCTGCGCCGCCCATCGTCGAGGTCTCGCCGCGCCCGTGCAGCACCGGGATCGGCGCTTCCGGCGAGATGCGCTCGATGACGCCGTTGACGAAACGGTCGAGGATGAAGTCGCCGACCACCAGCACGGCAACGTCGCCAAAGCGGGCAATGGCGCGGTGCAAAGGTTCGGGCGAAGGCGGATTGTGCTTGATCATGTCACTGGCAATGCGAGGGAAAGGCCGACCTCAATCACGCTGAAAATTGTCAATTTACGGGCCGGATCGTTCATGGCGAAGCCGATATACCGCAAATCCGCGCAGCGCAACGTCAGGGCGGCCGTCAGCTCTTCTGCAACGCGACGTGGACGCCCAGTCCGACCAGCACCGCCCCGCCCGCCCTCTGCATGATGCGCTGCGCACGGCTGGAGCGCTTCAGCCGGGCGATCACCATGCCTGCCAGCAACACGCAGACAATATCTGCCGAAGAGAACATTAAATTGACGATGGTGCCCAGCACGACGAATTGCAGCCACACCGGGAAACCCGCCGAGGCATCGATGAACTGTGGCAGGAACGCCATGAAGAAGATCGCCGTCTTCGGATTGAGCACTTCGACGGTGATGCTCTCGAAAAATGCCCGGCGCGCCGATTTGCGCTCGATCGCCGGCAGCGCCGTGTCACCGTCCCCGCGCTTGCGGAACAAGGACACGCCAAGCCAGATCAGATAGAGCGCGCCGATGAGCTTGACCGCCATGTAGAGCGGCGGCACCGCATGGAAGAGCACCGACAGCCCGGCGGCAGCCGCAAAGACATGGAAATAACCGCCAAGATGGATGCCAAGTGCCGCCGTCAGCCCCGACCAGCGCCCGCGCGCCATGGTCTGCGCGGCGGCATAGAGCATCGCCGGTCCTGGAATATAGGCAAAGATCGCCGTGGTGGCGAAAAACGCAATGAGCAGTTCGGTCGACGGCATTTTTTGTCCCCTAGCTTGCGGGCCTCGAATAAAGCGGGCCGCTTCGCGGTCTCACTGTGGCGTCGTGGTGCTTCATCGACAGTACGCTTGGCCTCCCTTATAAGGACCGGAATCGCAAGCAACCAGAGGCCTTCATGATCATCGTCACGGGCGGGGCCGGCATGATCGGCTCCAACATCGTCGCCGCACTCAATGCCGAAGGCCATGATGACATCCTCGTCGTCGACGACCTCACCGACGGCCACAAGATCGCCAACCTGGCCGATTTGCAGATAGCCGACTATCGCGACAAGGACGAATTCTTGGCCACCTTGGAAGCCGGCGACCTAGGCCGCGTCGAGGCCGTCTTCCACCAGGGCGCCTGCTCGACCACCACGGAATGGAACGGCAAGTTCATGATGGACGTGAACTACGCCTTCTCAAAGCGCTTGCTGCATGGCTGTCTTTCGCTGCGCATACCGTTCCTCTATGCCTCCTCGGCTTCCGTCTACGGCGGCGGTTCGGAGTTTCGCGAGGATCCCGCACTTGAGCGGCCGCTCAACGTCTACGCCTATTCGAAGAAACTATTCGACGACTATGTCAGGCGCACCGTGTTCGACACCGATCATTCGCAGGTCGCGGGCCTGCGCTACTTCAACGTCTATGGCCCGCGCGAGGCGCACAAGGGCGCCATGGCCTCGGTCGCCTTCCATCTGTTCAATCAGGTCGGGCGCGGCGAAAACCCAAAGCTGTTCGGCGCCCATGACGGCTTCGGCCCCGGCGAACAAAGCCGCGACTTCATTCACGTCGGCGATGTCGCCGACGTCAATCTGTGGCTGTGGAAGCGCGGCTCGAGCGGCATCTTCAACTGCGGCACCGGCCGCGCCCAGCCGTTCCGCGCCATTGCCGAGACCGTGATCGATACGCTGGGCCAGGGCGAGATCGAGTTCATCGAATTCCCCGATCACCTCAAGGGCAGCTACCAGAGTTTTACCCAGGCTGATATGTCCCGCTTGCGCGCAGCCGGCTATAATGGGCAATTCCGCAGCGTGGAAACCGGCGTCAGAGACTATGTCGAATGGCTGAAAGCCCAACGATCCTCGTGATCGGCCCACGCTGGGTGGGCGATATGGTCATGGCGCAGTGCCTGTTTTCAGCGCTGAAGGACGTCCATCCCAACGCCGCCATCGACGTGCTGGCCCCGGCCTGGGCGGCCCCGCTGGTCAAGCGCATGCCCGAGATTCGCCAGCAGATCGATTTCCCGCTGCAACCGGGCGCGCTCGAATTCACCATTCGCCGCCGCTTCGGCCGCCTGCTGCGCGGCCGCTACGACATGGCCTACGTCCTGCCGGGCAGCTGGAAATCGGCGCTGATCCCGTTCTTTGCCCGCATCCCCCGCCGCTTCGGCAATCTCCGGGAAATGCGCTACGGCCTGCTGACCGACATCGTGCCGCTGCCCGATGCCGTCAAACGGCGCACCGCGCAGGCCTATTTTGGCCTCGCCCAAGGCGGACATTTCCGGCCGCCGCGGCTCACCGTCGACGCCGGCAATCAGAAAGATCTGCTCGCTCGCTTCGCAGTGCAGCCGGGAAAATTCGTCGCCATGATGCCCGGCGCCGAATTCGGTCCGGCCAAACGCTGGCCTAGCGAAAGCTATGCCGGCCTCGCCGGAGAGATGATGGCGAAAGGATTCAAGGTCGCGTTGTTCGGCTCGAAGAACGATCGCGACGTCACCGCCGAGATCGCAGCACTCGCGCCCGGTGTCGTCGATCTGGCAGGAAAGACACGGCTGGAGGACGCCATCGACCTGATCGCCGCGGCCAGGCTGGCGGTGTCCAACGACAGCGGGCTGATGCATGTCGCGGCCGCCGTCGGCACGCCGGTCGTTGCCGTCTACGGTTCGACCTCGCCGGAAAACACGCCGCCGTTGGCTGAACAGCGCGAACTGATCTGGTTGCATCTGTCCTGTTCGCCCTGCCACCGGAAGGTCTGTCCGCTCGGCCACCTCAACTGCCTGAAGACGCTGGACGTTGCCCGAGTGGCAGCGGCGGCGGACAGGTTGCTGGAACTCCCGGCCGCCGCATGAAGGTGTTGATCGTCAAGACCTCCTCGATGGGCGACGTCATCCACACCTTCCCCGCCGTCGAAGATGCACGCCGCAAGCGCCCCGATATCGCCTTCGACTGGTGCGTCGAAGAGGCCTTTGCCGGCATCGTCGCGCTGCATCCGGCGATAGCAAAGATCCATACCGTCGCCATCCGGCGCTGGCGCAAGCATCTGTTCAACGCCGGCACATGGCGGGAGGCGACAAGCTTGCGCCGCGCTCTGCAAGCAGGCGAGTACGACCTCGTCATCGATGCGCAGGGGCTGCTGAAATCGGCCCTGGTTGCGAAACAGGCAGCGGCACCAATCGCAGGTTTCGACCGCGCAAGCGCGCGGGAGCCCTCGGCAACGTTGTTTTACCAGCGCAAATACGCCGTGCCGCGCAACCTGCACGCCATCGAACGCACGCGCCGGCTGTTCGGGCTGGCGCTCGGCTACGAGCCCGATCTTTCGGCGCTCGCATCCGGGATTGTGCCGCCTCCCGGCGGCCTGGCCGGCATTGACGGCAAGACGGCCTTCCTGCTGCACGGCACCAGCCGCGAGGACAAGAAATGGCCCGCCGAAGACTGGATCGAAACGGCTCGCCTGCTGGTTGGTAGCGGAATGACGCCGGTCACCACCTGGTCGAACGAGCGTGAGAAGGCGGTGGCCAAGGCGATCTCGAAAGCCGTGCCGTCAACGATCGTGGTGCCGAGATCGCCGCTGGCAGACATTGCCGCGATCCTTGGCCGCTCGACGCTGGTTATCGGCGCCGACACCGGTCTGACCCACCTCGCCAGCGCCTTCGGCCTGCCGACGGTCGCGGTGTTCCTGGCGACCGAGCCGGGTTTGACCGGCCCGCGCGGGCAATATGCCTCAACGTTGCTGGCCGCAGCGGGGGAGCGCCTCATGCCGGCACAGGTGGTGCCGGAAGCAGAAAAGCTATTAGCCCTTAAGCTCCAAGCTTCGGCATAGGACCTTCCAGCAATTCTGAGGTGCTAGATAAATTGCACCTGGACGATCTCATAACCCCTGGCGCCGCCGGGGGCGTTGACCTCGATGGCGTCGCCGACTTCCTTGCCGATCAGCGCGCGCGCGATCGGCGAGGAGATCGAAATACGGCCCGATTTCACATCCGCTTCCTGGTCGCCGACAATCTGGTAGGTCTTCTTTTCCTCGGTGTCCTCGTCGACCAGCACCACCGTGGCGCCGAACTTGACCTTGTCGCCGCTAAGCTTGGTGACGTCGATCACCTCGGCCCGAGCAATATAGTCTTCCAGTTCGTTGACACGGCCCTCATTGAGGCTCTGCGCCTCTTTGGCGGCATGATATTCGGCATTTTCGGACAGGTCGCCATGCGAGCGCGCTTCGGAGATCGCCTCGATGATACGCGGCCGCTCTTGCTGCTGGCGCCAGCGCAGTTCTTCCTTCAATGACGCGAACCCCTCGCCTGTCATCGGGACCTTGTTCATGATGCCTGACCTTTCCTGCCGCCACCCCCGCATTTCGGGGAAAGCCTTGTCGATGGGTATAAAAAGAAAACGGGTCCGGCAGCCTCGGGCTAACGGAACCGTTTCACCGCAATTTTCCCCAATATAGCGATCCTCGCGCGTTTTTCACGCTGAAAAAGCAGGCTTTTTGAAAAATCATGAGCCGACTTGCGCAATTGCCGTCACGGCATGTGCAGCGTGTTGCAGTTGCGACAACAAAAACCGGCTGCAATTGCTCGCAGCCGGCCCAGAGAAGCCGTTGGGGTGGGGTCAGCTTCTCATGAAATGGTAGATCTGTTCGGCCAGCATGCCGTATTCGCGCGAATCTTTGCCCGTCCGCTTCTCGATCTCGGCCAGCTGCGCCTGGGCGCCGACCAGATCGCCGATCTGCAGATGGGCCTCGCCGAGATATTCGCGCACCAGCGTGTAATCCGGGTTGATGCGGAGCGCTTCCTCGTAATAGCCGAGGCCGACGGTGACACGGCCGGAATGGCGATGCGAATAGCCGAGATAGTTGAGGATGCGTGGATCCTGCTTGTTGGCGGCAAGGCTGAGCACGGCGATCGCCTCGTCATAACGCCCGGCCATGGCCAGGTCGTGACCAGCATCATAGATGTTATCGTCGTCCAGCATGCCGTACTTCGGCGCGACGCATTTCTGCTTTTTCTTGTCCCAGACCTGCCCCTTCTTGCACTGGGTGGTGGTCTCGGTACCACCGCCACCGCCGCCGGCCGCAAACACCGGAACCGCAAAGAACTGCAGCGCCACAAGCGCCGCAGCCGCCTGGATCAACACTCTTTTATGCATCGAAGCCTCCTTGAGGGATAATGACGATCTTGAGGGAAAATGACGATAATGAAAAGCTAACGCCGGGATGCAGACTTTTCATCCCGGAAACCCGCAGCCGCCGAAACTATTTGTGCGGCCGTGCCTAACCTGAATTCGGTCAAAGGCGGGAGCCAGGGATCAGAACATGACGTGACGCGCGCTGCAAATCCGCTATCATTCGGGAAATGATCAGCGGGGGTGCCCGAGAGTGCAACAGCGCCGTGAGCGGGAATGGGAGCTATCGATCGGCCCGGACACCGTGCGCCTGTTCATTCTCAAGGCAAAGGGACTGAGTGCTGCCGTCAACGAAGACTATGCCGACGGTGCCGAGCATGAGGTCGAGCTCGATGGTGAATCACATGCCAATCACCACCATGACGGTCTGGCGGAGGAAAGCGCGGAAGACCTCACCGAGGAAGAGCTGCGCGAGCTGATCAACGACCTCAACGTCGACGAAGCGGCCGAGTTGATCGCGCTGGCCTGGGTCGGCCGCGGCGACTATGACGCAGCGGAATGGTCCGATGCGGTTGCCGCCGCGCGCGACCGCGCCAACAAGCGCACGGCGAAATACCTGCTCGGCATGCCGCTTTTGGCCGACTGGCTGGAAGAAGGGCTGGAAGCGATTGGCGCGTAACGACGTCGTTACCGTTCGTGATGGGCCGCAGGCAACCTCCGGGCGTTCGCGCCGTTGAGGACGATGGGGTCGCTTGTACTTTCCCGAACATCCAGGGTTGCACTGGTCATGGTCGTCACGGCTCTGCTGCTGACGCCCCTGCTGACGCAAGCCGACGCCAAACAGCGCAAAAAGCATTACACGCCGCTGTCACAGCGGTTGGAGCAGCTGTTTTCACCGCAGGTCGACTCGCATCCTAAGCCGCGCAGCAAGCACCGCCAGAAGCCCAGTCCAAAGCGGCACATCACGCCAAAGCAGGTGGAACAAAAGACCCCGGATAAAAAGCCCTCGCCCGCCGATGTTCCGGTGCAGCCCTCGCGCGTTGTCCCGCTGCCCGAGGCGCGTCCTTCAGAGGCGCCGAAGACCGGCGCGGCACCGATCGAAAAGCAAAAGGCCGAAGGTCCGAACCCCCTTGGCGCGCCCAACCGGTCCAATGACGATCGATTCAACGAAGAAAAATCCGGTTTTAAAAAGCAGGCGCGGCCCGGACCGTCAGCCCCGAAGCCATCGACCGATAGGCAAAGCGAGCCCGAGCCGCCGGCCGCGGCGCCGATTCCGACACAAAAGCCAGACACTTCGGAACCTGAAGCTCAGCCGCCGGCCGTTGCTCCGCAACCACCTGAAAAACCCGATGCCGGCGACAAGAAGATGCTGCCCGATGCGCGCTCGGCCGATTTGCCCGATGCAAAAATGCCGGCGGCGGAAGTCGCCTGTCGCGAGCGGCTGACGGCCCTTGGTGTCGAATTCGAGGAGCATAAGGCGGAAAGCAATCCCGACATCGGCTGCTCGATCCCCTATCCCCTGGTGCTGAAGTCGCTCGGAAAATCCATCGCCATCGGCCCCGCGACCGAACTCAACTGCCCAATGGCCGAGGCTGCAGCCCGCTTTGCCGCCGAAATCATACAGCCGGCGGCGAAAGCCGAGTTCGGAGCCGACCTGAAATCGATCAACCAGGCATCGGCCTTTGTCTGCCGGCCGCGCAACGGCACGCGCCATCTGTCGGAACATGCCTTCGGCAACGCGCTCGATATTGCCAGCTTCACGTTGTCAGATGGCAGAAAGGTCGAAGTCGGTCCAACGCCGCCCGAGAAGGACGGCAAATTCCTCAATGCGGTGCGCAAGGCCGCCTGCGGACCGTTCAAGACCGTGCTTGGACCGGGCGCGGACCCGGACCATTCCCTGCATTTCCATCTCGATCTCGAACCGCGCCGGAATGGTGGCACTTTCTGCCAGTGATGGCCCTTCAGTGATCGTCATGCCGGTGATGGTCTGGCTGCCGCATTTCGGCCGCAGGCATGAACGGGAACGCTGAGTTTTCCTTTACCCTTGATCGTTAAAATCCCACCGATCAAGGACAGGATTCCGCCCATGGCCGCAATATTTCGCGCCGCGAAGGCAAAAAGCGCAGCGATACTGGCCGCCGGTCTTGCGCTGGCCGCCGTTTCGGCTTGCAACACTGGCAGCGTGCTGTCGCTGCAGCCGGCCGTCGATGTCGGCTCGCAGACCGCGGCCGTGCCGCAATATGAAGGCATGCAGAAGCTCGTCCCGTCCAATCCCTATATGACTGCCGCCTATCCGCACATGGACGAGCCGATGTCGGAGTCGGAGCCGCAGCAGATGCCGGCCAGCGAAACCGATTGCCGTGGCGAGCTGAAGCGGCTTCGCGTCGTCTACACCGATGTCCAGCCGATCCACGAGGGACAGTGCGGCATAGACTGGCCGGTCAAGGTCTCCGCCATCGGCGGCATCCAGATGAAGCCCGCCGCAACATTGACCTGCGACATGGCCGCAAGTTTCGCCGCCTGGACCAGCAACGAACTGGTTCCCTCCGCCCGCTGGCGCTATTTCTCGGGCGTCAAGACCATCCACCAGGGCTCAAGCTATTCCTGCCGCAACATCGCCGGCGAAGGTGTCCTGTCCGAGCACGGCAAGGGCAACGCCCTCGACGTCATGAGCATCGAGCTCAACAACGGCGACGACATCGACGTGCGCAAGCCCGGCCTGTTTGCCTTCCGCACCCGCGGCTTCCTCAACAATGTGCGTGCCGACGGCTGCCAGTATTTCACCACCGTGCTCGGTCCCGGCTACAATTACGATCACCGCAACCATTTCCATTTCGACATCAAGAACCGCAAAAGCGGCTACCGCGCCTGCCGCTAAGGCGTTTCACCGTTCAGAAATCAGTCGGGATTGGCGTTCCTGGTGGAAGCGATGATTTGCTGGGCCACCAGATCCTGGATGCGCCAAAGGTTCCTGTCGCGGATACCGCTCTCTTCCAACTTGCTGACGGTTCGGAACAGGTATTGAGCCGACGAGCCCCAATGCCCGGCAGCCCGCGCCAGCGTGTCGGCAACCTGCTCCAATGGCAGCCGGCCCGCATAGGCCCTGCCGTCTGGCGCGGCGACGAAAGCCAAGGCCCGCAACGGCCCATCCTTGGTCTTGACCTTGATCCAGCATGGCACGTTAGTCGGCGGATTGGCATCGATCTCGCGGCGCATCAACTGGCCAAGTTGCCCGACATGGTCTTCCGCGGGCAGCCGATAGACGATGCCGTTGCAGCTGCCGCCTCGATCGAGCGCCAGCATCAGCGCCGGCAAATCACGGGTTCCGCGCCAACGGGTCAGCGTCAGGCAGAACGAGCGGTGCCATCCTGGCGCCGTGGCCGGGCGCTGCTCGACATGGGCAAATTCGGGGTTCCAGATCAGCGACCCGTAGGCAAAGACCCATAGCGCTTCAGGCCGATGCTCCGACAGAAGTTGCTCGACAAGACTATCGAACTCCGCGTCTGTATGCTCGGTTGTTCCGGGCTCGGGACCCGGATCCGGTTCGACACGCTCGACCCTTGCGACAAGGTCCGCGGTCAATGCCATCGAGCTGCGACCCACCGGCTTCTTATCCATTCCTGCTCACCCCCCGCAAAAACGATGGCCGACGATAGAACGGCTGCTCGCCGCTGGCCATTGATTTCCAGGGTCCGTCAGGCACAGATACCGCACGGATCGAGCCGCTTTCATGAGCCGACGAAGCCTGCAACGACGCGCATTGACCTGGCTCGCCGCTCTTCTGGCGGTCTGGCTGGCCCTCGCCTATGTCGCTGCGCCGGAATTCTGGACGGTTCGCGACCGCGGCTTTCGCACGCAGACTTTCGAGATGGTGACACACACGCCGCAAGGCATTCCCGGCGACCCGATCAATATCGGCCTTGTCGGTACCGAAAAAGAGATGGTCCATGCCTTCGCCATGACCGGATGGGATACGGCCGATGGCGTGACGCTAAAGACCGCGATCGAAATCGGTGAGAGCGTGCTGTTCGACCATCCCTATCCTGACGCCCCGGTCAGCCGGCTGCTGTTCGAAGGCCGCGCCCAGGATCTCGCCTTCGAAAAGCCGGTCGGCGGGAGCGCCGACCGGCGCCATCATGTCCGCTTCTGGCGCAGCGATGCGACCGGCGACGACGGCCGAACGCTCTGGATGGGCTCGGCCAGCTTCGACCGCGGCGTTGGTCTCAGCCACGATACCGGCGCCATCACCCACCATATCGCCCCTGACATCGACGCCGAGCGCGATCTCGTGATCCACGACCTGTCGGCGGCCGGCATGGTGACCTCGGCGAGCGACATCCCGGGCATCGGCGCCACCAGGACCGGACGCAACGGCGGCGGCGATCCCTATTTCACCGACGGCAAGGCTGTTGTCGGGGTGCTCAGGCAATTCCCCTGAACCACCGTCATTTCCCAAAAATCATCGCGGACTATTTTCCTGCGGCCCGCCGCAATGCTATTGAGCCCTGATGCTATACGTCGAAATCGCCACCGTGGTCGTCCTCATCTGTGTGAACGGCCTTCTGTCGATGTCCGAGCTCGCCATCGTGTCGTCGCGCCCGGCGCGGCTCAAGGCGATGATCGACCGCGGCGTCAATGGCGCCGGGCGTGCGCTGACGCTCGGCTCCAATCCCGGCAAATTCCTGTCGTCGGTGCAGATCGGCATCACTCTGGTCGGCGTGCTGTCGGGCGCCTTCTCCGGCGCCACGCTGGGCGACAGGCTTTCGGTGTACCTGGCCACGACCGGCATGCGCGAAAACATCGCCGACCCGCTCGGCGTCGGCATTGTCGTTGCGATCATTACCTATTTCTCGCTGATCGTCGGCGAGCTGGTGCCCAAGCAGATCGCGCTGCGCGATCCCGAGCGTGTTGCGGCCCGCGCGGCGCCTGCGATGACCATCCTAGCCACCGTCTCGGCGCCGCTGGTGTTCCTGCTCGACATTTCCGGCCGCGCCATATTGTGGCTGCTTGGCCAGCGCGGCGAGAGCGAGGAGAAAGTCACCGACGAAGAGATCAAGATGCTGGTCGCCGAGGCCGAGCACCACGGCACCATCGAATCCGACGAGCGGCGCATGATCGCCGGCGTCATGCGGCTCGGCGATCGCGCCGTGCGCGCCGTGATGACGCCGCGCACCGAGGTCGACTGGATCAATTTGCAGTCCGATGAGGGTGCCATCCGCAAGCTCTTGATGGAGACCCAGCATTCGCGCCTGCCGGCCGGCGATGGCGGCGTCGACGTCATGGTTGGCGTTGTTCAGACGCGCGACGTGCTGGCCGCCCTGCTCGCCGGCCGCGCACTCGATCCGCGCAAGCATGTGCGCGCCGCCCCCATCGTCTACGATCAGGCCGACGCGCTGGATGTGCTGCAGAAGCTGAAGGAATCCGACGTGCCGATGGCGCTGGTGCATGACGAATACGGCCATTTCGAAGGGATCGTCACACCTGCCGACATTCTCGAGGCCATCACCGGCGTCTTCCGCGCCGACCTTGATGCCGGCGACGAGGAAAACGCCGTCAAGCGCGAGGACGGCTCATGGCTGCTCGCGGGATACATGCAAGCCGACGAGATGGCTGACGTTCTCGGTATCGACCTGCCGGAAAATCGCGATTACGAGACCGTCGCCGGTTATGTGCTGTCGCACATGCACCATCTGCCGGCGACCGGCGAATGCGTCGACGCGCAAGGCTGGCGTTTCGAGGTCGTCGACCTCGACGGCCGCCGCATCGACAAGCTGATCGCCACCCGGCTGCCCAGCGGCCATCGCGAAGTGGTGCGTTGACGCTCTGCCGTCAAAGCGAATAGCGCGCTCAGACCGCGGCTTCGATCGGTTCGGCAAGCTTCGGATTGGAGCGCGAGGCGATCAGGCAACTGGCCACGATCAGGGCCGCTCCAGCCAGCGTGGTCCAGGTCGCCGCCTCGTCGAAGAACAGCCAGCCAAACACGATCGCCCAGATGAAGGCAGAATACTCCGTCGGGATCAGATATTGCGCTTCGGCCCGCGCGTAGGACCAGCTCATCAGGAACTGGCCGGAGAGCGACAGCGCCGTCACCCCGGCCAGCGGAAGCCAGAGATTGCCCGGCAGGGCAACCGCGAGCCAGGGAGCGGCGGGGAGAAGGACGGCGGCAACGCACAGGTTCTGGAACAGCATGATCTCGACTGGCTTGGCCACCAGCGCCTGCCGCCGCGAGAGGATCAGATTGTAGGCGTAGAACACCGTCGATGCGAGCACCGCCACCGTGCCAAGCAGGGCATCCCCGGTATAATTCCCTTGCCCGAACTGTCCGGCCATGATGATGACGACGCCGGCGATGCCCGCCAGCGACGCCCAGATCGCCTGGCGCTGTATGCGTTCGCCCAAAAGCAGCGCCGCCAGCAGGAGAGCGAACAGCGGCGCGACGAAACTAAGCCCGATCCCATCCGCTAGCGGCAATCTGGCAAGGCCCCAGAAGAACGACAGCAGAACGATGCCCACGATCACGGCACGCAGCGCGTGTAGCCGCAGCACGGAAGGCGTGGGAAGGGAACGCGGCCCCGCCGCCCAGGCCGTGCCCGCGACCACGCTCGCAAGCATGCTTCGCCACAGCACCGTGTTGTAGACACCGACGGCGATGACCAGGATTTTCATCGCCGCATCCATGGCGGACAGAAGGAAGATCGCAAGTGCACAGACCAGCACCGGGGTCATGGGGGAAACGACGCCTGACAGGCTGGGTGACTTCACGGGGCATGCTCATGTGATGGATCGCAGCCGGATATATCAGGGGAGGACGGCCAGGCCAGATGGCAGGGCCGTGCATATGGCGGTCCAACCGATCTTCGCAGCCCCTCGATTTGAATTCGGTGCGTCGGCAGCGCCTTTCGCTATCGGCCCCAGCCTGCCCTCACCCATGATTGATCCGCTGGAAGAATGGCAAAAGCAGCCAAAGCCTCTATATCGATTGTCATGGATGCATCGAACGAACACGCGCTAAACGACGAGCTTCTCCAAGATATCCAGCGCCTGTCCTTCGAGTATTTTCTCAACGAGGCCAACCCTGCCAACGGCCTGGTCGCCGACCGCAACACGCAGGCGTCGCCTGCCAGCATAGCCGCCGTCGGGCTCGCTTTGTCGTCCTATCCCGTCGGTGTCGAGCGCGGTTTCATGACGCGCGATGCCGCAATCGAGCGGACGCTCGCCACGCTTCGCTTCTTCTGGAACGCCCCGCACGGGCCGGAGCCCGATGCCACCGGCTACAGGGGTTTCTACTATCATTTCCTCGACATGAAGACCGGCCGCCGCGTCTGGAATTGCGAACTGTCCACGATCGATACCGCCCTTTTGCTTGCCGGTGTTCTGGCCGCCGGCGCTTATTTCGACGAGGACGATGAGCTCGAACTGGAAATCCGCCAGCTTGCCGATGCGCTCTACCGCCGTGCCGACTGGCGCTGGGCGCAGAACGGCGGCGCCACCGTCACCCATGGCTGGCGGCCTGGAAAAGGCTTTCTCCGCTACCGCTGGGAAGGATTTGACGAGGCGCTGATCCTGTACGTCCTGGGTCTCGGTTCGCCGACCCACTCGCTAACTCCCGAGAGCTACGCGGCCTGGCTGTCCACTTACAAATGGAAGACCATCTACGGCCGCGAGATGGTCTATGCCGGCCCGCTTTTCATCCACCAGTTCTCGCATATCTGGATCGATTTTCGCGACATCCGCGATGCCTTCATGCGCGATCACGACCTGGACTATTTCGAAAACAGCCGCCAGGCGACGTATCTGCAGCGCGATTACGCAATCCGCAATCCGAGGGGGTTCGCGGGCTATGGCGAGAATTGCTGGGGCGTCACCGCCAGCGACGGCCCAGGTCCGATCGCGCGGCGAGCCGATGGACGCCGCTTCTTCGGTTATCTCGCCCGCGGCGCACCGTTTGGCCCCGATGACGGCACGCTGTCGCCATGGGCGGCAATCGCCTCCTTGCCTTTTGCGCCGGAAATCGTGCTGCCGGCGCTGCGCCATTTCCACGAGATGGACCTGCGCGACGGCAACTCTTACGGCTTCACCGCGAGCTTCAACCCGACGATCGCTGCCGACGACGGCCGCGCCTGCGGTTGGGTATCGCCGGACCATGTCGGCATCAACCAGGGGCCGATCGCCCTGATGATCGAGAACTACCGGTCCGACTTCCTGTGGCGATTGATGCGCCGCGTGCCGGCCATCACCACAGGACTGCGCCGGGCCGGGTTTTCCGGCGGTTGGCTGTGACAGGCGGCGATCCTTCGCGCGGGATCGTCAAGGCATCAGCGCGACCTTGCCGGTCCGACTCCACCATCCGGCCAAGGGAGCCGAGAGCGCCTCTTCACGTGAATGAAAAAGGGCGGCGCAAACGCCGCCCTTTGGAAAAATCATCGATCCTTGGGAGGATAAGGCTCAGGCCGCCTGGGCTTCGCCGGCAATCGCGTCGGCCTGACGCGCTGCCTTGAGCACGCGGGCCCACCAGGCAACATCGTTGACCAGCGCCGTGGCAGCCTGGTTCAGATGCTCGATCTCCTCGAGCTTCTTCTCGCCCTGGCGCACCGCCAGGAAATCGCTCCAGGCAATGTGAACGGCGGATTTGACCGGCGCCATCTGCAATTCGACCGCGGCAAGACGCAAATGTTCGACAGCGCGCGAGCCGCCGACGCTGCCATAGCCGACGAAACCGGCCGGCTTCTTGTTCCATTCATTGGCGGCGTAATCGATGGCGTTCTTCAGCACGGCCGTCGGGCCATGATTGTATTCGGCGGCGGTGAAGATGAAGCCGTCGAATTCGGCGACCTTCTTTTGCCAGCGCTGGGCAACTTCGTTCTGCGACGGCGCCCAGGCGGACGAGGCGACCTCGTCGAAAAAGGGCAGCGGCCAGTCGCGCAGGTCGACGGTCTCGACGTCGATGTCGGCATGAGATTTCGCGATCTTGGCGATCCACTGGGCGGGCACATCGGCGAAACGCGCGGCGCGTGTCGAACCGACGACGATGGCGATTTTGGGCTTGGACATGGGGCTCTCCATATATGCAAAAGCTGGTATCGTTTGGATACCGGCGCTATATGAGATACTGACAAATGGCAGCGCAAGGAGGCACCGTTATGTTACTGAGGCACCCGCACAACACCGAAGACTGCCGCGCCGTCTCGGAAATCCTGCAGCGCGTCGGCGACAAATGGACCGTTCTGGTCGTCGGCAAGCTGGGCGGCGGACCGCTGCGTTTCAATGAGTTGCGCGCCGCTGTCGGCGGCATTTCGCAGAAGATGCTGACCACCACCTTGCGCGGTCTTGAGCGCGACGGCTTCGTCACCCGAACCGTGTTCCCGACCATCCCGCCACGCGTCGACTATGAGCTGACGGAGCTCGGCCATGAGCTGCTGGTGCCGGTCGGCGCGCTCGGCGAATGGGCGCGGAAAAACACCTCGCGGGTCCAGGCGGCGCGTGAAAGATTCGATGGCGTGCACGCCTGAAAACCGTTGCCCAGCAATAGTTTACGGATTTTGCCGTCGACGACCCGTACCCGGGTTTAACTGGATCCGCCCTTGCATCGTTGGTCACGCCATCGACATAGCTGCAGCGTTTCGTTCGCCGGCGCATCATCATTTTGAGGCTGACGAGTCTTCCGCTGACGGGCCCTCAGGCCTTTGACGCAGGGTTGCTGCAACACACTGCGCCGCACGTCTCTACCCTTGCAGACCGCTGGGCAGTCCGCTCGTTGCCAACGGTCCGGTCTTGCGTGCAGGCAACGCTTGGAAGCTCTTTCCTGATCTCGGTATAAGCGGTCGTGCCAAGCAGGCAGATCACCGCGACGAGGGCCGCCACGAGCCAGCCGTTCAGCATGTGTTGACGCATTGTCTTCCCTCCGCCGCCCGCAGAATCGGATGTGAAGGCAACCATTGGATGTCGCGCAGCGCATCGCCCGCGCGGGGGATGTTACATAAGCGCAAGCTTGGCAGAATCGACGATGTCAACTTTCGGTTGGAATCGGCTTCGGCTTGCCGTCGCTATCAAGCGCCACCATGACGAAATCGGCGTGGGTGACCTTCTCCATCAGGTCGGAGAGGTAGCGCTGCGCCCACGCCTCGACCTTGAGCGTCATGGAGGTGCGGCCGACGCGCTCGACATGGGTGTAGATGCACAGCGTGTCGCCGATCTTCATCGCTTTGGCGAAGGACATTTCCTTGACAGCCGCCGTCACCACGCGGCCCTTGGCCCGCTCGGCCGCACGGATGCCGCAGGCAAGATCCATCTGCGCCATCACCCAACCGCCAAAGATGTCGCCGGCCGCATTTGCATCGGCCGGCATGGCGAGCGTACGCAAGGTCAGATCACCGATCGGCCGTCCGTCCGCGTAATGCACCATCCGAGATTCCCCTGAAGCGATAGCCCTTGATCCCGTAGCGTCATGGACCCAAGAGGTCAACGCGACGGGCGAGGCTCCCGGCGCAATGTCGGTTCCATGGTGGCTTTTCCGACCAGGCGTCTCACGGTCGCTTTTTTCACAAGCCATGCCGGAAGCCGCAGGGGCGCGGCCAAGCCGTCGCGGATAGGCTGCGCTCAGTTTTGCGGAGCCGCTAACACCAATCATGCAGACTTATGACTTCATCATCGTCGGCTCCGGCTCGGCCGGCTCGGTTCTGGCCGACAGGCTGTCGATTTCGGGCCGCTTCTCCGTGCTGGTGCTGGAGGCCGGCGGCAGCGACCGCCGCTTTTATGTCCAGATGCCGCTCGGCTACGGCAAGACCTTCTTCGATCCGGCGGTCAACTGGAACTACAAGCCCGAGCCGGACCCCGGCCTTGCCGGCAATGTCGACCATTGGCCGCGCGGCAAGCTGCTTGGCGGCTCCAGCTCGATCAACGCCATGGTCTGGATCCGTGGCGCGCGCGAGGACTTTGACGACTGGCGCGATGCCGGAAATCCCGGCTGGGGCTATGACGATCTGTTGCCGGGCTTCAAGGCGCTCGAGGACAATGAGGCCGGCGCCGACAAATGGCGCGGCACCGGCGGGCCGCTGCATATCACCGACACGACGAACGCCGTCCATCCGCTGACCAGGCGCTATCTCGCCGCCGGCCAGCAGGCAGGGCTGCCACTCAACCCCGACTTCAACGGCGCCGCCCAGGAAGGCGTCGGCACCTACCAGATCTCGACCAGGAATGGTCGCCGCATGTCGGCCGCGCGCGCATTCCTGCGCCCGGCGATGAAGCGCAAAAACGTCCGCGTCGAGACGAATGCGCTGGCGAGCAGGATCCTGTTCGAGGGCAAGCGCGCCGTCGGCATCGAATATCTGCAGAATGGCGAGACCAAGACGGCGCGGGCCGGCCGCGAAGTCATCCTGTCCGCCGGCTCGATCAACTCGCCGCAGCTCTTGCAACTGTCCGGCGTCGGTCCCTCCGCACTGCTCAAGGGGCTTGGCATCCCGGTCGTCCACGCCAACGAAAATGTCGGCGCGCATCTGCAGGACCATGTCGGCATCAACTATACCTTCAAGGGAAACGTGCCGACGCTCAACCAAATCTTGCGGCCCTGGTGGGGCAAGCTGCTGGTTGGCATGCAGTACATCCTCACCCGCTCCGGCCCGCTGTCGCTGTCGATGAACCATGGCGGCGGCTTCTTCCGAACCGACCCGGCGTTTTCGCGCCCCAACATGCAGCTTTATTTCCAGGCTTTCTCGACCGTCATTCCGAAGAGCGGCGAGCGGCCGATCCTGACGCCAGATCCGTGGCCGGGCTTTTCCATCGGCCTCTCCAACTGCCGCCCGTCCAGCCGCGGCGAGATCATGATCCGCTCCAGCAATCCGCTGGACTATCCCAGGATCGTCGCCAACGCCTATTCCACCAACGCCGATGTCGACGAGATGCTGGCGGCGGTGAAATTCGTGCGCAAGATAGCCTCGATGCCCGCCATGGCCGAGATCATCACTGAGGAGGTTTTGCCAGGCCCATCGATCCAATCGGATGCCGACCTGATCCAGGATTTCAGGAAGCGCTCAGGCACCGTCTATCACCCGGTCTCGACCTGCCGCATGGGGCCGGACGCCGGGGCCGCCGTCGTCGACCCGCGCCTGAAAGTGCACGGGCTCGAAGGTCTGCGTGTCATCGACGCCTCGATCTTTCCCGCCAACATCACCGGCAACACCAACGCCGCCTCGGTCATGACCGGATGGAAGGGCGCCGAACTGGTTCTGGAGGACCAAAAATGAAGATCACCGACGTCAAGACCTGGGTAGTCGGCAACCCGCCGCCCGGCATCGGCGGCAAGTATTTCATCTTCGTCAAGCTGACCACCGATGGCGGCGTCGTCGGTTACGGCGAGGCCTACAACGCCACCTTCTCGGCTCACATAACAGCGAAGCTGGTCGAGGACATGGCCGAGCGTTACCTGATCGGCCACGATCCGCATGACATCGAGACCTTCTTCCGCCGCGCCTATTCCTCAGGATTTACCCAGCGCCCCGACGTTACCGGCATGGGCTGTTTCTCGGCGCTGGAAATGGCCTGCTGGGACATTGTCGGCAAGGAAGCCGACAAGCCGGTCTACAAACTGCTCGGCGGCCAGGTGCACGAGACGCTGCGCTCCTACACCTATCTCTACCCGCACACCGGCAGCGTCCATTCGGAGGACGCGCCGGACGGCAGGAACGTCTATAACGACCCTGAACTGGCGGCGGCCTGCGCGCTCGAATATGTCGAGCAGGGGTTCAACGCCGTCAAGCTTGACCCGGCCGGTCCTTACACCGCCTTCGACGGCCACCAGCCGCGCCTGATCGACATCGATGTCTCCACCCGCATGGTCAAGGCGATCCGCGAAGCCGTCGGCACCCGCGCCGATATTCTGTTCGGCACGCATGGCCAGTTCACCGCGTCGGGTGCGCTGCGGATGGCACGCGCGATCGAGCCCTACGATCCCTTGTGGTTCGAAGAGCCGGTGCCGCCCGACATGCCCGAAGTGATGGCTCAGGTGGCGCGAGGCACGTCGATCCCGATCGCCACCGGCGAGCGGCTAACGACCAAGTTCGAATTCGCCCGAATCATCGAGAACCGCGCCGCCACCATCCTGCAACCGGACCTTGGCCGTTCCGGCGGCATTCTCGAAACCAAGAAGATCGCCGCCATGGCCGAGGCATACCACATCCAGATCGCGCCGCACTGCTATTGCGGGCCGATCGTCGGCGCCGCCAACATCCAGCTGGCGGTGACGCTGCCCAATTTCCTCATCCTGGAATCGCTGAAGCAGTGGGACGGTTTCCACGCCACGCTCTTGAAGAAGAAGATCGAGTGGCAGGACGGCAATGTCATTCCGTCGAAGGAGCCCGGCCTCGGCGTCGAGCTCAACGAGGCGGTCTGCGAGGCGCATCCCTACACCGGCAAGGACCTGCATTTGCAGATGATGCAAATGCCGCTGATGCCGTGAGCGAACGTTACGCCTTCATCGGCCTTGGCCATCTCGGCGGCAACCTCGCCGCCAGCCTGTTGCGCAACGGTTTTGTCGTCATCGTCTTCGACCGCGACCCCGCCGCCGTCGAGCGCCTGGTTGCGCTCGGCGCCATCGCAGCGAACAGCCCGGCTGAAGCGGCAGCGCTAGCCGGCAACGCCATCACATGCCTGCCCTCGCCCAAGGTCAGTGAAGCGGTGCTGGCTGGTCCCGGTGGACTGCTGGAAGGATTGCCCAAGGGCGGCACATGGATCGAGATGTCGACGAATGGCCGCGACGAGATTCTGCGCCTCGCCGCCCTCGCCTCGGCCAAGGGCGTCGAAACGCTTGAGTGCCCGGTCACCGGCGGCGTGCATCTGGCCGCGGTCGGAAAGATCACCGCGCTTGTCGGCGGCGATGCTGCGCTTTACGAGCGCCATCGTCCGGCCATCGAAGCGATGTGCGCAAAGTCGTTCCTGATGGGTCCGGTCGGCTCGGCGGCGGTGATCAAGGTCATCACCAACATGCTGGCCTTCATCCATCTCGTCGCCGCCGGCGAGGCGCTGATGTTGGCCAAGCAAGGCGGCCTCGACCTCGCGCAATCCTACCACGCCATCGTCGCCTCCTCCGGCAACAGCTTCGTCCATGAGACCGAAAGCCAGCTCATCCTCAACGGCTCCTACGACATTGGCTTCACCATGGACCTGGCACTGAAGGACCTCGGCTTTGCGCTTGCGATGGGCAGGGAGTTCAGACTGCCACTCCAACTGGCGCCGCTTGTGAGTGAGATTTTCCTGATGGGCAAACAGGAATATGGCGGCGGCGCCTGGTCGACCCAGATCGTCAAACTGCTCGAGGATGCCGTCGACATGGATCTGCGCGCGCCCGGTTTCCCAGCCAAGCTGGAAAGCTAAGCCGGGTAAATATGTCCTGCGATTTCAGGCCCTTGGCCGGTTCGCCGGAATCGCCGCTCAAACCACCTGAATCAATCCCTCAACGCCTTGATTCAATATCTCAGCGTCAGCGCTCCGGGCAGGATCTCAAACGTCGCGGGTATACGCCCCGGCGACTCGCCATCTATGTCGACCAGCGCGCCGTTCTTCTCGACATCGCCGATAGGTTCGACCACCACTTTCCGGCCACGCAATATGGTGATGGCCGGATGGTTGCGGTGCCGGCCGCCATAGAGCAGCCGAATATCCCAGATCAGCTTCAGCTTGCCGGCCGCGCGCAGGATGACGATGTCGAACTGGCCGTCGGCGAGTTCGGCGTCCGGGGCGATCATCATGCCGCCGCCGAAGAACTTTCCGTTGGCAACCGCCACCAGCGCCATGCGCGCCTCGACCGGGGTGCCATCGTCGACGGTGATCCTGACGTCCTGGAAGCGGTAGCGGATGAACTCGACCACGGTGCGCCAGAAAAACAGCGCCTTGGCCGACATCCTGCCCTTGCGCTTGTCGGCATTGACCGCACGGTCCGTGGCGCCGGACAGGCCGAGGCTGGCGATATTGATGAAGTGCCGGCTGGCCAGCGCGCCATGGTCGTCGATGTAGCAGATGCGCCCGGCATCGACCTTGCGCGCCTTGGCTTCGGCGATCCGCTTCAACGCCGCATCCACCTCTTTCGGCAGGCCAAGTCCGCGCGCGAAATCGATGCCGGTGCCGCAAGGCAGCAAGGCAAGTTCGGTTGTCCGGCCGCTCTCATCGAATGCCTGCAGCAATCCGTCGGCCACCTCGCTGGCGGTGCCGTCGCCGCCGGCCGCGATCACCAGCCCGAAGCCGCTTGCCGCGAGGTCGAGCGCCAGCCTTTCGGCGTCGCCCTCGGCCTGCGTCTCGCGCAGCTCGAATTCGCCGAAATGCTTTTTCAGCGATGCGGCGACCTCCGGCCAATGCCGTTTCAGCCGGCCGCCGCCGGCAATCGGATTGAGCACCACCCCGACTTTCAATGCGCACCCTCCCCGCACCGAGCCGATAGGCTCGATGCTTTGCCTGCATTGAAGCCCGCGCCAGCCGGCGGAGCAAGGGGCACAGCCGATCAGGCGCCAAAAAGCCGGCGGGCTGTCTAATGCAGCTGGAGTCGAAATTCCGAGCTTTGTGGCAAACGATCCCCGATAATCCCGTTATCCACAGGCTCACGCCCATTCCCCAAAACCCTTACCCGGCGTAAGTTTAACCATCTCAGGCGGCTACCGATCGCCACGCCGAAAGGCAAAGCGAAAAGGCGGATTTCCTGAGGCCCGTACGGCCCGAAGCGAGAGCAGGCTTGCTTGTTCGAGGGACGGATGCCGAGACCTACGGGGCCGCGGAAAGCGTGCGAACGCCAACGGCGGACCGATGCTGCCATGAAGGACGGCGAAAACCTTCGATGGCGCGCCGAACGAAGCTCGCAAGGGTGGAGAACGGCGTGGTCTGGAACGGGCACTGCCTTCGGGCGGTGACTGGCAGGACCGTCAAAATCAAGGCCGGCATGGCGCGACGACTTTGCGGAAGTTGCTGCCGCGACCGTGTCCTGATCTCACAGGGAGGCGCTGGGAGAAATCCCGGCGCCGACTGTCTTTTGGGCCAAGGTCCGGTCGGCGAAGCGACGCGTAAGAAGCCGATACTTTGCTGGAACGAGATTTCGGCGCTGACGGAACCATCTTCATCACCAGGCGCGATCAGCAATTCACCGACATGATCCCGCGCCTGATCGACAGAGGCGTGTCCTTCGTCGAGATCGGTGGCAATGACGCGATCATGCTCACCGTGCTTTCGGCGGCAGACTTCGCTCCGCCCGAAGGCGCCCGGGCGCTGTTCAGCCAACCGTTCCGATCGATCCGGCCACCCGTCGCACCGGGCTGATCGTCGCCGTGCGCAAGCTGCACATCGTGCTGCCGGCGCTGTTCGAAGCAGGCGCGAGGCTGGAGCGCGTCTACAACTGAAGCCGCGCCCTGCACCGCGGCCTGCCCGGCGGGCCAAGCTACTTCTTCGGGCCGATGCCCGGGATCAAATTGAGGCCAGCGTTTATATATTCCGGCCGTATGGCGCCGCTGATGAGCGTGAAGGTGGCGAGCATGATGCTGGCCAGCGCACCGTCATGCCATGGCCTGAGGGCCAGCGCGTTGACGGCATAGGCCCAGAATGGGAAGGCGAGCATCGACATGACGATGTTGGCTCCCGGAGCCTCCGCATTGTCGGCTGAATCGCTGACCGATTTCAGATACACCGGCGTCATCGCCAGCGCGACGATCAACATGATCCATGAAATGGTCCAGACGCTGATACCGGCCATTTCAATCTTATAGATGGCTGCCTGCACCTTACCCGGAATGTCCCCCGGATTGCCTTTGGTCTCTTCCGCCACCGCATCGGTCAACGCCTTGGCAACCGGCTGCTCAGTGGCATTGACCAGGATGGAGTTGACGAAGATGAAAAATGCCACGACTTCGGCAGGCACGTACTTCGCAACCCGGTCGAGATAGCCATCGCCGCCTTTCGATCCTTGATCTTCTTGCTTGTCATCGTCGACGCCGAGCGGAGCATCGCCTGGAATACCCTCGAGCGTTGATTCCCTTTTCGGCACAGGCTCGGCGGACCGGACAATTCTTCCCATGACAAACCCCTCCTATATTGTTGTATCGCCCCGTGAGTATCGTAGTAGAAAACCGGGCCAAGAAACAGTTGTCGCGG
Source organism: Mesorhizobium sp. M1143 (assembly GCF_040318435.1). Taxonomy (NCBI): domain Bacteria; kingdom Pseudomonadati; phylum Pseudomonadota; class Alphaproteobacteria; order Hyphomicrobiales; family Phyllobacteriaceae; genus Mesorhizobium; species Mesorhizobium sp. M1143. The sequence goes on along the minus strand of NZ_JAMYMJ010000001.1, from coordinate 293,838 downwards.
CCATAGCCGACAAGATTTATTCAGGCTTCTTACTGCAAATGCATCACGCCCCCGCCCTATTGCTACCGGGTGTCTCGAAATCCACCTGTAGTGAGCGGTACCCAAAAACGCATCCCCCGCCTCATCGCGTGATCGCGGCCAAAATCCCGCCTTGTTCGCGCGCGATGGAAGGACTGGCTGCCGGGGGGCAATCCGAAGGACAAGACCGTGCTCAAGACCGCCCTTGTCGCCATGACCATTGTCGGCTGCGACTGCGACGCCAAGCTTTGCGAATATATCGGCGAGACGCCGGCGAAGTGGGCGACCATCGCCGACTGCGAAGCGGCGATGAAAAGCCAGATGCTGCACCAGAAGAACTTCGACTATCCGCTGGTCTCCGGCATATGCCGCAGCAAGGGGTCGGCGTCTTCTTCGCAACTGGCGGCGGCCGCATCCCGCCCGGAACTGAAGCCGGCCAGCCGGAATGTCCAAACCCCGTTGCCGCCGGAACTGAGCCATCGGCCGAGCGTTTCCGTCGGCTCCCCGACGACGGCCATGGAGGCAGCAGCGGCACGGCCGGTCGCCTACGAGCAAGTGGTCGATGGCGGAACAGGCGTGCTCTACCGCACCAGGAACGGCTACGCCGTGGTCAAGACAGATCTCGGCCGCGTCGCGTCGGCAACGGTCGGCATGGCCAAGCGGTCCGCGAACTGGCTGGCAGGCCTGGTGTCGAGCGGGTTGTGAGCGGCCTGCCGGTCGGACCGTACCACGCTGTCGCACTGCCGTTGAAAACTCTAGATAGATGCATGATGGTGTCAGCATCGACACGCAGGAGCGCCATTTCATGAAGCATGCAGTTCGAACCGTGCTGTCCCTGGTGCTGGCCTTGGCGCCGATTCCGGCCGGTGCGCAGGATTCCGGCCAGGGCGGCGACAAGGTTGTAGGCATCGCCAGGGACGATCCGGACATGGCGGCGGCCATTGCGCAGGCGCGCGCCAGCCTCGATGAATTCCTGTCCTTGTCGGATGCGCCGCCAGCCGGGACAACCAGCTACAAATTGAAGGTCGAGGTCAGGGACGGAGACGCCTCGGAGCATTTCTGGATCATCCCCTTCCACAAGACCGCGACCGGATTTGCAGGAACATTGGCCAATGAGCCGCAAGCGGTGCACAATGTCGTGGCCGGCCAGGAACTCGAATTCAACCGGGACGATATTTCCGACTGGGGCTACACCAGAAACGGTCGCCAGGTCGGCAGCTTCACCGTCTGCGTGATGTTCAAGACGATGGCGCAAGAAGACGTCGAATATTATCGCCAGAACTACGGCTTCGCCTGCTGACGCGCGGCAGCCTGGCTAATGCATGCGCCCAAACAGGACCGCCGTTTTGGAGCAACGATATGCATGAAAACAAGACCTGAAGCGCGTCGCATGAATTCGTTTCGACGCGCGGCGCTTTAGGCCTCGCCATCCGTCGCGCCGATCTTGCGCACCAGCGCCGCGGTCGCCAAGATCGCGCCCATATCGGCGATCATCGGCGCGATGTGCTTGGTGTAATCGAGCGGCACGGAAATGGCGGGCAGTTCGAAGAAATTCTTCGGCTGCGGCAAGAGCAGGAAACCATCGCTGCCATTAAGTGCCACCCGCGCCGGATCATCGCGCCATGTCTCGTGCAGCCATTTCAGCGCCTGCGCCAGCCGGCCGCTCACCAGCGGCTGCGCGGCGGCGACATTGTCGGTGCGAAATTCGTAGTCGCCGTCGAGCAGCGGATCGCCGCTGGACAGTTCCTCCATCTTGCCGGCGAAGATGCCGCGGAAGAAACCGACCACCGTGTTGCTGCGGCGCGTCGCGACCAAAATGCCGGGGAACGGCGCGATCGTCTCGAACGCAACGATGGCGCCCTTGAAGACCGTCGACGAGCCTTTGCCCGAACCTTGGCGCAACTCCGCCTCGTAGAGCTCGAACGGAAAATCCTCGTAGCGGCCTGACACGATGTCGTCGAAGCTCTGCCGGTTGAAGGCGCCGACCACGGCGCGCGGCAGCCGGTCGAAGGAATTCGGCGTCACGCTGTGCAGATAGCGCACATCCCTGATGAAGCCGAAGATGATCGGCAGCAGCGTGTCACGGAACGATTGCTGCAGCCGCGTCGCCGGCCTGATCGCCAGGAAGTACAGCAGCAGCGCCGCGAAGAAACCGCCGACATAGAGGAACACATGCGGCGTCGAGAACCATTGCTCGTTCAAGTCGGCGACCTTGTTGAACAGCCAGGCCACCAGCACGACAAAAACCAGCAGCAGCCCCAGAAACACCGGCACCCGCCAGCGCACCTGGCGGCAGGCCGAAGCCCGTCCAGCCTCATAGATCTCGATATTCTTCCTGATGCCGGCGACCACCGCTTCATCAGGCATGAACTCAGCTGCTTCCATCGCCCCCTCGCAAAGTCCTATTACACCTATGATAACGGGAAAGTTGTCAGTCGCCAAAGATCGCCTTCAGCCTGGCCTCGACCTTGCCCTTCATCCGGCCAGTCAGCGCCTCGACCGGAACCAGCCGCTCATGCCCGCCTGCGCGCAGCCGCATGAAGGGATGCATCCGGTAGCCGGCGATCGCGCCGCGCTTGCCGAGATCGGCGCTGACATCGACGACGAAAATGCCGGCGATGCGGCCGGGCCAGGGCTGCCGCGCCAGCGCCGTGCCGAGGAAGTCGCCAAGCCCGTAAGCCACGAGCGTCTTGCCGACCCATTGCACCGGCTGCACGACATGGGCGTGGTGCCCGGCAATCAGCCCCACGCCGTGACCGGCCAGCAACTTCGCCAGCGTTTGCGTTTGCGGCTGCGGAAAATGCCGGAACTCCCAGTCCCAGTGCGGCACCGCACAGGTGAGATCGATGTTCTTGTCGGCCGCGCCTCTCGGCCATGCCGCCGGATCGCTTTGCATCGAGACAAGCTCGGTGAATGGCCCGGCGTCGCCATTGCGCCACAGTGTGAAGGCGGCAAAGCCGATCGTCAGCGGCCCGGCCTTGACCTGCTCGACCGGTCCTTTTTTCGCGGTGCCGATGGTGCGGATGCCAAGCCGCTTCAGCGCCGCAGCCGTCTCGTCGAAACCGGCGACGCCCTGGTCGAGCACATGGTTGTTGGCCAGCGACAGCACGAGCTTTTCACGCGCGATGCCTACGGCGGCAAGCGCCGCGGCAAGAAACCGCTCGCTCATCGCATGGTGCGTGCCAAGCCGCGTGCCGAGCGCCACGCTCGGCCGCTCGACGACCGGACTTTCGCAATTGCCGATCACCAGATCGGCTGAGCCCAAGAGTTTTGCGATTTCCGGATCGCACTCCGGCGCACTACGGTTGGCCACCGCCGAAATATCGCCGACAAAGGCCAGCCGCACCTTCCGCCCTGGCGGTGGATCAATGAGTGTCGTTGCCGCGATCGGCGCAAAATCCCTGACATCGCCGCCAAGCGACGGCTTCAGGAAGCGCGGCAGCCATGACAGTTTGTAGGAAAGCGGATAGTTCGACACGCGACGCCCAATCGTTTGCCCAATCGGTTAGCTTGTGTAGACGGTCTGCCCGGGGAGTGTCGACCGTCAGTCCTTGAAACACTGCCGCCGGCAGACACGGCGCCAAATGCGTGTAATGTCTGCGCATCACATAGTGGAGGGATGAGATGACACGTTTTGCAGGCCTGCTGGCGTCCGCCTTCCTCCTGTTGCTGCCGCTATCTTCGGCCCGCGCCGCCGCGCCCAAAGCGGCAACCGCTTTGGTCGAGGCCAAAACGGTGACCGAGCGCAACCGTGCGCTCACAACGCTTGAGTCTGCAGCGAAAGGCGATCCGGCGTCAGCCTACGCCGCCGGCGCCGGCGAATTCTTCACCGCCCTGGAAATCCTGGCCGGCGGCCTGCACCGCCACGGGTTCGAAAGCCCGCAATCCTTCATGCTGCCGCTGATGCGGCTGCCGATTCCGGACAATCCCAATCCCGAACCGCTGACCTATGAGCAGTTCCGCGCCATCCTGGTCGCCTTTCGCGACCGGTTGGAACGGTCGGCGGCGACACTGGGTTCGGTGCCCGCGGGAGCCGATATCGGCATGGTCGTCGACCTCACCCATGCCGGGATCGATCTCAACGAGGACGGTGCCATCGCGCCGGATGAAAGCATGGCCGCGATTATGGCCTCGCTGTCGCGCGGCGGTATCTCGTCGGACGGCGCCGCTCCCTCGCTCACATTCCGCTTCGACCGGGCCGACGGTTTCTGGCTGCAGGGCTATGCCGAGTTCCTGATGGCGCAGGCCGATTTCTGGCTGGCGCATGATTTCAGGACCATGTTCGACGGCTCGTTCCACATGCTGTTCCCGCGCGCCAAACTGCCGCTGCAGGACGTTCTGGTGCCTCCCGCCGGGGACATGGGCAGCAGCATCTTCTCATCGGAATGGCGCATCGCGGATTTCATCTCCATGGTTCACCTCGTCAACTGGCCGGTGGTCGAGCCCGAGCGACGTCAAGCGGCGCGCCGCCATCTGCTCGAAATGATCCGGCTGTCGCGCCAGAACTGGAAGGCGATCCGCGCCGAGACCGACAATGACCGCGAATGGCTGCCGGGACCGCAGCAGAAGGGCGAGAACCCGCTCACCGGGCTCGAAGTCGGCGAGGAGCAGGTCGAGGCCTGGCTCGCCACTCTGACCATGGCCGAAGACCTTTTGGAAGGCCGCAAGCTGCTGCCGCATTTCCGCATCACGGCCAGCACCGGCCAGGGCATCAACATGAAGCGTTTCTTCGAAGAACCGAAGCCTTTCGACCTCGTACTGTCGATTACCGGCCCGGCCATCGCGCCCTACCTCGAGAGCGGTGAGATCGTGACCAGCGGCGAGTTCGACCAGATCCAGCGTCAGTTCGGTGGCGGTGGGTTTTTGACCTTCGCGCTGTGGTTCAATTGAACAGGTGGGCCGGCTTTGCGTGACACAGCTCCTGACACCCTTGTGTCAGGAGCTTCGACCCGCTTAGTGTCCCTTGCCACTGCACTCTTTCCATTTTGGCGGACTCTGCCCATATTTGGGGCATGGCCAAACTTCCCGAGAAAAAGACACCGTCTCCGGCGGGTGACAACAGCGCTTCGCCGCCCAAGCGGCGCAGCCCGTTGACCGATTTCCTCGATGCTTCGGAGCCCTTGCACAAGGGTGGCTTCGCCGAGGCGCCGCAGGCTGACTTCACCGGCACGCCGCTGAGCGGCTCGATTGCCGACTGGGCAGAGCAGATAGAGCAGGAGGCCGAGAAGGAAGGGCGTAGTTCCGGCGGCGCCAAGCCGCCGAAGGTGGCGAAGAAGATTCCGGAACGCTCAACCTCCCCCGGCCGCAGTTCGCGCGGCACCTCGATGGGCGGCGCGGCCACGGCCCGCGAGCGCACCGCCGCCGGCCTCAACCCGGTCGCCGGTCTCGACATCTCGCTGGAAGACGCCGAGACGATGGCCTCGGGCAGCGTCACCGCGACGGTCGCGGCGCTGTCGGCGCTGATCGAATCCGGCAACCCGCTGCACAAGGACGGCGTGCTGTGGACGCCGCACCGCCCTGCCCGCCCGGAAAAATCCGAAGGCGGCATCGCCATCAAGATGGTGTCGGATTTCGAGCCGGCCGGCGACCAGCCGACCGCCATCAAGGATCTTGTCGAGGGCGTCGACAACAATGATCGCACTCAGGTGCTGCTCGGCGTCACCGGCTCCGGCAAAACCTTCACCATGGCCAAGGTGATCGAGCAGACGCAGCGCCCTGCTTTGATCCTGGCGCCCAACAAAACGCTGGCCGCGCAGCTCTATTCCGAGTTCAAGAAATTCTTCCCCGACAATGCGGTCGAGTATTTCGTCTCCTATTACGACTACTACCAGCCCGAAGCCTACGTCCCGCGTACCGACACCTTCATCGAGAAGGAATCCTCGATCAACGAGCAGATCGACCGCATGCGGCATTCGGCGACCCGCTCGCTGCTCGAGCGCGACGACGTCATCATCGTCGCTTCGGTGTCCTGCATTTACGGTATCGGCTCGGTCGAGACCTACACGGCGATGACCTTCCAGATGCAGATCGGCGACCGGCTCGACCAGCGGGCTCTGCTCGCGGATCTGGTCGCCCAGCAGTACAAGCGCCAGGACATCAATTTCGTGCGCGGCTCGTTCCGCGTGCGCGGCGACACGATCGAAATCTTCCCGGCCCACCTTGAGGACCGCGCCTGGCGCATCTCGATGTTCGGCGACGAGATCGAGGCGATCACCGAATTCGATCCGCTCACCGGCCAGAAGACCGGCGAGCTGAAGAGCGTCAAGATCTACGCCAACTCGCACTATGTGACGCCGCGTCCAACGCTCAACCAGGCGATCAAGTCGATCAAGGAGGAGCTCAACAACCGGCTGGTCGAGCTCGAGCGCGCCGGCCGCCTGCTGGAGGCACAGCGGCTCGAACAGCGCTGCCGCTTCGATCTTGAGATGCTGGAAGCCACCGGCTCCTGCGCCGGCATCGAGAACTATTCGCGCTATCTCACGGGACGCCAGCCGGGCGATCCGCCGCCGACTTTGTTCGAATATATCCCCGACAATGCGCTGGTCTTCATCGACGAAAGCCACGTCACCGTGCCGCAGATCGGCGGCATGTATCGTGGCGACTTTCGGCGCAAGGCGACACTGGCGGAGTATGGTTTTCGCCTGCCCTCCTGCATGGATAATCGCCCGTTGCGCTTCGAGGAATGGGACGCCATGCGTCCGCTCTCCGTCGCGGTTTCTGCGACACCCGGCGCCTGGGAGATGGAACAGGCCGGCGGCGTGTTCGCCGAGCAGGTCATCCGCCCGACCGGCCTGATCGATCCGCCGGTCGAAGTCCGCCCGGCGAAAAGCCAGGTCGACGATGTCGTCGGCGAAATCCGCGACACCACGGCCGCCGGCTACCGCACGCTGGTCACCGTTTTGACCAAGCGCATGGCCGAAGACCTGACCGAATATTTGCATGAGCAAGGCGTGCGCGTTCGCTACATGCACTCCGACATCGACACGCTGGAGCGCATCGAGATTCTGCGCGATCTCCGCCTCGGCGCTTTCGACGTGCTGGTCGGCATCAACCTGCTGCGCGAAGGCCTCGACATTCCTGAATGCGGTTTCGTCGCCATCCTCGACGCCGACAAGGAGGGCTTCCTGCGCTCCGAGACGTCGCTGATCCAGACCATCGGTCGCGCCGCCCGCAACGTCGACGGCAAGGTCATCCTCTATGCCGACCAGGTCACCGGCTCGATGGAGCGGGCGATGGCCGAGACCAACCGCCGCCGCGAAAAGCAGATGGAATGGAACGCGGCCAACGGCATCACCCCGGAATCGGTGAAGTCGCGCATCTCCGACATTCTGGACTCGGTCTACGAGAAGGACCATGTCCGCGCCGATATCTCGCAGTTCACCGACGGCGCCGGTGCGATGATGGGCAACAATCTCAAGGCTCATCTCGACGCCATGGAAAAGCAGATGCGCGACGCCGCCGCCAATCTCGACTTCGAGAAGGCCGCCCGCATCCGCGACGAGATCAAGCGGCTGCGCGAGATGGAACTGTCCATCTCGGAAGACCCTCTGGCCAAATACGCCGACATGGAAAGCCCGGTCTCCGGCCGCGAGAAGGGCAAGCACAACAAGGGCGTGGCCAAGCACCGTACGGCTGAGGAACAGGAGCGTTTCCGCAAGTTCGACGACGCACGCGCGGCTGAAGAGGCGGCCAGGGCTGCCCGCTCCAACCTCTTCCGCAAGCCGGCGCTCGACGAAATGGGTGCCGAGGGCGCCGTGCCGGTGAAGAAGCCGCTATTTGCCAAGCCGTCGATCGACGATATGGGGCCTGGTACCGACATGCCGACGCCGTCAGGCGCGGTGTCGCGCTCGCTGTTCAAGAAACAGTCGGCGCAGGAAGCGCACGGCTCCGACTTCGGCATCCCGGGCGACGCCACCAAGCCACTGTTCAAGAAGAATTCGCTCGACGAGATGACCGTGCGGCGCACGGAAAAGCCGGTCGAAGGGAAAGTGCCGGCCAAGCCCCAGCCAATCTCCCCCCGAGTGGGGGAGATGTCCGGCAGGACAGAGGGGGGCGCGAAGGAACGCGGCGACTCTGCCAAGCCAATCGTTCGCCAGCGCGCCGGCATCGGCTCCTACGAAGACCCAGGCGACGCCCGCCGCGAAAAGCGCCGGCCGGGCAAGACGGGACGGCCGGGGAAATAGCACCTCTTTCCTTCTCCCCTTGTGGGAGAAGGGAAGAGCGCTCCACCACCGCCGCATCCGTCGCCCACTTGCCTCCACCCCCGCCTTTGGTGTAATCGCTCCCGCACACTCAACGTCTTGTCTTGAAAGGAGGGCTGCGTGTTTATCGATCACCATCGTCAGCGTGGCCCGATTTCTGCCCTGCGAGTTCGCTTGCAGGGCTGACCAGGGACATCACGGGTTTTTTCCCGTTTCGATTTTTTGGTCTGCCCTTCGTGGTGCGCAAAGCTGAGCTTGATGGCCGGCAAGCACACCGTCAAAGTGCATCCGGAGTTGTCTCCGGCAAGACCAGAGAAATCGCAATGGCCCTGATCAGCCTCAAATCCCTCGGCGTCACCATGAGTGCGCCGCTGTTTTCCAATCTCGACCTCACCATCGGCGCCGGCGACCGGCTCGGCATCGTCGCCGCCAATGGCCGCGGCAAGTCGACCTTGCTTAAATGCCTGACCGGCGCGCTGGAGCCGACCTCGGGCGACATTTCTCGCACGCGCGGCCTGCGTGTCGGCCATGTCGAGCAGTCGGTTCCGCCTGCCCTTCTTAGCCGCAGCTTCCATCAGGTGGTGGCCGATGCCTTGCCGGCCGAGCAGGCCGACAGCGAGATGTGGCGCGTCGATGTGGTGCTGGATTCGCTCGACGTGCCCGAGCCGATGCGCGAACGGCCGATGCAGGCGCTGAGCGGCGGATGGCAGCGGCTGGCGCTGATCGCCCGCGTCTGGGTCACCGATCCGGATGTGCTTTTGCTCGACGAGCCGACCAATCATCTCGACCTCGCCAAGATCAGCCAGCTGGAAAGCTGGCTGAACGCCCTGCCGCGCGAGGTGCCGGTGGTCATCGCCAGTCACGACCGCGCCTTTCTCGACGCCGTCACCAACCGCACGCTGTTCTTGCGCCCGGAGGACTCGCCGGTGTTTGCACTGCCCTATTCCAGGGCGCGGCAGGCCCTGGACGAATTGGACGCCTCGACGGCGCGCCGGTTCGAGCGCGACATGAAGGTGGCGCAGCAACTGCGCAAGCAGGCCGCCAAGCTCAACAACATCGGCATCAATTCCGGCAGCGACCTTTTGACGGTGAAGACCAAGCAACTCAGGGAACGGGCGGAGAAGCTGGAAGACGCCGCGGTATCGGCGCATCGCGATAAATCGGCCGGCGCGATCCGGCTGGCCAACCGCGGCACCCATGCCAAGGTGCTGATTACGCTGGATGACGCCGCAGTGGAAACGCCGGACGGCACGCTGCTGTTCAAGACCGGCAAGCGCCACATCTGCCAGGGCGACCGCATCGTGCTGCTCGGCCGCAACGGCGTCGGCAAGTCGCGTTTCGTCGATCTGATCCGCAACGCCATCGCCGAGCCGGACACGGTGCCGAACGTCAAGGTGACGCCATCGACGGTGCTCGGTTACAGCGACCAGGCGCTGGCCGGCATCAGTGGCGACGAGACCCCGCTGGCCCTGGTCTCGCGCCGCTACGATGTCGGCGAGCAACGCGCCCGCTCGCTGCTTGCCGGCGCCGGCGTGGTCATTGAGATGCAGGAGAAAAAGATCGGTGTGCTGTCCGGCGGCCAGAAGGCGCGGCTGATGATGCTGGCGCTCAGGCTCGCCAACCCCAACTTCTATCTGCTGGACGAGCCGACCAACCATCTCGACATCGACGGCCAGGAAGCGCTGGAAGCGGAACTGCTGGAACGTCAGGCGAGCTGTATGCTCGCCTCGCATGACCGCTCCTTCATCCGCGCCGTCGGCAACCGCTTCTGGCTGGTCGACAAGCGGAAGCTGACCGAAGTCGAAGACCCCGAGGATTTCTTCCGCTCGGTGGCTGAAACGGCGGGCTGAGGAACTACCACCATGGGCCGCACCGTGTTGCGGTCCATGCTTTCGCATCTCCCGCAAATATTTTCAGCGTTCTGTCGGATCGGCTGAACCTGCTGCGTCCTTGGAATGCCGACACGATGATGCCGGCTTCATCTGAGGAGAACGCATCATGTCCATTTTGTCATCCATAGGCCGCGTCGCCGCCCGTTACGCACAGAACCGCGCCCGCTATCGCAGCGAGCGCGAGCTTCTGGCCCTGCCGATCGAACTGCGCAAGGATATCGGCTGGCCGGAAATCCTCATCGACGCGCAAAACGGCCCGCGGATCTGCAGGGCGCCCTGACCATGCGGTCGGGAAAGATCGATGCAGGCCGCCGCGGGGCGACCGTTGCTCAGTCATGCGTATCGCCCGACAGCGGCGTCGCCTGCATCGATCGACGCTTTTCGAACGCCTCGAACCAGCGCGTCAGCCGCGCCCGCGCGCGAAAGGACGGCAGCTGGCGGAACGCCATCCAGGACAGCGTGGTGGCAAGCGCTATATGGCCGACATGGAGCGGTGTCTCGTCGTCCAGCGCGCTTTCGATCCAGTCATAGCTGGCCTCGATTTTTTCCCGGTAGCCTTCGGCAAGCGCTGCATAGCGCAACTGTTCGGGCCGCCTTTCCGTCTCCCAGCGCAGGCCTATGCCCGTCTGCGCCAGGCCTTGGGCGACCGCCTGCAGCCGCAACGCCTGCCAGCGCGCTTCGCCGTCCTGCGGCAGCAATTTGCGGCCGTCATGCAGCGTATCCAGATAGGCGCAGATGACATCGGAATCGAAGAGCGGCGGCGCATCCGGCCGCAGCAGCACCGGCACCTTGCCGAGCGGGTTTTCGGCGTAGACACGGGCATTGCGCAAGGTCGGGCTGGTCTCGTGATGAATGACCTCGAGCCGGTCGGCAAGCCCGACCTCATGGGCGAAGACGAGCGCTTTGCGCGCAAAGGGCGAATGGGTCTGGTAATAGAGGATCATTGTCGTCTCAGCGGGGTTAAAGGAGCAGTCCCCTTTCTAGCCTGCTGACAGCGAGGATTGCGCTCTGATTGGGCGCCGCCGACGCAAGTTCGTTTCGCCAGAAAATCGCATCAGACATGTAGGATCGCCGCCGGCTCGTTCGTCCTAGGGTTCGCAAGGCCAAACCAAATGCCCAGACCAAACCCAAAGAGGAACAAGACATGACCGACCAGACCCCCATTCAGCCGGCCGCGAAAGTTCTCGGTGGATTGACCCCCTATCTGCAGCTGGACGGCGCCTTCAAGGCCGCCGAATTCTACAAGAAGGCTTTCGGCGCCGAACAGGTGTTCTTCTATCCGCCCGATGAGCAGGGCCGCACGATGCACATCCATCTCCACATCAACGGCTCGACGCTGATGATTTCCGATTTCTACCCCGAAAACGGCATGCCTGCCGTCAAGCCGCAGGGCTATACCATGCAGCTCCATCTCGGCGCCGACGAGATCGATGGCTGGTGGAAGCGCGCGGTCGGTGCCGGCTGCGAAGTCGCAGTGCCGCTGCAGCTGATGTTCTGGGGCGACCAGTGGGGCAACATGCGCGACCCCTTCGGGGTCGAATGGGCGATGAACGCGCCGGCGAAGAAAGACTGACCACCGCTGACAAAGCTCCTCACCGGCTGACGCCGGTAAGGAGCTTTGTGAGATACTCCAAGGAAAACCCAATGTCCTATGTCGATGGTTTCGTGCTCGCCGTGCCGAAGGCAAACATTGATGACTACAAGAAGCTGGCCAACCTCGCAGGCCCGATATGGAAGGAACACGGAGCGCTCGCCTACGTCGAATGTATCGCCGACGACGTGCCCTATGGTGAGTTGACCTCGTTTCCGCGTGCCGTTCAGGCAAAAGACGACGAGATCGTGGTCTTCGCATGGGCCGTCTATTCATCCAGGCAAAGCCGCGACGCGGTAATGGCCAAGGTGATGGCCGATCCGCGTTTGACACCCGATTTGGGGCCTATGCCCTTCGATATGAAGCGCATGATCTTCGGCGGTTTCCAGCCCTTCATCGAGCTTTAGCCGCTGCTCAGGCCAGCTTGTCCAGCAGCGGCTTCAACCTGTTGCCATAGCGCTTCCAGAGATCGACCGAGCCCTGATACATCGGCTGGCGCACCTGCGCGGCCGAGGCCGTGCGCACCGGACGGTCGGTCTCGTGGAACGACAGCGCCTTGTCGTCCCAGGACAGGCCGAGATGCCCGATCAGCGCCCGCGTCTGTCCCTCCTGGTCGGCCACGAAATCCTCGTAACGCACGTCATGGACGACGCCCGGCAGAACATCGTGCCAATGCGCCATGATGTCGGTGTAGATATTGTGGAAGTCGGCGAGTTCGCCCAGATCATAGCCGTAGCGGTGGTTGTCGCCGCGGAAATGCACCTTGTAGATCGAAAGGCAGGTCGCCGCCGCATCGCGCGCGCAATGGATGATCTTGGCTTTCGGCAGCATCATATGGATGAAGCCGATGAGCAGGAAGTTGCCTGGCATCTTGTCTGTGACATGCCTGAAGTTGGGATAGCGCTCATGCAGCATGTCGAGATAGGCGTGGCCCGCTTCCGCAAACTCCGCGTCGGATACATCGACCAGTCCCCAGGGGAAACCTCCCGGCATGGTCAGCGGAAATTGCTTGCCGACCGCGGTTTTCAACATGCTGAGCTCGCCCGCGCCATAGACTTGTGGATGGCTGGCGATGATCTGTTCGACCAGCGTGGTGCCGGAGCGCGGCATGCCGACGACGAAAATCGGCGTGTCGTCGGAGATTGCACTTGGCTTGTGCTTTTCGAAAAAGCCGGCGTTGAACACCGTCTTCATCGCCTCGAATTCGGCCCGCGTCCTGACCGGATCATAATCGATGCCCTTGCGGCGGATCGCATTGCCTTCAGCGAGATAGTCGAAGGCCCTGTTGTAGTCCTTCAAATCGTCATTGGCCTTGCCGAGACCGAAGGACAGCTGCATGCGCGCCAGGCTGTCGGCCGGCGCCTTGGCATGCTGGGCCTCCATGCAGGCGAGTTCGGCGTCGCGCTCCTTCTGGCGCTTGACCTGCGTCAGCATCAGCCAGGCTTTTGCCATGCCTGGCGTGATCGCCAGCGCCTGCCGGAACAGGTCGGCCGCCTCATCGAGCTTGCCTTTTTCCATCAGCCCGACGCCGAGCCCGTGCAACAGGTCGGCATCCCTGGGCCGGATCGTCAGCGCCTCGCGAAAGGTCGCCAGCGCCTCGTCCAGACGACCGGCTTCCTGCAACGTTTCGGCAAGCCCGATGCGGGCGCGGACATGGAAGGGATTGCGCCCGATTGTGCCGCGATAGATGTCCTCCGCAGCCTCGAACTGGCCGAGCTGTTTCAACGCCGAACCCAGATTGTCGCGTGCCGCGAGTTGGTCGGGCTTGAGATCTACCGCGCCGCGGAAGAAATCGGCGGCCGCTGCGATGCGGCCGAGATCGCGCATCACCGTGCCGAGATTGTTGAGGAAATCGGGATTCTTCGGCTGCAGACGCACAGACTGCTCGATCAGCTCCAGCCCTTCGGGGTTGCGCCCGGTCTGGTGCAGCAACAGGCCCAGGAAATGCGCCGCTGCCGGGTGATTGGCCTTGCGCGCCAGCACCTGCCGGTACAGCGTCTCGGCCTCCTGCCGGCGCCCGGCCTGATGCAGCTGCAGCGCCTGCTGCACATATTGGTCGAGGCCCAGCGGCGCCTGTCCGCCAGCTCCAGCACCCGCCGCTCTTCTCTGATCTCTGTTGATGGGAAACCTGCCGTGTTTTGTCCGCTTGCCGCGATCTAGGCCATCGGCGCTGCAGGTTCAAGGGAAGAGTGGGCTCGCCAAGGGCGCGGACCTCTTCGAAACTCTAGAGGAATTCCAGCAAAATGTAGCGTTCAAATCAGCCGGTGGCTCTCGGCGAGCCGGCGCTCCCGCCGTAGCGTGCCGTCGGTGTCGGCAATCTTGCGCCGTGCCGCTTCGTCGCTTCTTATCGTCAGGCGCACTGATATTGCCTTGGGGAAGAGGACGATTGGCTCGATTGTTGCGGTCGGACGATCCGGCGTTTTCATGAATCTCATATATTTTTTCCTTTCGTAAAAAATAATCTTAGGGGCACCGGAATAATTATTCCGATGTTCTCTAAATAAGAAATTGGCTGATATTGTTCCACGATAGCAGATTTATTAGGGGTTTATACGAGAAATTTTTTATACCGGTCGAGCCGTGGCGGAAATCAGCTTGAATAACCAACAATTTCGGATTATTGATCTGAGATCGTTTTTTGGGTCAAGCTTGGCATATAGCGGCGTCGGAGATACTCGACCCGCCAAACTCATTCCAATCGCCGATGGTTGAGTTCCCGGTTGATGCCGGAATGCATCGACGAACCAGAGCCAAGCCAATGCCGGATCGCACCACCCGTTCCATCGCCCATTTCGCGGCACCCTTCGTGCTTGGCGGGCTGGAAGGGCAACTGCCGGCCGGCGACTATGACATCGATCACGACGAAGAGCTGATCGAGGGCATGTCGCGGCTTGCCTGGCGTCGCGTCGCCACCTTCATCCATTTGCCGGCAAGGGCGGTGAAGAACCCGGCCACCAGCCAGCTTGTCGCCATCGACTACCTCGAACTCGAAACAGCGCTGAGGCGCGACCAGGAGAACGCAGCATGATCCGCTTCCAGCAGAATGCGCGTCCGCGCACCGACACGCCCTCGCACCTCTTCGCCATCGGCCAGACCGTGCGCATGAAGAGCCGCAGCGGGCTCGCCCAGAAGACCGCCGAGCTGTTTCAGATCAAGAGCAGATTGCCGGTCAAGGATGGCTCGCCGCAATATCGCATCCGCAGCGAGGAGGAGACCTATGAGCGGGTCACCACGGAAGACAACCTCGAAGTAGCGGACGCCCCGGCTGTCCCCGACAGCCCGGCCGTCTGACACCGCACCCACCCAGCACGTACGAAGGAGCAGACAGATGGCCAAGGGTCAGCAGCGCAGCAATCGCGAAACGCGCAAGCCCAGGAAAGACAAGGTGGTGGCCAAGGCCGCCTCCCCGTTCGGTTCCTCGGTCAAGCAAGCCGAGAGCAGCCTGAAGCCGAAGTCGAAGGGCTGACCAGCCAGGGGCGCGCCTGGCGCCTGCCGGCAATGGACTGACGATCTCGGACTGACGATCTCGCGCAAAACTCTGCAACGGAGGCGTGCTTGACGTTCTTCATCGAGCCGCTCGCGCGACGCCGACGAAGCCACGCTCGACAAGGTATCGCTGGACGCGCCGAACCTGCGCGCCGCCCTGCAGGGCGCCACCGCGCTGTTCCACAGCCTCGCCATGCCACAGATCCCCGACCGTCTGCGCATTTGCGACGAGGACGGCGCAGAGCTTTATGCCGGCCCGGCCGACGGGGCGTATTCGGCGTAGGCAACCACTCCGATCCGCGACCTTGCCTTCTCCCTTGGGGGTGAGAAGCGGTCCGCGCAGCAGACGAAAAGCCGATTGTTGGCTTTTCGAGTTTCGAACGCCCTGAGCCTGCGAAGGACCAAGGGTGGTCCGGTCCACCCGCCCGGTCCCCGCTGCTTCGCAGGGTCCCGGCATTCGCCGCCTTTTATCGTGCCAGTGGGACGGTGAATTCGCCTCCGGCGGACTCACCCGACAGGGGAGAAGGAAAAATCAGCAGGGGCCGTCCTCGACGACGCGGTAGTCGGCGGCACGGGCCTCGCAGGCGTTGGGAAAGGTGCGCAGCTCGCCATGGCGGCGGGCGCAGACCGGGGCGTATTCGCGCGTGCAGAATGTCGGCTCTTCGCCGCCACCACCGCCGTCGCGGCAAGGGCCGTCGCGAACGATGCGGTAGCCTTCCCGTTCGGCAAGGCAGGCATTGGCGAAGGTCTGGCGGTCACCGCCGCGCCGCGCGCAGACCGGCTCGTATTGCCTGGTGCAGAATTCCGGTTCCGGCCGTGGCGGGCGCGGACGTGGTCCCGGCCCGTCATCGACGACGACGGTGCAGGCCGCAAGAAGACCCGACAGGAAGAGAATAATAAAACCCTGGCGCGAGAAGATCGTCGCAAGAAATCTCATGAATATGCCTCCCTCGAGCCCCCCGTCCCCGGCGCAAAACGCGCCTGCCGATCCTCGCCATTCCCTTGCCAAATGCAACCCCCGTTTGCGGCGCGGGAGCCATGCGATGCCCGGCCCGCGCATTGCTTTGGCCCTGGACCAGACCGCTGGACCATGCGTGGCCGGGCTCTGGCTGATGAACTCTTAAGAACCCAGGTTTATCGAAGCGCCTTCGTTGGGATGCGTCGATGGACGCGGCCCGCGGCGCTATCTTGCAACGATCACGTTTCCGTGCGATAAATTTTGTGTTCGGGCATTTGCGACCCGGAGAGCGGAACGTTTTGGACGACCTTTCCCCGATACTGTGAATCTCTGACGGCCCCGTTTTCGGCGGGGGGTTTTACCATGCGCAAATGCAGGACTGCCGAAGCAACCACCGGGACTTGCCCACGATGCCAGGCGGCGGGCAAACCACAAGACTGACACGGGTGAAGGAGTTTCCCCAATGGCCCAGACCGGCACCGTTAAATTCTTCAACGCGACCAAAGGCTTCGGCTTCATCACGCCCGACGGCGGCGCCAAGGATGTGTTCGTCCACATTTCCGCGATCGAGGCCTCGGGCCTGCGTACCCTCGTCGACGGCCAGAAGGTCACCTTCGACGTTGAACCCGACCGCATGGGCAAGGGTCCGAAGGCGGTCAACCTCCGCGCGGCCTGAACCGGCGGTGCCCGCGCGCCCGTCAGGGCGCTCGAAAAAGCACCTAAAGCGTGTTTGAACCGGCTTTGTCAGCCGTCCAGAGTTTCGAAGGCGCGACGTTTCCCGTTGCGCCTTTTTCATGACCGCCGTCGCCGGAGGCAAAGGACGCTTTATCGGTCAATGCCGTGGCTGATCGCCGGAGCAATCGTCTGGCGCGAATTGCCTTCGGTGCCACGATCTATTTGACCAGCCTTCAGCGTTGCCGCCGTCGCCAAAACTTTCTCTTGCCGATAGCGCTAAAATAAAGGACAAATTTCCCTTCGGGCATTTGCCGGCCCGAAACTGGACTTTATGGGATCAAAGGGAGCTTCCCATGCCGCAGACCGGCACCGTCAAATTCTTCAATCATGCCAAAGGCTTCGGCTTCATTACGCCCGACGACGGGCAGAAGGATGTCTTCGTTCATATTTCGGCCGTGCAGGCTTCGGGTCTTTCCGGTCTGGAGGATGGACAGAAAGTGACATTCGACACCGAGCCGGACAAGCGCGGCAAGGGTCCGAAGGCCGTCAACCTGTCGGTCGGCTAAGCTGGCTCAAGACAGTCCGGACGGAGATTGACGAGGCGGAGCGCCTTGCGTACGCGCTTGGTTTTGCCGCAAGAACTGGATCGTATCAGCCAATTCCGTTCAGCCCCCGTTCAGCCACGGTCTTCTATTAATCGTCCCCTAGGCTGGACCGCATCCCCGAAAACTATCCGGGCCGGCACGAAGGAGACCAAAATGAATCGCATTTTCAAGACCGCCATCCTGGGCGCCGCTCTGGCCGCGACCACCCTCGCCACCTTGCCTGCCGCCAATGCCAAGGACTGGAACCGCTGGCATCATGGCCATGGTCGTCATCATAATGGCGACGCGCTTGCGGCCGGTGTCGTCGGCCTTGCGGCCGGCGCTCTGATCGCCGGTGCGCTGAGCAACCCGCAGCCGCGCTACAGCAGCTATGACGACGATTACGACTACCGCGAAGTGCGGCCGGCGCCGGTGCGCCGTTACTATGCCGAACCGCGGGTCGTCTATGCCGACCGCTATGCCGAGCCGTGGACCCGCGACTGGTACGAATACTGCTCGGACCGCTACCGGAGCTTCAATGCCCGCAGCGGCACGTTCACCGGCAATGACGGTGAGCAGCATTTCTGCGTCGCGAATTGAGCTTCCCTGTCCCACAAAAAGCGCTGACCGCAAGGCCAGCGCTTTTTTTCTTGGCAGAAAGACATCGCTAAGTCAGGAAGGGATTGGTCCGCCTTTCCTCGCCAAAGCGGCCACCCGGGCCGTGGCCGCAGATGAAGCCGATCTCGTCACCGAGCGGCAAAAGCTTGTTCTTAATCGAGGCGATCAGCGCCGCATGGTCGCCGCCCGGCAGGTCGGTGCGCCCGACCGAGCCGCGAAACAGCACGTCGCCGACATGAGCGAACTTCGCCGCGCGATTGTAGTATACGACATGGCCGGGCGCATGGCCGGGGCAGTGCAGCACCTCGAACATATGTGAGCCGAACGAAACCGTCTCGCCCTCTGCGAGAAACCGGTCGGGCACGCAGTTGCGCGCCCCGGCAATGCCGTAGCGCTGGCCCTGGTTCTCGAGATTGTCGAGCAATAGCTTGTCGGCTTCGTGCGGGCCGATGATCTCGATGCCGAGTGCTTCCTTCAGCTCCATGGCGCCGCCGGCGTGATCGATGTGGCCATGGGTGATCCAGATCGCAGCGGCGGTGATCGCATTGTCCTTCAGCACCGCCAGCACCTTGTCGATGTCGCCGCCCGGATCGACGACGACGCCATGCTTGTCATCCATGTCGAACAGGATGGTGCAGTTCTGCTGGAAAGGCGTGACCGGCACGATGCCGGCATTGAGCTGACCCATGATTGTCCTTTCGCTGTTCCAGCGTGATGTAGAGGCGCGGGCGAAGGCCGTCCACTGCTGAAAGGCAAACAGTCCGTCCTAAAACAGAAATGGGCGGCCCAACGGCCGCCCATTTGACGAAGCCTGAGTCTCGAGCAATTCCAGGAAAAGTGTAAAGCGGTTTTCCGTCCGGAATTGCGTAAAACAACAAACTAGATCATTCGCCGTGAAACGGTGAATGATCTAGAGGCTTACTTCTTCATCGCGCCCATGACCGCACCGATGATGCCGGTCAGGATGGCGCCGCCGCCGGCGCCGCCGAGCAGGTTTTTGAGGTTCAGCGTATCACCCAATCCGCCCGCTGCCGTGGCAGCCGCTGCCGGGTCGGCCGTACCGCCGAGCAGGCTGCCGAGGATCGCCGCGCCGCCGACGCCGCCAACGGCGCCGCCGAGGATTTTGGTCAGCTGGCCCATCGCCGCATTCTTCAGCGCAACGCCGACCGCCTGACCACCGACAACACCTGCAATTACCTGCACAACGAGCGCAATGAGCGTATTCGTATCCATGTACCTAGTCCCTCCATAGCTGCCAGCCTCCCGGGCCGACACCATCATGAGACGCTGAATTATACGAAAGTCAAATGCACAGATGCTGAAATAAAGGGGCCGGCCTCAAAACCGCCCCTGCTTGCGAAAAAAGCTGTGACTTTCGTTATTCTGCGGCTATCGCATGCTTAGGTTGCACCGCAGCAGAATAGTCGTTCATCAAAGTCTTGGCGATCTCGCCGACCTCGAATCGGTAGGGACCGATCTCGGAGACCGGCGTCACTTCCGCTGCCGTTCCGGTGAGGAAGCACTGTTCCAAGCCTTCGAGTTCCTCAGGCATGATGGCGCGCTCGACGACTTCAAGGCCGCGGTCCTTGGCGAGGCCGATGACGGTGCGGCGGGTGATGCCGTCGAGGAAGCAATCGGGCTTCGGCGTGTGGATCTTGCCATCCTTGACGAAGAAGATGTTGGCGCCCGTTGCTTCGGCGACCTGGCCGCGCCAGTCGAGCATCATGGCATCGGCATAGCCCTTGGCCTCGGCGGCATGCTTGGACATGGTGCAGATCATGTAGAGGCCGGCGGCCTTCGACTTCGACGGCGCGGTGCGCGGATCGGGCCGGCGCCATTCCGCCAGATCGAGACGGATGCCCTTGAGCTTCTGCGCCGGGTCGAAATAGCTCGGCCATTGCCAGATGGCGATGGCGCAGTTGATGCGGCTGTTCTGCGCCGACACGCCCATCTGTTCGCTGCCGCGCCAGGCGATCGGCCTGACATAGGCATCCTGGAAACCCTGCTTCTTCAGAAGCGTGGTCGAGGCGTCATTGAGCTCGGCCACGGAATAGGGAATATTGAAGCCGAGCAGGCGCGCCGATTCATGCAGACGCTCGGTGTGCTCATTGAGCTTGAAGATGGCACCGCCATAGGCGCGCTCGCCCTCGAAGACGGCGCTGGCATAGTGCAGGCCGTGGGTCAGCACGTGGATCTTGGCGTCGGCCCATTTGACGAACTCGCCGTTGATCCAGATGAAGCCGTCCAGTTGGTCGAAGGGAACGGATGCCATGGAAACCTCCCGCGGGCGGCGACCCGCATATCATTGGTGTTGTTTTTGTTGCGCGACAGCCGCGTCGGGCGGCCCTTGAAGCGTAAGCGGAGAATCGAACTCTGGCAAACTCAGGAAGTTCCGGAAAAACCGCACTCCCTTCCCTTTTCGTTCGCAATCCGCCCAAAAGCTTGCCAAAAATTACCATTGCAGGGGAATTACGTCAATAGTACTGACATATTTCCCTCTATGGACGGAGAAATGATGACGGATCGAAGCCCAGCTGCCGGAAAACCGATCAAGACGCCGATCACCGACGAGGACGGCATCGACTTCGCCATCATCGAACTGTTCTTCTTTGCGTATCGCGATTTCACTTCCGATCCGGACCAGATCCTGGCCGATTACGGCTTTGGCCGCGCCCATCACCGGGTGCTGCATTTCGTCAACCGCCGGCCGGGACTGACGGTCGCTGAACTGCTCGACGTGCTCAAGATCACCAAGCAGAGCCTGGCGCGGGTGCTCAAGCAGTTGATCGACACCGACCATATCGTGCAATTGCAGGGTCCGCGCGACCGCCGCCAGCGGGAGCTCTATCCGACAGCCAAGGGGCGCGCCCTGGCGCTGGCCCTGGCGCGGCCACAGTCACGCCGCATCCGTGCTGCATTGGAAGATTCCGGAGCCAGCGAGCGTCCCTTGATCGAACGATTCCTGGAAGCCATGGTCAATCCGGAACTAAGGGCGCAGATCGACATTGTGCCTGCAAACATGTCAGGGAAAAGCCATGGAGACCATTGAGAGGGTGGACCAGCCGACGGCGCCGGACGATGACGCGCCGCATCTGCTTGTGGTCGACGACGACACCCGCATTCGCAATTTGCTCAAGCAGTATCTGACCGAAAATGGTTTTCGCGTCACAGTCGCCGGAAATGCCGGCGAGGCCAGGCGAAAGCTTGCAGGACTCGACTTCGACCTCCTTGTCCTCGACGTCATGATGCCCGGAGAGACCGGCGTCGACCTCACCAAGGCGCTGCGGGCGGAGAAGAACGTACCGATCCTGATGCTCACCGCGCTATCGGAAACCGACAGCCGCATCACTGGGCTCGAGGCCGGCGCCGACGACTATCTGCCCAAGCCCTTCGACCCGCGCGAACTGATCCTGCGCATCAATAACATTCTGCGCCGCGGCGGCCCGGCGACGACGCCCAAGGTCGAGCAGCTGGTCTTCGGCCCCTACACCTTCCAGATCGCCAGGCGCGAGCTGAAGCGGGGCGGCGAGGCGCTGAAGCTGACCGACCGCGAGCAGGAGATCTTGGCGATCTTTGCCGCGCGGGCCGGCGAAACGATCCCGCGTCACGAGCTTGTCGGCGACGATTCGGAAGTCGGCGAGCGCACCATCGACGTCCAGATCAACCGCCTGCGCCGCAAGATCGAGCGCGATCCGTCCAATCCGGTATGGCTGCAGACGGTGCGCGGTATTGGGTATCGGCTCAGCGTGGAATAGAATGCCGCTGACGGCCGCCCTTGGCCATAGATGTGTGGCCATCGACCAGCGGCATCGACCAGCGGCCATTGACCCAGCGAAAGGACAAATGGCGACCACGCAACTGGAACGGCCGGAACAGGGCGGCTTTGGCGCGCGCGTATCACGCGCGCTGAAAGCAATGCCGCGTGCCTGGAAGCGGTTCTGGCGGCTGGTTGCGTTCTATATGCCCAAGCGGCTTTATGCCCGCTCGCTGATCATCGTCATCGCGCCGATGATCCTTCTGCAGTCGGTCGTCGCCTTCGACTTCATGGAACGCCACTGGGCAACCGTGACGCAGCGCCTGTCGCAGGCCACCGTGCGCGACATCGCCGCGATCATCGACATGATCGAGACCTATCCGCACGATGGCGACTACGCGAACATCATCCGCATCGCCCAGGACCGCATGCAGTTGAAGGTCGACCTCTTGCCGCCCGACCCGTTGCCGGCGCCTGGACCCAAGCCCTTCTTCTCGATCCTTGACGACGTCCTTTCCACCGAGATCACCCGCCAGATCAACCGCCCGTTCTGGATCGACACGGTCGGCAATTCCAACATCGTCGAGGTCCGCATCCAGCTCGAGGGCAAGGTGCTGCGCGTCTTCGTGCGCCGCAGCCAGGCCTATGCCTCCAACACCCACATCTTCCTGATCTGGATGGTCGGGACGTCACTGGTGCTGCTGACGATTGCCATCCCCTTCCTTCGCAACCAGATCCGGCCGATCCTGTCTCTGGCCGAGGCCGCCGAAAGCTTCGGCAAGGGCCGGCCGATGCCGCGCGATTTCCGCCCACGCGGCGCCGAGGAGGTTCGCCGGGCCGGCTTTGCCTTCATCCAGATGCGCGAGCGCATCGAACGCCAGCTGGAACAGCGCACCGCCATGCTGACCGGCGTCAGCCACGATCTCAGAACCATCCTCACCCGCTTCAAGCTGCAGCTGGCGCTGGCCGGCGGCAAGCCCGAGACCAAGGCCGCGCTCAACCAGGACATCGACGACATGCAGTCGATGCTGGAAGGCTATATCGCTTTTGCCCGCGGCGAAGCGTCGGAAGATGCCGGCCATTTCGATCTCGAGGCCTATTTCCAAAAGCTCGGCGAGGAGGCGTCGCTGCACAAGCGCAAGCTATCGACCGTGCTTGCCGGTGATCCGGACGTGCATGTGCGCCCGCACGCTTTCGCCCGGCTGTTGTCCAATGTCGCCGGCAATGCCTTGCGCTATGCCAAGACGGTGGAGATCAGCGCCGATCACGGCCGCGGCTCACTCGTCGTCACCATCGACGATGACGGTCCGGGCATCCCGCCGGAAAAGCGCGAGGACGTGTTCAAACCGTTCGTGCGGCTCGACGAGGCGCGCAACCTCGACGCCAGCGGCACCGGCCTTGGTCTCTCTATCGCCCGCGATATTGCCCGCAGCCATGGCGGCGACATCATGCTGGAAGACAGCCCGCTCGGCGGCCTGCGGGCGGTGATCAAGGTGCCCGCCTGACCAAAGCATGATCTGGAAGTCGGGCTCGGCCAAAAACCACCTTCATCCGCGCGTCATGAAACCATGGTCAAGAGCGCGCATGAAGCGCGCGACCTCAGTTGATTCGGCTCAGCCGCCTTACTTCGACCTCGTGCCTGCCCGGGTGCGGTGGAGCGAAGCGAGGGCAGCCGGGCCGTACCGCTATCGCATCAAGGCAACCGTCGACCCGAGCAAAGGACCGCCATGCGCATCCTGATGGTCACCGACGCCTGGCGGCCGCAAGTCAACGGCGTCGTCCACACGCTGGAGCGGCTCACCGAAACGCTGAAAACCTTCGACGTTGCGGTCGACTTCCTGACCCCGAACATCTTTCGCACCTTGCCGTTGCCGACCTACCCCGACATCAGGCTGGCGCTGACCACGCCCGGCCATGTCGCGCGGCTGATCGAGGCTCGCAAGGCCGACCATATCCATATCGTCACCGAAGGCCCGCTCGGCATCATGGCGCGGCGCTATTGCCGCAATGCCGGCCGTCCCTTCACCACCAGCTATCACACCCGCTTTCCCGAATATCTCAGCGCCCGCCTGCCGGTGCCGGAGAGCTGGGCCTATCGCTGGCTGCGTGATTTCCACAATTCCGGACAAGGCACGCTGGTCGCCACCCAGTCGCTGGCGGAGGACCTTGCGTCGCGAGGCTTCACCAAGCTCAGGCCGTGGACGCGGGGCGTCGACACCGATCACTTCCGCCCCGACAAGAAGAAGGACCTCGGCTTCCCTGGCCCGGTATTCCTGTGCGTCGGCCGCGTCGCCATCGAGAAGAACCTGAGCGCCTTCCTCGATCTCGACTTGCCCGGCAGCAAGGTGATCGTCGGCGAAGGACCGGAACTGGCCAGGCTCAGGGCGAAGTACCCGCAGGCGCATTTCCTCGGCCATCGCCCGAACGATGAGCTGGCCGAGATCTACGCCTCGGCTGATGTTTTCGTCTTCCCCAGCCGCACCGACACGTTCGGCAACGTCATCATCGAGGCGCTGGCCAGCGGCACGCCGGTGGCCGCCTATCCGGTCACCGGACCGATCGACATTGTCGGCGACGGCATCGGCGGCGCGGTGTCGACCGATCTGCGCGAGGCCTCGCTCGCCGCGCTCAATGTCGACCGCGCCGAGGCGCGCGAACGCGCCATGCGCTACAGTTGGAAAGCCTGCGCCGAAATGTTCATGGACACGGTCGAAGAGGCGCTGAGCACAAGGCGCAAGCTGGCCGCCTGACGCAATCTTCCTAAAACAACCTGCCGCCGTCCGGCACCTTGCGCTCGATGGCGCCAAGGACCACGGCGCCTTCCTCATCAGGGAAGCCGAGCGTGAGCACTTCCGACATGAACGGACCGATCTGGCGCGGCGGGAAATTCACCACCGCAAACACCTGCCGTCCCACCAGCGTTTCCGGCGCATAGTATTTCGTGATCTGTGCCGAGGATTTCTTCACGCCGATCTCAGGGCCGAAATCGATCTTCAGCTTGAACGCGGGTTTGCGCGCCTCGGGGAAAGGCTCGGCCTCGACGATCGTGCCGGCACGGATGTCGACACGATCAAAATCGGCAAAGCTGATCTCGGGCTTGCGCGCGCTGCTCGAACTCATGGAAGCTCAGGCGTTGCCATAGGTCTCGAACAGGACACCGGCCAGCGCATCCTTGGCCGAGGTTCCCGACCAGACAACGAACTGGAAGGCCTGGAAATAGCATTCGCAGGCTTCAAGCGCCGACGACAAAAGCACCTCGACCTGCTGGCTCGACGGTTCGACCCCGCCGGCGAGCAGCAGTGACTGGCGAAACATGATCGCGCCCTCCTGCTCCCAGAGATCGAAATGGCCAAACAGCATCTGCTCGTTGATCAGCGACAAAAGCCGCATCACTTCCAGCGCGCGGGCTTCCGGCACCTTGATGTCGAAAGCACAGGCCAGATGCAGCGCCTCGAAGTCCTCCATCCACGAGAAGGAGACGTGATAATCGGTCCAGCTGCCGGCAACCGAGATCGAGATTTCGTCATCGCCGGCCCGTTCGAAGGACCAGTCATTGTTATGGGCGACCTGCTCGATGACATCCACCGGATGGATTTCGCGGGAGAATTCGAGTTCGAGAAGTTCCATGGAATGCTTCCTGTGTTCAGGGGAGCGCCACACGCTCCGCGGGGCACACACGACGAACAATCTTGTCTTGAACTCGGACGGCCAGGACTTCACGACACAAAGACCCCGGACCGGACCCCACCGCCCGGCCGCATGACCCTGCTCCGAATCATGCAACAAATTCAGTCTATTGATCGGGAGTCGCGTGAACAGCCTAATTTTTCGCACTGCGTCATCAGCATGTGGAAAGGCGCTGTCACAAAGATTCATGCATTGCCGGTAAACGATTCACGGCAAAGCATTTTTTCGGATTGTGCTTTGTGGAAAAGTTCAAATTTTATTTTTTTGCTTTGGGCTTTGCCGCAGCCGCAGGTGCGGCCTGTCCGGTCAATTCGGCAAGCCTGGCCTCGAGCGCGTCGATGCGGGCGGCCAGCCTGGTGTTTTCTTGGCGGGCCTTGGCAGCCATGTCGCGGGCAGCCTCGAACTCCTCGCGCTGCACCACATCCATGGTGTTGAGGATGCGCTCGGCCTGCCCCTTGAAGGCAGTCTCCACCTCGCGGCGCACGCCTTGTGCGGCACCCGCGGCATCGGTCATCAGCTTGGCGAATTCATCGAGAATGCGGTTCGGTCCGGTCGACATGGCAAATCCTCGCTTGCTGGAATTGACGTAGTGGCACTGCCTGCGGAATGCAAGAACGTTGAAGCTGGTGCGGCTTCATGTCGGACGCGATTTGGCTCACGGTCCGGCCGACAGATTGCTATTATCGCAAATGGATTCTTGGAACGACGGTTGCCGTGACGGACAGTGCGGACTTGGAGAAGCGCTTTGCAGCACTCGATGCAGCACTCGCAAAGGGCATTTCGGATGCCAGTGCGGGCCGGGTCTAGCCTGGCGACGAGGTGCTGGACAGGCTTGAAGCCAAATACAGGGCAATGGCAGAGAGAACCAAGTGAAGTTACTGGTCTTCACAGACCAGCGGCCTAGTTTTCCTCACGACTTGCTCCAGGCAAGAGTCACTCTCATTCAGGATCAACCAATGGCAACGCCCCCGCGCCGACCGACCAATCCGATGGAAGCCGCTGAAGCGGCCTTCAAGCCGGTCAAGAGACCCGCGCCTCCCATTCGCGAACCCTCCGCCGCACCAAACGTTCGCGAGCTTGTCTCGATCAGGATCGATCGCGCCGTGCTCGACCATTTCCAGGAAGATGGCCCCGGCTGGCAAGACAGGATCAACGATGCGCTCAGGCAATTGGTCGCCGGCAAGCCGCAGGGTTGAGCCCGTTATCTCTGACGATCAGGCTGTCGTCACCTTGCCTTGACCCCGCCAAAACCCTGCCGCATGGTCCGCGCCCTAACGCGAGCCCTCCCGGGAGATCCTGTTGAACGACTATTTCCTGCTGCCGATGGCGTCGCTGTCCTTCCCCAACATCGACCCGATCCTGGTTCAGATCGGCCCGCTGGCGGTGCACTGGTACGGCATCGGCTATATCGTCGGCATCCTGTTCGCCTGGTGGTACGCCAAGCGGCTCATCACCAACACAAGGCTGTGGCCTGATGGCGTCTTGCCGATGAAGCCGATCGACCTCGACGATTTCATCGTCTGGGCTGCCGTCGGCGTCGTGCTTGGCGGCCGCACCGGCTATGTGCTGTTCTACGATTTAAAGCGCTATATCGACCACCCGCTCGACATCTTCGCCGTCTGGCAGGGCGGCATGTCGTTCCATGGCGGCCTGCTTGGCGTCATCCTCGCCATGACGCTGTTTTCCCTCAAGCGCGGCATCCGCACCTGGACGCTGTTCGACGTGGTGGCAGCCGGCGTGCCGGTCGGGCTCGGCCTCGTCCGCATCGCGAACTTCGTCAATGCCGAACTCTGGGGTCGCGTGACCGACGTGTCGTGGGGCGTCGTCTTCTGCAACGAGCGTCTCCAGCAGACCGTGGCGGGTTGTGTCGCGGGCCTGGAGCCTCGCCATCCGAGCCAGCTCTACGAAGCGCTGCTCGAGGGCGCGGTGCTGTTCCTGGTCCTGCGCTTCCTCACCCATTCGCGGCTGAAGCTGAAGACGTCGCGCTTTGTCGGCGGCGCCTTCATTTGCGGCTACGGCCTGTCACGCATCTTCGTCGAGTTCTTCCGCGAGCCCGACCAGCAGCTCGGCTACCTCCTCGGCGGCTGGCTCACCATGGGCATGGTGCTGTCGCTGCCGATGGTGCTGGCCGGCATCTGGGCGATGGCCACCGCCAAACCGGCGCCGCAACCACAGCCGGCATGACACGGCTGAAGACCCGCATCGTCGACCTGATCGGCGCGCTCGGGCCCCTCCCCGTCAACAAGTACATGGCGCTCTGCCTTTTCGATCCCAGCGACGGCTACTACACCACGCGCGAGCCGTTCGGCGCCGCCGGCGACTTCGTCACCGCACCCGAGATCAGCCAGATGTTCGGCGAACTCGTCGCCGTATGGCTCTATCAGGCCTGGCTGGCGATCGGCCGACCGCTGCCGGTCACCATCGCGGAGATCGGGCCTGGCCGCGGCACGCTGATGAAGGACATGCTTCGCACCCTGACGCGGCTCGATCCGGCTATCGCCGCCGGAGCGTCCTTCGCTCTGGTCGAGACCAGCCCGCGGCTAACCGAAATCCAGAAGCAGACGCTTGCCGAAAGTTCGGTTGAGCTCGGCTGGCACGAAACCATCGCCACACTACCGCAGGCGCCGTTGCTGATTGTCGGCAACGAATTGTTCGACGCTGTGCCGATCCGCCAGTTCATCCGCGCCGGCGCCGGCTGGCGCGAACGGGTGATCGGCCTCGATGTCTCAGACGAGTTGAGCTTCTTCGCCGGCGCCGGCTCGGTCGAGGCGATGCTGCTGCCGGAAGACGCCGCCGAGGCGCCACAAGGCTCTATTTTCGAAATAGCACCGGCCCGCGCGGCACTGATGGCGACCATTGTCGAACGCATAGCCGACCACGGCGGCGCCGGGCTGTTCCCTGATTACGGCCATCTCCAGCCCGGTTTCGGCGACACATTGCAGGCCGTGCGCAGGCACGCCCCCGAAGATGTGCTGGCCAATCCCGGCGAAGCCGATCTCACCGCCCATGTCGACTTCGCGGCACTGGCCGCCGTCGTGCGGGCGCATGGCCTCGATGTGGAATTGGCGACGCAGGGCGACTTTCTGCTTGGTATGGGATTGCTTGAGCGAGCTGGGCAGTTGGGCAGCCAGGCAAGCCAAGAGGCACGACAAACCATTGCCGATGCCGTCGAGCGCCTGGCCGGACCCGACGGCATGGGCACGCTGTTCAAAATCCTGAAAATCCTGCCGCATCAGCCAGTCTGACCCTCAGAGATCGTTACAAGCCGTCCCGCCATGTCGCTTGTGGTCGCATGCCTGCTTTTGGCCAATGCAAAGTCGACGCAGCAGCACTGTCGCAATCACTCGGCCGAACTTCGCCTTGACGAAAACGCCGGCGCGGACAACAAACCCATCCATGCTGAATCAGACCAAACCGGATCCTGTTCGCTCGCCGCTGCTGGAAGCGGCCAAGCCGCGAGGTATCCGCCATGGCTATTTCACCCGTATCGGCGGCGTCTCCGGCGGCATCTATCAGGGACTTAACATCGGCACCGGCTCGGATGACGATCAGATGCTGGTCGCCGAGAACCGCCGCCGCGTCGCTGCCTGGATGGGTGTGCCGGCCAGCCATCTCCTGACCGCGCATCAGGTCCACTCGCCCGATGTCGTTATTGCCAGGGAACCCTTTCCCGGCCCGCGGCCCAAGGCCGACGCCATCGTCACCGACCGGCCGGGCATCGCCATCGGCGCCTCGACGGCCGATTGCGGCCCGGTGCTGTTCGCCGATGCGCAAGCGCGCATCATTGGCGCTGCACACGCCGGCTGGAAGGGCGCTTTCACCGGTGTGCTTGAAAACACCATTGCCGCGATGGAAAGCCTCGGCGCCCGCCGTGAGCGCATCATTGCGGTTCTCGGTCCTTCGATCGGCCCCGACAATTACGAGGTCGGGCCGGAATTCGTCGCCCGTTTCGTCGAAGCCGATGCCGAAAACATCGGCTATTTCGCGCCTTCGGCCAATCCGGCGCATGCAATGTTCGATCTCAACCTCTATACGGTCGACCGGCTGAAGAAGGCTGGCGTGACCGCGCAGGGGCTTGGCCGCTGCACCTATGCCGAGGAGGATCTCTTCTTTTCCTACCGGCGCGCGACGCATCGCAAGGAACCGGACTACGGTCGGCAGGTTTCGGCAATTGTTTTGGAGAACGGATAATGGCGCTGCATTTCGAACGGTCGGAATTTGACGCCCGGCGTGACCGGTTGATGATCGAGATGACGGAAAAGAAGCTCGATGCTGTACTGCTTTTCGCCCAGGAGAGCATGTACTGGCTAACCGGCTACGACACGTTCGGCTTCTGTTTCTTCCAGTGCCTGGTTGTGAAGGCTGACGGCTCGATGGTGCTGCTCACCCGCTCGGCCGATTTGCGCCAGGCGCGCCACACCTCGATCATCGACAACATCGTGCTGTGGACCGACCGCGACGGCGCCAACCCGGCGATCGACCTGCGCAACCTGCTCAACGACCTCAATCTCCTTGGCGCCCGCATCGGCGTCGAATACGACACCCATGGCCTGACCGCCTTCAATGGCCGCCGCGTCGACGAGCAGCTGCAGACCTTCGGCCAGATCGCCGACGCCTCCGGTATTGTCGGCCGTCTGCGCCTGTTCAAGAGCCCGGCTGAAATCGCCAAGGCCGAAAAGGCGGCCAACCTTTCCGACGACGCGCTCGACGCGGCCCTGCCGCTGATCAAGCAGGGCGGCGACGAAGCGCTGATCCTTGCCGCCATGCAGGGCGCGGTGTTTGCCGGCGGCGGCGACTATCCGGCCAATGAATTCATCATCGGCTCGGGCATCGACGCGCTGCTCTGCCGCTACAAGGCCGGGCGCCGCAAGCTGACCAAGAACGATCAGCTGACGCTCGAATGGGCCGGCGTGTTCCATCACTATCACGCGCCGATGATGCGCACCGTGCTGACCGGCAAGGCGTCGAAGCGCCATCAGGAGCTGTTCGACGCCGCCCGCGCGGCTCTTCTGGCGGTCGAGAAGGCGATGACGCCTGGCAACACCTTCGGCGACGTCTTCGACGCGCATGCCCGCACGCTGGAGGCGCACAGCCTGACCAAGCATCGGTTGAACGCCTGCGGCTATTCCGTCGGCGCCCGCTTCACCCCGTCCTGGATGGATATGCCGATGTTCTACCAGGGCAATCCCGAGCCGATCGCGCCCAACATGACATTGTTCGCGCACATGATCATCATGGACTCCGAAACCGAGACGGCGATGACGCTTGGCCGCACCTACCTGACCACCGAATCCCAGCCGAAGCCGCTTTCACGCCATGATCTCGACTTGATCGTACAGTGAATCCATAATGGTTGGTCCACGCGGGGGCGTTCGCGACTAAGGAGTTTTCGGGCAGATGAGACGATCGCATGTGACGACCGTGTCATTGCTCGCAGCGCTCGTGCTGGCCGCTTGCACCAACGCCAAGGACGTCCTTGAGCCGTCCGCCATCACGCCGCCGGCAGCCTCGGCTCAGCCCTTGGCTGCCCCGGGCATTGCGCCCGCCGCCACACCAGCGCCGGCCGTCGGCGCCACGACACCCGCCAACCCCGCGCAGAGCGCCGCCGCTTTGTCGAAGACCCGGCTGCAGATCGCGCCGATCGTCGGCGCCTCGGTGGAAGCGGCAACGCCGCTGACGGCCGAACTGCAGACACGCGCCAAGCAGCGCGGCATCACCCTTGCCGGCAGCGCCGACCAAGCCGCCACCCATGTGCTGAAGGGCTACTTCTCGACGATGACGGAAGGCAAGGACACCACCGTTATCTATGTCTGGGACGTCTATGACCCCGCCGGCAACCGGCTACACCGCATCAATGGCCAGCAGAAGGCGCCCTCGGTCAATGCCGCCGAAGGCTGGCCCGCGGTTGCACCCGCTACCATGCAGGCGATCGCCGACCAGACGATCGACCAGTTCGCGGCCTGGCTCGGCGGCAGCGCCGGCTGATCCGCCTGTTACCGGCTTCCGTTCACTGTTGACGTTTTTGAGATTAGCCGGCGGATTCCCGTCAACGAGGCTTGCAATACCGGCACGGCTCGCTACAAGCCCGATTAAGAGGACCTCCCCATCCTTCGCCAGGAACGGTGCATGAAGCTTTTCGCGGGCAATTCCAACCGGGTGCTGGCCGAAGCGGTCGCCCGCTATCTCAATGTCCCGCTGGGCAAGGCCAGCGTCAGACGCTTCGCCGATCAGGAAATCTTCGTCGAAATCCAGGAAAACGTGCGCGGCGAGGATGTCTTCATCCTGCAGTCGACCTCGTTCCCGACCAACGATCATCTGATGGAACTGCTCATCATGATCGATGCCTTCATGCGCTCCTCGGCCAAGCGCATCACCGCGGTCATCCCATATTTCGGTTACGCCAGGCAGGATCGCCGGGCCTCGGGCCGCACACCGATCTCGGCGAAGCTGGTCGCCAACATGATCACCCGCGCCGGCGTGGACCGCGTCTTGACGCTCGACCTCCATGCCGGCCAGATCCAGGGTTTTTTCGACATTCCGACCGACAATCTGTTCTCGGTGCCGGTGATGGCCCGTGACGTGAAGGCAAAATACAAACAGCTTGCCAATGTCGTCGTCGTCTCGCCCGACATCGGCGGCGTGGTGCGCGCCCGCGCGCTCGCCAAACGCTTCGACGCACAACTGGCCATCGTCGACAAGCGCCGCGAACGTCCCGGTGAATCCGAAGTGATGAACATCATCGGCGCGGTCGCCGGCAAGGATTGCCTGCTGATCGACGACATCGTCGATTCCGGCGGCACGCTGTGCAATGCCGCCGATGCGCTGCTCGCCAACGGCGCTACCAGCGTCACCGCCTATATCACCCACGGCGTGCTGTCGGGCGGTGCGGTCGCCCGGATCAGCGGCTCGAAGCTGCAGGAACTGGTGATCACCGATTCCATCCAGCCGACGCAAGGCGTGCTCGACGCCCCGAATATCCGCGTCATCTCCATCGCCGACCTGATGGGCGAGGCGATTTCGCGCACAGCGACCGAAGAGTCCGTGTCGAGCCTGTTCGATTAATCCATGTTGCCCGAAAGCGTGCCCCCGGGCCTGGCTCGGGGGTAATCTCGTTTTTGGAATCTGCCCCAAACCGTCGTGAAAGGAGCGCAGCTGATGCGCAATCGAATCAAGGCTGCAGGCATCGCAGGAATGCTTCTCGCAATCGGCATCGCCAGCGCGGCCTATGCGCCGACAATCGCTCCGGTTTCGACCGCGCAGGCGCAAACGGAATATCTTCCCACCGAAAAGGATTTCATCGGCAAATGGAGCATCGCAGGGTCCGCAATCCGGCCACCGCGTGATCTGAAAGAGCCGGCGAAGCCCGACCAGGAAGCGGCTGCGACCGAATTTCAGCAGACTGTGACCGCCTTTTATGGCGCCTTCGACTATCTGGAGATCACGGCGGACGGCCGCTACAATTTTTACCAACCGGGTGACCCGGCATCGGGGCCTTGCGTCTGGTGCGGGACATGGTCGTTCAAGAACGATTCCCTGTGGCTCGAACTGGACACGGCGCCCAGGCTCGACATCTACGCCGAGGGCGGCGACATGCAGATGACCTACACGGCCGAGCCTGAAGAGACGTCACGATACAAATGGCTTGTTTTCAGCTGGACCAAGGCTGATTGAACTGAGGGGTGAGGCGTTCTCGCGCACGCCAACCGAAGCATCGGTGTCAAGCCCGATCTCCTGAGGCGGGCAGTCAGTCCATGGTTGCATTGTGCGAGGAGTTCACCATGGCCATACTGCCCCTCCAATCAACGGAGGAGTAGCAGATGCGGCGTAGGACTTTGCTCGGGCTCGCGGTTTCCATCGCAGCCACCCTTTCAGCACCGGCGGCCTGGGCCGCCGATTTTCCGGACCGGACCATCACCATGGTTGTCCCCTTTTCCGCCGGTGGCTCGACGGATCTGGTCGCGCGCCTGGTCGCCAACAAGATGTCCGAAAAGCTGGGCCAGCAGATTGTCGTCGAAAATGTCGGCGGCGCCGGGGGCAGCATCGGCGCTGCCCAGGTCGCCCGAGCCGAACCGGACGGCTACACGATCCTGATGGGCACGGTTGCCACACACGCTCTCAACCCGCTGATCCTGAAAACAAAGCCCTACGATGCGGAGAAGGATTTTGCGCCGGTATCGTTGCTCGTCCTGGTGCCGAACGTCCTGGTCGTGAACCCTGAATTCCCCGCCAAGGACGTCAAGGAACTGATCGAGCTGCTGAAGAAGGATCCGGACAAATACGCCTATGCCTCATCCGGCAACGGCACCCCGCTGCATCTCTCGGGCGAGCTTTTCAAGACGATGGCCGGCGTCAGCATGCAGCACATTCCCTACAAGGGCGCCGGACCGGCCTTGAACGACGTTATCGGCAATCAGGTGCCGATGATGTTCGACAACCTCCCCTCTTCATCGGGCCATATCAAGAGTGGGACGCTGAGGGCTCTCGGCGTTACCACCAAGGAGCGCGTCCCCTCCTTCCCCGACGTGCCGGCCATTGCCGAAACCATTCCTGGCTATGAAACCTACAGCTGGAACGCTCTGTTCGCGCCCGCAGGCACGCCGCCGGAGGTCGTCGCCGTTCTTCAGAAGGCGGCAGTTGAAGCCCTGAAAGACCCTGATGTGATCGCCCGCATGGCCCAGTTCAGCGCCTCGATCGTGGCCTCCACCCCGGAAGAGCTTGGAGCGCATGTGAAGGCCGAACTCGCCAAATGGGAACCGATCGTCAAGGCCAGCGGCGTTCAGCTGGACTAGGGCCTACGACAAAGTGGCTGCGGGCTTTTCCTGGCGCTACGGCGCCGGGGCCTCAAGCCGAGGCTGAGCCCGCCGCATGCCTTCGTCGCGGGCGCCGCGCATATAGCCGCGCGGCGAGGCGCCGAGCATGCGCTTGAACATGGTTATGAATGCCGGCACGCTGTCATAACCGAGGTCGAGCGCCACCCTGGTGATCGGCTCGCCGTCGGCGAGCCTGGGAAGTGCCGCGAACAGGCAGGCCTGCTGGCGCCATGTCGACAAGGACAGTCCGGTCTGGCGGTGGAAGGCACGGGTGAAGGAGCGCCGGCTCATGCCTGCGGCATCGGCCCACTCGTCGATCGTGGCATGCGGCGACGGCGCCGCCACGAAGCGTCGGCAGAGCGCCGCCAGCCTGGGATCAGACGGGAACGGCAGGCCGAGCGGCCGTTCCGGCAAGGTCGGGATCTCGTGCAGCAACAGGTTCATGATCAGCCCGCCGCGGCCTTCCAGTTCGCCGCCTTGCGGCAGCTTTTCCGATTCGACGATCAGGCTGTGCATCAGCTCGGTGATGCCGACGACGCGCAAACCTTCCGGCAGGCCGGGGATAGCACCCGGCATGACATAGACCGAGCGCATCGAGACATCGCCCAGCATTTCGACGGAATGCTCGGTGCCGGCCGGTATCCACATTGCGTGGTCGGGTGGCACCATCCAGCGCCCGTACCTGGTCGTCACCAGCACGACACCGACCAGCGCATGCAGCAACTGGCTGCGGCTGTGGCGGTGTTGCGGAACGTGGTAGCCGTCGGGATATTCGGTCGGCAAAGCCACCGCCGGCCCGGAAACCTCCTCCAGCCACTGCCAGCGGCTTTCGTGCAATCGGCCGAGATCGGCATTGCCGGCCCGGAAGATATCCCTGCGATGTGGCATCGGCTATGGCCCACTTGCGAAACTATTGGACCAAACCACGAAAGAAGTCGCCTCGCAAGCAGCTTATAAGGCAGCCATCCCCAAGGCGCTCCGCGGGGGCGTCGCCCATGCGCTTCAGACGAGCGTCCTTAAGGCGGTCCGCGGGAGCGGCCACCAAGCCTGCCCGCGGGCAAACACCCGCCAAAAGACCTCGGAGCCTGCCTTGACCGATACAGCCACCAGCATTGCACCGCAGCCAAGCGCCAGCCTCCCTTCAGCCCAAGCGACCGCCTTCACCGTCATTCTGGCGGTGAGCTTTTGCCACGGCATCAACGACATCATGCAATCGCTGCTGCCGGCGATCTATCCGCTGCTGAAAGAGAATTACGGTCTCGATTTCTGGCAGATCGGTCTTCTGACCTTCACCTTCCAGGTCACGGCGTCGCTGCTGCAGCCGGTCATCGGCATGATCACCGACAAGCGGCCAATGCCCTATTCGCTGCCCTACGGCATGGCGTCCTCGCTGATTGGCCTGATCGTTCTGGCCTATGCCGGCCACTATGCGCTGCTTCTGTTCGGCGCCTCGCTGATCGGCATCGGCTCGGCGATCTTCCATCCGGAATCCTCGCGCATTGCCCGCTTTGCCTCCGGCGGCCGCTTTGGCCTGGCGCAATCTTTGTTCCAGGTCGGCGGCAATTTCGGCCAGTCGATGGGGCCGCTGCTCGCTGCCTTCATCGTCGTGCCCTTCGGCCAGACCAGCATTTCATGGTTCGCCGTCGGTTCTCTGATCGGCATCATCGTTTTGTCGCGGGTCGGCGGCTGGTACAGCCGGATGCGCGCCGCGCAGGGCAATCGCAAGGCGGCAAGCTTCGTCTCGCCCTTCCCGCGCAAGAAAGTGATGGGTGCGCTCATCGTCCTGACGCTGCTGGTGCTGACCAAGAATGCCTACATCGCCTCGCTCTCCAGCTACTACACCTTCTATTCCATCCATAAGTTCGGCGTGTCGGTGCAGATGAGCCAGGTCATGCTGTTCCTGTTCCTCGGCGCCTCGGCGCTGGGCATCCTGCTCGGCGGACCGTTCGGCGACCGCTACGGCCAGAAGGCGATGATCTGGTTCTCGATCGTCGGCGTGCTGCCGTTCACGCTGGCGCTGCCCTACGCCAATTTCGAATGGACGATGGTGCTGACGGTGCTGATCGGCCTGATCCTGTCCTCGGCCTTCTCCAACATCGTCGTGTTTGCGCAGGAGTTGGTGCCGGGGCGTGTCGGCACCATCGCGGGGATCTTCTTCGGCTTCGCCTTCGGCATGGGCGGCATTGCAGCCGCCGTGCTCGGCGTCGTCGCCGACATGAAGGGCATCGATTTCGTCTTCCAGATCTGCTCGTATCTGCCGCTGCTCGGCCTGCTGACGGTATTCCTGCCCAACATGAAGGAAGCCAGGAAGGCGCAAGCGGCGGCCAGATAAAAACCGGTCGATTTTGCGGATTTGACGCAGGGCGCGGCATTGCTGCGCCCTCT
Organism: Mesorhizobium sp. M1143; assembly: GCF_040318435.1. Taxonomy (NCBI): domain Bacteria; kingdom Pseudomonadati; phylum Pseudomonadota; class Alphaproteobacteria; order Hyphomicrobiales; family Phyllobacteriaceae; genus Mesorhizobium; species Mesorhizobium sp. M1143. Next base: position 257,179 of record NZ_JAMYMJ010000001.1, on the reverse strand, counting down.
GTGATTCTTTCACCATGCGCTGGTTGAAAAGCCTGCTAGAGATAGTCATCAACGAAGGCTTGGGGCCTTCGACGTCTCTGGGGGATGACATGCGCAAGATCGTATTGGCCGTATTGGGTGTGCTTCTTGTTACCTTGCCGGCGACGGCACGCATCGTTCCCTTTCCGCCGGGTTTCAAGACGCAGTCCGTCGGAACCAACGGCACCAAACTCTATGTGCGCGTTGGCGGCAAGGGTCCCGCCGTCGTGCTGCTGCACGGCTTTGCCGATACCGGAGACATGTGGGGCGCCGCGGCCATCGCCCTCGCAAAGGACCACACCGTCATCGTGCCGGACCTGCGCGGCATGGGTCTGTCGGCCCACCCGGAAGCGGGCTACGCCAAGAAGAACCAGGCCGTCGACATCGCCGGCGTGTTGGATGCCCTGAAGATCGACAAGGCAGATCTCGTCACCCACGACATCGGCAACATGGTCGGCTATGCGCTCGCCGCTCAGTATCCCAAGCGCATCACCAAATGGGTTATCATCGACGCGCCGCTGCCCGGCATAGGCGACTGGGAAAAGATCAAGCAAAGCCCGCTGCTTTGGCACTTCAACTTCCGCGGCCCGGATATGGAGCGGCTGGTCGCGGGGCGCGAGCGCATCTATCTCGACCGCTTCTACAACGAGTTGTCGGCTGACCCCAAGAAGATCGACGAGGCGACGCGCAGGCACTACGCCAAACTCTATGCCCGCCCGCATGCGATGCATGACGCCTTCGAGCAGTTCAAGGCGTTTGACCAGGACGCGATCGACAACCAGGCGATGCTTGCCGCCGGCGGCAAACTGACCATGCCGGTACTGGCTGTCGGCGGTGAAAAATCCGCTGGCACCACGCAGGCCGATCTCCTGCGGCTTGTTGCGACCGATGTCACGGGCGGCATCGTGCCCGCTTCCGGACACTGGATCATGGAGGAAAACCCCGACGACACCGTCAAACTGATCACTGGTTTTCTCGATAAATAGGCACTGTCCCGCTGACATTTCGACGAAAGCAAATGCACCCGCCCGGCGGCGGGTGCCTTGCCTATCCAACTGGACGATGTCTATTCAACTGAACGATTCTACGCCTTGAAGAACGCCAGCAGGTCGGCGTTGATCACATCGGCGTGGGTGGTCGCCATGCCGTGCGGAAAACCCTTGTAGACCTTGAGCTCGCCCTTCTTGAGGAGCTTGACAGCCAGCAGCGCGGAGTCGGTGATCGGAACGATCTGGTCGTCGTCGCCATGCATGACCAGCACCGGCACGTCGATGGCCTTCAGATCGTCGGTGAAGTCGGTTTCCGAGAACGTCTTGATGCAATCATAATGCGCCTTGGTGCCGCCCATCATGCCCTGGCGCCACCAATTCTCGACGACAGCCTGCGATACCTGGGCGCCGGGGCGGTTGAAGCCGTAGAACGGGCCGGCCGCGACGTCGTGGAAAAACTGGGCGCGGTTGGCTGCCTGGGCGGAGCGGAAACCGTCGAACACCTCGATCGGCAGGCCGCCGGGATTGGACGCCGTCTTCAGCATGATCGGCGGCACCGCGCCGAGCAATGCGGCCTTGGCGACACGGCCGCCGGAGCCGTACTTCGCGACATAACGGGCCACTTCGCCGCCACCGGTGGAATGGCCGACATGGATGGCGTTCTTGAGGTCGAGATGCGCTGCAAGCTCCGCGACATCGGCGGCGTAGGTGTCCATCTCGTTGCCGGTATCGGTCTGGGTCGAGCGGCCATGGCCGCGCCGGTCATGGGCAATGACACGGTAGCCCTTGGACAGGAAGAACAGCATCTGGGCGTCCCAGTCGTCGCTGCTCAGCGGCCAGCCGTGATGGAAGACGATGGGTTGTCCCGTTCCCCAATCCTTGTAGAAAATTTCGGTGCCATCCTTGGTGGTGATCGTGCTGCTGCCGGGCTTGGTCATCTCGCTCTCCATTGATTGCTTCCGCGATAATCAATATCGCGATAACCATACGACTAGCGCAGGTCCAAATCCTTGTCTACAGAAAATATGTATCGCGATATCATTTTTCGTGGTACATATTGATGTGCTCAGTCGGCAAAGGAATGCCTCGTGCCTCTCCCGTTGGACAACCAGCTCTGCTTCACGCTTTACGCCACCAGCATAGCAATCAATCGCACCTACAAGCCCATGCTGGACGAGATGGGCATCACTTATCCGCAATATCTCGTGCTGAACGCACTTGCCGAAGCCGGTGGGATGTCGGTCGGCTCGATTGCGCACAGGCTCGCTTTGGAATCGAGCACCATCACGCCGCTGGTGAAGCGCATGGAACAGGCCGGTCTCGTGACCCGCCAGCGCAGCCAGACGGACGAGCGCCAAGTGCAGGTCGACCTGACGCCTGCCGGCCGCGCGCTGCTCGTCCAGTGCAACTGCCTCAACGAAACCCTGATCGAACGCTCGGGCATGACGATGGCTGATCTCGATGCCTTGAATCGGCGGATCCAGGCGCTGCGCGAAGCGTTGAGCAGCAAGCCGGACTAGCTGCCCTACAAACACGCCAGGCTTAATCCTTGCCGGCCAGCCAGCGCATGATGTTGGCCATCAATATGCCGTAGAGCGGCCATCCCAAAAAGTCCTGCGACAGCCAGTGTGGGCCGATGTCGGTCGCCCACGCGACGGTGCGGCCACGGCCATGCTCACGAACCGCAAGCAGCGGCCAGTCCGTGCCACGATAATGGCAGGTCGCCAGAAGCTGGGACGAGCCGTCGCGCCTGAAATCGAGTTTGTTCATGCCGAGGATCGGCGGCAACGGACCCGCGACACCGGCAAGGATCGGATGCGACGCCTGAAGGATCGACGGCTGCAGGCCTTGCGGCACTTCCAGCCCGTCCGAGAATGGCAGGCAGCGCACGGGCAGCACGTCCTCGACCGGGGTGTCGTGGAAACGCGCCGTGCCGAACATGCCTTGGAACCCCATATAGCCGCCGGCCAGCATCAGCCCGCCGCCGCTTTCGACATAGGCCTTGAGGACGTCGAGGCGGTTGACGCCGATGCGCCCGGCGCGGGCCTCCGGCGTGACCAGCAAGGTCAGCGCGCCGACATCGGAGATCACCACCGCCTGGTATTCGGCCAGCGCGTCGAGGTCATACGGAAATTCGGCCGCGCAGCGATCGCCACCGATCTGCGTCACCGCTATGCCCTCTGCGGCAAGTGCGGCATTGAAGGCCGTCGCGCCGTTTACCCACGTCGCACTCGTCAGCACATCGCCGCCGGCGGCGACCGAGGTCGTCGCCGCGAAGGTCTCGCCTGCCAGCAAGAGTTTCATCGTCGCCCTCACGCTTTTCGACTGACAATTGAACGAGCGGGCGCCGGCTTGAACCGGCGCCCGCCGGGCCTTGGGAGGCTTAGAACTTAAACTCGGCCAGGTTTTCCGGCGTCACGATCTTGGCCGGGCCAAGGATCAGTTCGCCGCTGGCCCCGATCGTGTATTCGCCGAGCCTGCCCGCCGTGAACTTCTCACCTTCCTTGCCGGTGATCTTGCACTGCGCCAGCGCCTGGGCCGCCTGATAGGTCAGGTAGCCGAGATCGGTGACATTCCACCAGATATCCTGGGCAGAGCCATCCTTGATGTATTTCGAAATCAAAGTGGCCGGCGCAAGGCCGGTCAGCTTGACCTTGCCGATCATGCCGGCTTCCTCGAGTGCGCGCGCGGCCGCCGGAAGGCCAATGCCTGCCGGCACGATGATCACCTTGAGATCCGGAAACGCCTGCACCAGCGCCAAGGCCTGCTGCTGGTTGACCTGCTCGCTCTCCTCGCCATAGGCGACCTGCACCAGTTTCATCTTGGCGTATTTCGGCTCTGCCGCCATCTTCGCCTTCATGAAGTCGATCCAGGCGTTCTGGTTGGTCGCCGTCGGCGTCGACGACAGGATGGCGAACTCGCCTTCGCCGCCGCTGAGGTTGAATGCGCTTTCCAGCATCATTTCGGCCAGACTGTCGCCCTTCACCTGGTTCACGAACACCGCGCGCGCATCGGCCGCGACGTCGGAATCGTACGATATCACCCGGACGCCTTGCTGAACGGCGCGCTTCAGCGCAGGCGCAACCGCATTGGCGTCGTTGCCGGCGATAGCGATGACCCCGACCTTCTGCGACACAAGGCTGTTGATGAATTCGATCTGTGCCTCGGCCGTCGCCTGCGACGGGGCGACCTGGGTGGCGGTGCCGCCAATTTCCTTCGCAGCCTCCTCGGCGCCGCCGAAAGCCACCTTGAAGTAGGGATCGGTGTCGAGCTTGGGCAGGAAGCCGACCGTTACAGGTTCCTTGGCGCATTCTTGGCTGTATGCCAGCGAGGCCGGCGCAAGCAGAACCGCGGATGTGAGCAGGGCTATTCTAAACGCTTTCATTGTGTCTCCTCCGTCAGAATTCGGGCTTGAAGAAAGGGGCCCGAGATCACCCCTTGGTTTCGCGCAGGACGCGCGATCTTGACAGCCGCTCCTCCAGGGAGCGCCAGTAATTGCCGACCAGCAGCGAGCCGATCAGAAGCAGGCCGATGATCATGCCTTGAGCGTCGCCGCCGATCTGGTTGAGCGCCAGCACATTTCGGATGATGGCGATCAACAGCAGCGCCAGCATGACCCCCGTGAGCCGCCCCTTACCACCGAAGACGCTGACGCCGCCGAGCAGCACGATGGTGATGACATCGAGCTCCATGCCGAGCGCATTGTTGGCGCGGGCGTTGGAGAGGCGCGCGGTGTAGACGATGCCGGCGATGGCCGCGACGAGGCCCGAAACGACGAAAAGCTTCAGCACCATTTGGCGCGTGTCAATGCCGGAATAGCGCGCCACTTCGGGGCTGCCGCCAAGCGCATAGATGCGCTTGCCGGTCGGCGTCTTCTGCAGCACCACCGCGAAGATCGGCGCCAGCAGCAGGAACGGCACGATGGTCCACGGGATTTGTGTGCCCGGCAGATTGCTGATGCCGAAATCGACAACCGCCGGCGGCAATATGTTGACCGAACCGGTGCCGAGCAGGATGTAGCCAATGCCCCGATACAGCGCCATGGTGCCGAGCGTCACCACCAGCGACTGCAACCCGAGGCCCGACACCAGATAGCCGTTGAAGGCGCCGAGCAGGCCGCCGAAGACGAGCGTCAGCGGAATGGCGGCCAGCGTCGGCACGCCGGCCTGGACAAGCAGGCCAAAAATCACGGATGTCAACGCCAGCACCGAGGCGATCGACAGGTCGATCTCGCGGGTGATGATGAGCAGCGTCATCGGCAGGATCAGCAACGCCTTTTCCGAGGCGCTCGCCCCCAGCTGAGAAAGGTTAAAGCCGGAAACGAAATTCGGCACGAAGACCGCCGCATAGATAAAGACGGCGAGGCAGGCGGTCGCCAGCAGCAGATCCCAGAAGTCGATCGAGCGGATAAACTTTCTCATCTCGCCCTCGCCTGTCTTGCCTGTTCGGCACGCCGCACGATGAAGGTGTCGATGCCGATGGCAACCAGGATCACCAGGCCATAGACGCCCTGCAGCCAGAGCGGGTCGACACGCACCAGCGTCAGCCCGTTCTTGATGACCAAGAGAGTGAGCGCGCCAAGGATGATGCCGAGCAGCGTGCCCGAGCCGCCGCGGATGGCGACGCCGCCGACCACTGCAGAGGCGATCACCGTGAGTTCGAAGCCGAGCGCGACGCGGGCATCGATGGTGGCATAGCGCGATGCCCACAGCGCCCCGCACAGACCGCCGAGCAGGCCGGCCATGCCGAAGGCCAGCAGGATGCGCCGGTCGACCGGGATGCCGATCAGCCGTGCGCCGTCGGGATTGGAGCCGGTGGCAAACAGCTCGCGCCCGGTTGCGGTGCGATAGAGCAGCACATAGCCGGCGCACAGGATGACAATAGCGATGATGACGATCAGCGGCACGCCTGCGATCTTCAGCCCGGTCATGTCGAGCCAGGCTTGCGTGACTTCGTCGGCGCTGACCTGGTCGCCCGCCGCCCAGATCGAGTTGAAACCGCGGAAGATCGACATCGAAGCCAGCGTAACGACGATGGCCGGGATCTTTCCCCTGGTAACGACTAGGCCGTTGAGCAGTCCGGCAAAGCCGCCGACCGCGCAGGCGGTGATCAGGCCGATGCCGATGTCCAATCCGGGATAGGCCTGAACCATGCTGGCCGCCATATAGGCGGAGAGGCCGATCACAGCTGCGATCGACAGGTCGATGTTGCGGGTGATCAGCACCAGCATCTGCGCCAGTGCGGCGACAATCAGCAAGGCCGCGTCCATCGACACAGCGGTGAGGTTCGCCGCGCTCACCATGCGCGGGTTGATGATGGTGACCGGAATGGCGACGGCGAGCATCGCCGCAAGCAGGCCGAATTCCCGCCGCTTCAGAAAATCGAACGGTCCTTTTGCCTTTTCCTCCTCGGCGGCGCGTTCTATCTGCGCTGCCTGGCCGGCACGTTCATCGGTCCTGGTCGCCGCTTCCAGTACCTTTTCCTGCGTGGCTTGCCCGCGCGAAAACTCGGCAGTCTGGCGGCCTTCGCGCAGCACGATAATGCGGTCGCACATGCCGATCAGCTCGGGCATCTCTGACGAGATCAGCAGGATCGCCATGCCTTGCGCGGCAAGGTCAGCGATCATTGCATGCACTTCCGCCTTGGTACCGACATCGATGCCTTGCGTCGGCTCGTCGAGGATGAGCAAGCGCGGCTCGGTGCGCAGCCATTTGGCCAGCACCACCTTCTGCTGGTTGCCGCCGGATAACTCTTTCACCGGCTGCCCATAGCCGGAAAAGCGCAGCTTCATGCGCTTCAGCCAGTCCGCCACCAGACCGATGGCGCGGTCGGTGCCGTAGAGACCGCGAGGCGCGGCCTTGTCGAGGACCGGCAGCACCGCATTGTCGAGGATGGAAAAGTCCATCACCAGGCTCTGGCCCATGCGGTCTTCCGAGACATAGGCGATGCGCGCGTCCATGGCGTCGCGCGCCGAGGCGAAACGCACGGGCTTGCCGTCGATCAGGATTTCGCCGGTGTCGGGCCGGTCGATGCCAAACAGCACGCGTGCAATCTCGGTGCGTCCGCTGCCGACCAGACCGCCAAGGCCGAGCACCTCACCTGCGTGAAGCTTGAGGTCGATGCCGGTAAAGCCGCCGGCGCGCGAAAGTCCCTTCCCCTCCAGCACCAGCGCGTCTGAGGCATGGCGCCGTTCGGGATAGAGGTCGGTGACTTCGCGGCCGACCATCATGCTGATGGCGGCAGCGCGGCCAAGCTCGGCTTTCGGCTTGACGCCGATCAGGCGCCCGTCACGCAGCACCGCGATGCGGTCGGCGATGCGGAAGATTTCATCCATGCGGTGGCCGACGAACATCATCGCCACGCCGTGCAGCCTGAGATCGGCAACGACGGAAAACAGCCGCTCGACCTCGCGTTGCGACAATGCGGCCGTGGGCTCGTCCATGATCAGCACGCGGGCATCCAGCGACAGCGCGCGGGCGATCTCGACCAGTTGTTGTTCAGAGGTACGCAGTGTTCCCAGCCGCGTTGCCGCCGGCACGTCGAGCCCGACGGTGGCCAGCACCTTGCGGGCGCCGGCCAGCATGGCGGCATTGTCGATGCCGCCGAAGCGGTCGCGCGGCATGTGGCCGAGATAGATGTTCTCCGCCACCGACAGATCGGGAAACAGGCCAGGATGCTGGTGCATGACCGCAATGCCGGCCGCTTGCGCGTCATGCGGCGAATGGAAGACGGCTGATTTGCCGTCAACCTCGACATGACCGCTGGTGGGAGAATGCACACCGGCCAGAAGCTTCACGCAGGTGCTCTTGCCGGCGCCGTTTTCGCCAAGCAGCGCCAGCACCTCGCCGGAGCGCAATTCGAAGGAGGCGTCCTTGAGCGCAATCGTGCCGCCGAAAGCCTTCGCCGCCTGAACCAGCGCAACGGGAACAGCCCGCACCACCGCAGCGTCGGCTTCGCTTTGTGTGCCCGAGTGCAGCACGTCTCCTCCCGGTCTAGTTATTTTTTCAATTTGCTATATTAAATAGCGCAAAGGCGCAACGGCAAAAATTGACTTCCATGGTTCCGACGCGCACTGTCGCCGCCAACATAGGCACCGTAGGGTGCGCTCGGCCGCAGGTGGTTTGCGGGCTTCGCGCCGGGAGCGGGACATTTGGGGAGTGCGGGTTTTGTCAGGGAAAGGTAGCAATTCTGTCAAAGTTCGGCACTATAATGAGCGTTTCGTGCTCGACGCCATCCGCCGCCTCAAGGAAGCGTCCAAGTCCGATCTGGCGCGCGCGGCAAGCCTGACGCCGGCGGCGGTCGCTGCCATCGTCGACGGCTTGGAATCCTCCGGTTTCGTAAAGCAAGTGGGGAAAAGGTTCGGGCAACGCGGATCGCCCTCCACGCTTTACCGGCTGACGCCGGAGCGCATCTACAGCGTCGGCATCAAGATCGGCCGGCGTGCGCTTGAAGCCGTTCTGGTCGACTTCGCCGGTGAAATCCGCGCAAGAGAGTCGCACGAATACCGCTTCCCCGATCCTGATTTGGTGCTGAAGGCCGGCAACATGGCGCTGGCCACCTTCGAAAAGCTGGTGGATGGGCTTGGCGATGCCAGCATCGTCGGCGTCGGCATTGCCTCACCCTATTTCCTCGGCGGCTGGAGCGAGGAACTCGGCTTTCCCGACGATCTCGGCAGCCGCTGGGAGGCGATCGACCTGACGACATGCTTTGCCACTCCGGCGAAGACGCCGGTGTTCGTGGAAAACGACGCCACGTCGGCGGCGCTGGCCGAACTTGTCCAGGGCGCCGGCGCCCGCTTTCGCGATTTCATGCACATCTCGATCGACACTTTTGTCGGCGGCGGCCTAGTGCAAGGCGGCAGGGTCCATACCGGGCCGCATGGCAACAGCGCTGCCCTCGGACCCTTGCCGGTCTCGCCCTCAAGCCTCGATTCGGTGGCGGCGAAGCCTGCGCGCTACCAGAGCCTGCTGCATCGCGCCTCGATCTATGTGCTGGTCAATCACCTGAGGTCGCGCGGCGTGGTGATCAATCGTGTGCGGGAACTCGATCCGTTGCCACCCGAAGCGCGCGTGCCGCTGTTCGAATGGATCGACGATTGTGCGAGCGCGCTGGTCGAGGCGATCATCGCCATCACCTCCATCATCGACATCGAGGCCATCGTTCTCGACTCGATCCTGCCCAGGCCGATCCATCTCGAACTGCTGGCAAGGGTGCAGACCCAGTTCAACCAGGCCAGCGCAATCGGCATCGTGGCGCCGGAGATCGTGTCGGGGCAATTCGGCCCTGAGGCCTCCTCGATCGGCGCTGCCATGCTTCCGTTCTCGGCGCTGCTGGCGCCCGACAGCGGCGTGCTCATGATCGGCAAGGACCGGACGAAACTGCTGAGCGCTCTGTCCACGCTCGGTGGCGCCAAGGGAAACGGATCAAATCCGCCCACCGACCTGCCGGCCTGAGCGCAATGCGGCGCGCCCAACGCACGCATCGGCCGCCCTTGCCCGCCATGGCTTGCACCCTTTCCCGCCTTCCGCTATAGAGCCGCCACCCGCGTAGACACCCTTGGAGGCAACGCGGCGGAAGGCTGCCTTCCCTTGTGATCCCGAACAAAGCTCCGCGTATGCGGTTTCTGGCATTCGGACATCCAGGCCTGGCGGCTTTCGACGTTTACGGTCCAGGCACACTGCCACCGCAAACGCTCCATAAAACGCGAAAGGAAATGCCATGAGCCACGATACTTACGAGCTCAAGGCCGAAGCGCGCGAACAGGTCGGTAAGGGGTCCGCCCGTGCAGTTCGCCGCAACGGTAAAGTGCCTGCAGTTATCTACGGCGACAGACAGCCTCCCCTGGCGATTGCGCTGAACTACAAGGACGTCTTCTACAAGATCCATGGCGGCGGGTTTTTGACCACGATCGCCACGATCGATGTCGACGGCAAGAAAATCCAGGTTCTGCCCAAGGATTTCCAGCTCGACCCGGTCAAGGATTTCCCGGTCCATGTCGACTTCCTGCGCATCGGCAAGGACACCGAGGTCAACGTCGACGTGCCTGTCCACTTCATCAATGAAGACAAGTCGCCCGGCATCAAGCGCGGCGGCGTGCTCAACATCGTGCGTCACGAAGTCGAGTTCCACTGCCCGGCCAATGCGATCCCGGAATTCATCACCGTCGATCTCACCGGCGCCGACATTGGCGATTCGATCCACATCTCGGCGGTTACCTTGCCGGCCGGCGTCAAGCCGGTGATCTCCGATCGCGATTTCACCATCGCGACCATTGCCGGCTCCTCGGCGATGAAGCCGGAGACGGAAGAGACGGCGGAAGCGGCAGCCCCCGAAGCGGCGGCTCCTGCTGCCGAAGAGAAGTAATTTTCGGGCCCGGAGTTCACGATGCTTGTCTTTGCAGGCCTCGGCAATCCGGGCGCGAAATACGCTGATAACCGGCACAATGTCGGCTTCATGGCGGCGGACGCAATTGCCCGCCGCCATTCGTTTTCGCCCTGGTCGAAGAAGTTCCAGGGCCTGATCGCCGAAGGCACGATTGCCGGCGAAAAGATTCTTCTGATCAAGCCGCAGACCTTCATGAACCTGTCGGGACAGCCGGTCGGCGAAGCCCTGCGCTTCTACAAGCTCGGCCCCGAGGCGCTGACCGTCTTTTACGACGAGATCGACCTGCCGGCCGGCAAATTGCGGGTCAAGGTCGGCGGTGGCGCCGGCGGACACAACGGCATCCGTTCGCTCGACCAGCATCTCGGCAAGAACTTTCGCCGCGTGCGCATCGGCGTCGGCCATCCCGGCGTCCGGGAAATGGTGCAGTCCCATGTGCTCGGCGATTTCGCCAAGGCCGACCGCGAATGGCTGGACGTGCTGCTCGACACCATCGCCGACGATGCCGGGCTGCTGGCCAAGGGCGACGACAGTTCTTTCATGAACCGGGTGACGCTGGCCTTGCGCGACAAACTAACGCCAACCGGCGACGACGACCGGCCGCCGCCAAAGGCGCCGAAGGCTGAGGGCCCGAAAGCTCAAAGCCACATCCGCCAGGCACGGCCACAGCAGGCGCCGGCCAAGCTGCCGGAAAGCGGCCCTATGGCCGCCATGCTGAAGAAACTGTTCGGCAAGAAGGACTGAGCGTCGATAGGATCGGGACCGCGGGGCTTGACGTTGCTCACTCCTATCGCCCATAGCCCTCATCAAATTTCTAGTTTCCCGATAGGACCGGACACATGGGTTTCAAATGCGGCATCGTTGGCTTGCCCAACGTCGGCAAGTCGACGCTTTTCAACGCGTTGACCAGGACGGCGGCGGCGCAGGCCGCCAACTATCCGTTCTGCACCATCGAACCGAACACCGGCGAGGTGGCGGTGCCTGATCCGCGGCTGCAGAAGATCGCCGCAATCGCCAAGTCTAAGGAGATCATCCCGACCCGCATCTCCTTCGTCGACATCGCCGGCCTGGTGCGCGGCGCCTCCAAGGGCGAAGGGCTGGGCAACCAGTTCCTCGCCAACATCCGTGAGGTCGACGCCATCGTGCATGTGCTGCGCTGCTTCGAGGATGACGACATCACCCATGTCGAGGGCAAGATCGACCCTGTCGCCGACGCCGATACAGTCGAGACCGAGCTGATGCTCGCCGACCTCGACAGCCTCGAGCGCCGCATCGTGCAGATCCGCAAGCGCGCCGGCAGCAAGGACAAGGAAGCAACCACCGTGCTGCCGATGATGGAGGCAGCACTCGAGCTGCTGCAAGCCGGCAAGCCGACCCGCATCCTGCTCAAGGGCATTTCAGCGGAAGACCTGCGCATCCTGCAGGGACTGAACCTCTTGACCTCACACCCCGTACTCTATGTCTGCAACGTCGCCGAAGCCGACGCCGCTACCGGCAATGAGCACACCAAGGCGGTGGAGAAGATGGCGACCGCCCAAGGCGCCGGCACCGTGGTGATCTCAGCCGCGATCGAGGCCGAAGTCGCCCAGCTCTCCGACGACGAAGAGATGGAGTTCCTGTCCTCGCTCGGCCTCGACGAACCTGGCCTCAACAAGGTCATCCGCGCCGGCTACGATCTGTTGCATCTCATCACCTATTTCACCGCCGGGCCGAAGGAGACGCGCGCCTGGACGATCCACAAGGGCGACAAGGCCCCGCAGGCGGCCGGCGTCATCCACACCGATTTCGAGCGCGGCTTCATCCGCGCGCAGACCATCGCCTACAACGACTACATCACGCTAGGCGGCGAAGTGGCGGCCAAGGAAGCCGGCAAGGCGCGCGACGAAGGCAAGGAATATGTCGTCCAGGACGGCGATGTCCTGCTGTTCAAGTTCAATACCTGAGGCGCCGCGGCTGGCGCGCTGACCGCGGCCGATCACGGCTTCGTCAAGTGGAGAGCCGGCATGCCGCGTCGCTTGACTGCCCTTGGCACCGGGTCTATGGCCGTTTGCATGCGACTTGGCCGTCCCCGTGGGAGCGGCGGAGCGTGCAAGACCCATCGCTATCAAACGAAACCTCTTGGGCTCAACCAACGGAGATTCGGCGATGATCAAGGCCTTCGTCGTCGACAATGATCGCCTGCGCCTCGCCGACGATCTCGTGGCCAATGGCGATCACGTCGTCTGGGCCGACCTTCTCAACCCGACCAAGGAAGAAGAAACGACGATCGAGACCTGGCTCGGCGTTGCCATCCCGACGCGCGAGGAGATGGAGGAGATCGAGATTTCGAGCCGCCTCTACATCGAGGACGGCGCCTATTTCATGACCGCCACCCTGCCGGCGCAGACCGAAATCGATGATCCCTTGATGTCGCCGGTTACCTTTGTGCTTGCCGGCCCGAGACTGGTCACCATCCGCTATCATGAGCCGAAGGCGTTCAAGACCTTTCCGCTGCGCGCCGAGAAGGTGGCGACCGGCTGCACCACCGGCAACACCATCCTGATCGGCCTGCTGGAGGCGATCGTCGACCGGCTGGCCGACATTCTCGAACGCGCCGGCCGCGACATCGAGACGATCTCGCGCGATATCTTCGAAGCGCGCTCGACCAAGGTGAACAAGCGCAACCGCGATTTCCAGGAACTGCTCAAGGCCATCGGCCGCAAGGAGGACATCGCCTCCTCGATCCGCGACAGCCTGATCTCGTTGCAGCGCCTCACTGGCTTCCTCGCCCATGTCGCGACCCAGATCAAGATGAGCAAGGACATCCGCGCCCGCATCAAGACCGTGTCGCGCGACGTGCTGTCGCTCGCCGACCACGCCACCTTCCTGTCGCAGAAGATCTCGTTCCTTCTCGACGCCACGCTGGGCATGATCTCGATCGAGCAGAACGCCATCATCAAGATCTTCTCGGTCGCCGCCGTCATCTTCCTGCCGCCGACGCTGGTGGCCTCGATCTACGGCATGAATTTCGACATCATCCCGGAGCTGAAATGGGAGCTCGGCTATCCCTTCGCCATCGGCCTGATGATCCTGTCGGCGATCCTGCCGTTCTGGTATTTCCGCCGCCGCGGCTGGTTGTAGGCCCAATAGAATTCGCTTGACCAAACGCCGCCCGGACGGCATCCGGATGCCCGGTGATCGACAACCGGATTGGGATCATGACCGCAAAAAGCTGGGCCTACGAGGATTTCACCGAGGGCGCATCGATCGACCTCGGCGCCAAGCAGGTGAGTGCGGCCGAAATCATCGAATTCGCCACCGAATTCGACCCGCAGCCGATGCATCTCGACGAAGCCGCCGGCAAGGCCAGCATCCTTGGCGGCTTGGCCGCCTCCGGCTGGCACACCTGCGCGATCTTCATGCGCATGCTGTGCGACGCCTTCCTGCTCGACTCGACCGCGCAAGGCGCGCCCGGCATCGACCAGGTCAAATGGAAGAAGCCGGTGCTGGCCGGCGACACGCTGGCCGGCAGCACCAGCGTGCTCGCCAGACGCCTGTCGAAATCCAGGCCTCAGCTCGGCCTCGTCACCTTGCGCAGCGAACTGTTCAACCAGCGCGGTGAAAGCGTCTTCGAACTTGAGAACACTGTCATGTTCTTGACCCGCGAGGCCGGCGCATGAGCCTCGACGCGTTCTTCCGCATCGGCGATACCATCAACCTCGGTTCGCACACATTCGAAGCCCAGGCGATCAAGGCGTTCGCCTGCAAATACGATCCACAGGTCTTTCATGTCGACGAGGAGGCGGCGAAGAAAAGCGTGTTCGGCCGCCTCTGCGCCTCAGGCTGGCACACCGCGGCCACGTGGATGAAGCTCAATCTCAAAAATCCTATGGACGCTTCTCAATGGACCGGACCCGGCCCGGTACCAGAATTCGGCCCCTCCCCCGGCTTCAGGAACCTGAAATGGCCAAAGCCGGTCTATGCCGGAGAAACCGTCACCTTCATGCGCACGGCCCTGTCCCACCGCCCGCTTGCCACCCGCCCCGGCTGGCGCCTGCTGGCGCTGCGCTCGGAAGGTTCCGATTCGGCAGGCGACAAGGTGCTGGAGTTCGACAGCGCGGTGCTGGTGAAGGCTGGGTAGGGCTAGGGTTTAGGCAGTAGGGATTAGGCAGCAGTGGGTGCTGCGCCTTGCACGGAATGCGGAGCTTCCCTCCCTACTCCCTACTCCCTACTCCCTACTCCCTTCTCCCTACTCTCTAATGCCCCTCAAACCCGATCAACGTCCGCACCGGCACGCCCAGCGCTTCGAGCTTCGCCCGTCCGCCGAGATCCGGCAGGTCGATGACGAAGCACGCGGCAAGAATATCGGCGCCGATCTGCCTCAGCAGCTTGACCGCCGCCTCCGCCGTGCCGCCGGTCGCGATCAGGTCGTCAACCAGGATCACCTTCTCGCCCGGCGCAACGCCGTCCTTGTGCATCTCCATCTCGTCCAGCCCGTATTCCAGGCTGTAGGCGACGCGTACCGTCTCGTAAGGCAGCTTGCCCTTCTTGCGGATCGGCACGAAGCCGGCCGAAAGCTGGTGCGCGACCGCACCGCCGAGGATGAAGCCGCGTGCCTCGATGCCGGCGATCTTGTCGATCTTCTGCCCGGCATAGGGATGCACCAGCTCGTCGATGGCGCGGCGAAAGGCGCGCGCATTGCCGAGCAAAGTGGTGATGTCGCGAAACAGGATGCCGGGCTTGGGGTAGTCCGGAATGGTGCGGATCGCGGCGAGCAGCGTGTCTTCGAGCGAGGATTTCATGGGTCGAGATTACCTGAAACGGAGGTTGTTGCGCGACAATTGTTCGATCGAACTGCAGCCCATCAGCTTCATGCCGCGCTCGATCTCGATCCGCATCTGCTCCAGCGCCCGCTCGACGCCCGGCTGTCCGGCCGCCGCCAGGGGGAACAGATAATAGCGGCCGACGCCAACAGCCTTGGCGCCGAGCGACAGCGCCTTCAGCACATGGGTGCCGCGCTGCACGCCGCCATCCATGATGATGTCTATTCTGTCGCCGACGGCATCTACGATCTCGGCCAGCTGGTCGAACGCCGCCCGCGAGCCGTCCAGCTGCCGGCCGCCGTGGTTGGACAGCACAATGCCGCTGCAGCCGATCTCGACGGCGCGCTTGGCATCCTCCACCGACATGACGCCCTTGAGGCAGAACGGACCTCCCCACAGTCTGACCATCTCGGCAACATCGTCCCAGGTCATCGACGGATCGAGCATCTCGGTGAAGTAGCGGCTGATCGACATCGTGCCGCCGCCCATGTCGACATGCTCGTCGAGCTGCGGCAGCTTGAATCCCTCATGGGTGAAATAGTTGATCGCCCAGCCCGGCTTCAGCGCGAACTGCAGCATGCCGGCAAGGTTGAGCTTGAAGGGGATGGCAAAGCCGGTGCGCTTGTCGCGCTCGCGGTTGCCTCCGGTGATGCTGTCGACGGTCAGCATCATCACTTCGACTCCAACCGCTTTCGCCCGCTGCATCATCGCCCGGTTGAGGCCGCGATCCCGGTGGAAATAGAACTGGTAGACCTGCGGGCTGCTGCTGATCTTGCGCGCTTCCTCAAGACTGACGGTGCCGAGCGAGGACACGCCAAACATCGTGCCGAATTTGGCCGAAGCCTTGGCCACCGCGCGCTCGCCTTGATGATGGAACAGCCGCTGCAAGGCGGTCGGCGAGCAATAGACGGGCATGGCCAGCTTCTGGCCCATCACCGTCACCGACATGTCGATCTCGCTTACCCCGCGCAGCACGTTGGGAACGAGGTCGCAGCGCTCGAAACTCTCGGTGTTGCGGCGATAGGTGACCTCGTCGTCGGCCGCGCCATCGATGTAGTTGAAGATTGGGCCCGGCAACCGCTGCTGGGCCATGCGCCGGAAATCGGAAAAGTTGTGACAGTCGCGTAGCCGCATCATCGATCCAAATGCCCCTCTAGCCGGCTATCCGCCGGGCGCGCGTGCAATACCAATCGCATGGCGCCGTGCCAACGGACTTCTTACTGGACGGCTGCTGCGCCAAGATGCGAACCATGTCCGGTTTGGCAAGCAAAAAGGGCGTCCGAAGACGCCCTTTCCATTTCCGAGGAATAAGATGCGGCTTAGTGCGCCACGCCTTCCCATACCTTGCGCTTGGTCAGATACATCAGCGCCCCGAACAGAAGCAGAAACACCAGCACGCGGAAGCCGGTCTTCTTGCGGTCTTCCATATGCGGCTCGGCCGCCCACATCAGGAACGCCGAGACGTCGCGCGAATACTGGTCGATCGTCTGCGGCGAACCGTCATCATAGGTGACCTGGCCGTCGGAGAGCGGCTTGGGCATCTTCAGCGACACGCCGGACATGAAGTATGGATTGTAGTGGGTGCCTTCGGGGATCACCATGCCGGCAGGTGGCGTCTCGTCGTAGCCGGTCAGCAGCGAATGGATGTAGTCCGGGCCGCCCTGCGCATATTGCGTGAAGATGTCGAAGACGAAGCGCGGGAAGCCGCGCTCGACGCCGCGCGCCTTGGCCAGCAGCGACATATCCGGTGGGGCAGCGCCGCCGTTGGAAGCGGCAGCCGCCTCCTCATTGGCGAACGGCGCCGGGAAATGGTCTGACGGCTTGCCCGGCCGGTCGAACATGTCGCCGGCATCGTTGGGTCCATCATGGATGGTGTACTCGGCCGACAGCGACTTGATCTGCGCTTCCGAATAGCCGAGGTCCTCCAGCGTGCGGAACGCCACCAAATTCATCGAGTGGCAGGCCGAGCAGACTTCCTTGTAGACCTTCAGGCCACGCTGCAGCTGCGCCTTGTCGTAGGTGCCGAACGGACCGGCAAAAGTCCAGTCCATCTCCTTCGGCTCGTGGATCGGGAAATGCGTCGGTGCCGCCGCGTTGTGCGCCTCTTCAGCGGCGATCGCCACACTGCCGACGGCTCCGATGCCAGCGGCAAACACGCCTAGCAGGGCGAGCGAGGTGAGAATCTTTTTCATGCCAAATCCCCTTAGATTCTCACTCAGCCTTTGGTTTCCGGCGCGGCGGTCGCACCGGCCGGATGTCCTCCTCCGGCACCCTTGTTCTTCTCCAGCACCGCCTCGGTGATCGAATTCGGCAGTCTGCGTGGCGTCTCGATCAGGCCAAGCACCGGCAGGATGACGAGGAAGAACGCGAAGTAGAACAGTGTCGCCGCTTGAGCGTAGCCAACGTAGTTGCCCGAGACCTCACCTATCAGGAGGGTCAACAGACCGCCGCCTTCCGCCGGCTGCGAGCCAAGCCAGCCAAGCAGGACAGCGTCGGCGACGAACAGCCAGAAGAACAGCTTGTACCAGGGGCGGTAGACCGCCGAGCGCACCTTGGAGGTGTCGAGCCAAGGCACCAGGAACAGCATGACGATGGCGCCGAACATGCACAGCACGCCGCCGAGCTTGGAGTTGATCGGCCCGATGTTGAAGGTGATCGCGCGCAGGATCGCGTAGAACGGCAGGAAGTACCATTCCGGCACGATGTGGGCCGGCGTCTTCAGCGGGTTGGCGATCGTGTAATTGTCCGGATGACCGAGAAAGTTCGGCAGGTAGAAGACGAAATAGGCGAAGAAGAACAGGAACACGATCATGCCGAATGCATCCTTGATGGTCGCATAGGGCGTAAAGGCAACGGTGTCGGTCTTCGATTTCACCTCGATGCCGGTCGGGTTCGACTGGCCGACCACGTGCAGCGCCCAGACGTGCAGCACGACGACGCCGGCGATCATGAACGGCAGCAGGTAATGCAGCGCAAAGAAGCGGTTGAGCGTCGGGTTGTCGACGGCGAAACCGCCGAGCAGCAGTTCCTGGATCCAGTTGCCGACCAGCGGAATGGCGCTGAAGAAGCCGGTGATGACGGTGGCACCCCAGAAGCTCATCTGACCCCAGGGCAGCACATAGCCCATGAAGCCGGTCGCCATCATCAGCAGATAGATGATGCAGCCGAGGATCCACAGCAGCTCGCGCGGCGCCTTGTAGGAGCCGTAATAAAGCCCGCGGAAGATGTGGATGTAGACGGCGACGAAGAAGAACGAGGCGCCGTTGGAATGCATGTAGCGCAACAGCCAGCCCGAATTGACGTCGCGCATGATCTTCTCGACCGAATTGAAGGCGAGATTGGTGTCGGCGGTATAGTGCATGGCCAGCACGATACCGGTCAGGATCTGCGCCACCAGCATGATCGTGAGGATGCCGCCGAAGGTCCACGCATAGTTAAGGTTGCGCGGCACCGGATAGGCGATGAAGCTGTCATAGACCATGCGCGGCAGCGGCATGCGGGCGTCGAACCAGCGTTCGATACCGGTCTTGGGCGTATAGGTCGAGTGTCCCTCGCTCATCGAATTATCCCCTGCCTCAACCGATAAGGATTTTGGTATCGGAAATGAACTTGAATACCGGCACGGCCATATTTTCCGGCGCCGGGCCTTTGCGGATGCGGCCGGCGGTATCGTACACCGAACCGTGGCACGGGCAGAACCAGCCGCCGAAATCGCCTTCCTGGCCAAGCGGAATGCACCCCAGATGCGTGCAAACCTGCACCATCACCATCCAGGCTTCCTTGCCGGGCGTGGTGCGGTTGGCGTCGGTCGCCGGCGCATCGGCGGGCAGATTGGCGTTGCGGGCAATAGGATCCTTGAGGTCGGCAAGGTTCACGGCCTCGCCGTCCTTCATCTCCTGCTCGGTGCGGTTGCGCACCACGACCGGCTTGCCGCGCCATTTGACAATCAGCGACATGCCAGGCGTCAGCGAGGCGACATCAACCTCAACCGAGGCGAGCGCCAGCGTCGAGGCATCGGGGCGCATCTGGTCGATGAACGGCCAGGCAACGGCGCCTGCGCCAACGACTGCGGCCATGCCGGTGGCGACGTAGAGAAAATCACGACGGTTGGGATCCTGGGTGTCGGTTGCGCTCACGGGTGCCTGATCCTTTCGCCTCTTCCGAGCCGGCGGCCGAGCTTTGTCCCCGCTCCATCGCGCCGGCCCGACAGCGCATGGCGAACAAGCTAGCGAATTCCTCCGGCATTTGGATTTCGGTTTATGCGTGAAGCCCGTTTTTGTCCAGCGGGCTGAAGCCACAAGGGCAGATTGTCGCGGGGACAGAACAGCGCGTCAGTTGGCCAGATGCCCAAAGGTCGGCAAAGGCGGCTAAACAACAGGGAAATATCAGCAAATCCGAGGCTCCCCGCCTGTCTCGACAGGATAGGTTGCCGTGATCTAGTTTCGCCGGCATGGCACATATTATCGACCGCGAGACCTGGACCAGGACGCCCGGCCGCTGGCAGGGCGAACTGCAATGCGGCGCCTACGACTCCAACTCCTGCCTGATTTTCAACTATCAGGAAGAGATTGGCGGCGGCCCGCGCCTGCACACGCATCCCTATTGTGAAATCTTCATCATCCGGCAAGGCACCGGCCTGTTCACGATCGGCGACCAGCAGATAGAGGCCACGGCCGGCCAGATCCTGATCGTGCCGCCCGATACGCCGCACAAATTCACCAATCTTGGCCCAGGCCCGCTCGAAACGACCGACATCCACGAAAACGGCAGCTTCATCACCGAATGGCTGGAATGATTGTTGCCGGCTGGTGACCTCTAGCTTGCACCGAGCCTGACCAGCACGGCCCTTGGGATATCGTATTCGCGGATGGCCGACTCATGCCGGCGCAGGCCGCAGAGTTCACGCTGGATGAAATAGGCGTGCACCGCCGCGGCAGCCTCCTTGAGCAGCCGCGGTCGCTGCTCCTCGTCGCCGTTGTTCTGACGGAGCTTGGCCAGCGTTTCCTCGACCCGTTGGCCGGCACGGCCGAGCGCTGCGGCCTTTTCAGCCAATATCTCATGGCCGAGGGCGTCGAACGCGGCTTCGGCAGCCGAGGCGCCTAGGGATGGCGGACGCAGTGACATCTCAGCCTCCTTTTATGTCTTGAGAGAGCATCATGCGGTGCGTGACGAATTCTTCGCTCACCACCGGCTGGAAACCAAGCCGTTCATAGAACCCAAAGGCTTCTTGTGGCGCGCGGGTGTTCAGCACGGCAAAATGCTGACGTGCCCTGTCAATGACGGTCTCGACCAGCATGCGGCCAATGCCGCTGCGGCGATGACGCGCGCTGACGAACAGGTGCCTGACCCGGCCGTGGTCCCTGCCTTCGAAATAAGGATCGATGTTCAACCCGCACACACCAGCGAGTTCTCGGCCATGCCATGCACCAAACAGCGCCTCGCCTCGTTTCAGGAACTTGTTGCGGCCGCCCGCCCAGCCATCCGCCAGCCGCACCAGCATCCAGTAGCCTTCCAGCCGGCTCTCCTCCTTCAGCGCATCGAAGGCCGGCGCGGTTGGCCGCAGCCGCTTGAGGACGTAGCCGATATCAGGCGACGCTGCCATGCCCTACTCCGCCGGCCGTGTCTCTTCCAGCACGCTTTCCTCGTGGTAGAGGAAGCCGCCGGACTGCCGCTTCCACAGCCGCGCATAGAGCCCGTCGAGCGCCACCAGCTCGTCATGCGTGCCCTGTTCGACGATGCGGCCTCCGTCCAGCACCACAAGACGGTCGAGCGCGGCGATGGTCGACAGCCGGTGCGCTATGGCGATGACCGTCTTGTTCTCCATCAGCCTGGCCAGATTCTCCTGGATCGCCGCCTCGATGTCGGAATCGAGCGCCGAGGTCGCCTCGTCGAGGATCAGGATCGGCGCATCCTTGAGGAAGACGCGGGCGATCGCGACGCGCTGGCGCTGGCCGCCCGACAGTTTCACGCCGCGCTCGCCGACAAAAGCCTCGTAGCCGGTACGGTCCCGGTTGTCGCGCAGGCCCAATATGAACTCGTGCGCCTCGGCCTTCTTCGCCGCCGCGATCACCTCGGCGTCAGTTGCATCCGGCATGCCGAGCTTGATGTTGTCGCGTAGCGAGCGGTGGAACAGCGCCGTGTCCTGGCTGACCACGCCGATATTGGCGCGCAGCGAGTTCTGCGTCACCTCGGCGACGTCTTGCCCGTCGACCAGGATTTTCCCGCTCTCGAGGTCGTAGAGGCGCAAGATGAGGTTGGCGAGCGTCGTCTTGCCCGCACCGGACGGCCCGACCAGCCCGACCTTCTCGCCAGGCTTGACCACAAGGTCGATGCCATTCAGCACGCCAAAACCCTTGCCGTAGTGGAACTCGACATTCTTCACCTCGATGCGGCCGCCGGCGACGACAAGCTCTTTCGCATCCGGCGCATCGACAAGGCCAAGCGGCTGCGAGATCAGCGCCTTGGAGTTTTCCAGGACGCCGAGATTTCGCAATATGCCGTTGAGCTGCATCATCACGCGCCCGAGCAGCATGTTGAGCCGCAAGACCAGCGACAGCGTGAACGCGACGGCGCCGACGGTGATCGACCCTTCGACCCAGAGATAGACGGCAAAGCAGCCAATCGCGGTGATCATGATGCCCGACAGCGTCGTCAGCGCCATGCGCACGCCGGTCAGCCGGCGGGTGAAGGGCCGTAGTGCATCGAGATAGATGTCGAAGCCGTTCTTGATGTAGCGGTCGTCGCCGTCGGCCGAGAACAGCTTCAGCGTCTGCACGTTGGAATAGGAATCGATGATGCGCCCATTGATCATCGAGCCAGCTTCAGCCGTGGCCTCGGCATGCCTGCGGATCGAGGGCAGATAGAGCTTGGCCAGCCAGGCGAACGCGAGGATCCAGATCACCACCAGCACGGCCAGGCGCAGATCCAGCCCTGCGACCAGCGCCAAGGTCGTCACCGTATAGATGAGCATGAACCAGATGACCTCGATGAAGCTCTCCATCAGGTCGCCGGTCGCCTGCCCCGCCTGCCAGACTTTTGTCGCGATACGGCCGGCGAAATCGTTCTGGAAGAAAGTGTAGGACTGGCGCGATACGTGCCGGTGCGCCT
Organism: Mesorhizobium sp. M1143; assembly: GCF_040318435.1. Taxonomy (NCBI): domain Bacteria; kingdom Pseudomonadati; phylum Pseudomonadota; class Alphaproteobacteria; order Hyphomicrobiales; family Phyllobacteriaceae; genus Mesorhizobium; species Mesorhizobium sp. M1143. The sequence continues at coordinate 234,882 of NZ_JAMYMJ010000001.1, read as the reverse complement.
GCCAGCGCACCAGATTGTAGAAGCCCGGCGTGATCGTCTGTTCGTTGACCAGCGCCGACAGGCCGACGACGACTGTGCGGATGACCGCCACCACGACGATCATGAACACCAGTTCAGGACCGGCGGCGGTCCACAGCGCATTCCAGCTGCGCTCGCCAGGAAGCTGGTCGAGAATATCGACCAGCCGCCCGACGAAGTAGAACAGCCCGGCCTCGATCAGCGGCGCGATGCCGCCGATGACCAGCATGGCGAAGAAGGCGAACTTCGCCTGGCCGACATAGTGCCAGAGGAAGCCGCCGACGCTTGGCGGTGGCCGAAGGTCCGCCGGCTCCCTGAACGGATAGACCCAGTCCTCGAACCAGCGATAGACGGCTGTCATCATGCTGACGTCATCACTCTGCGGCTTCACCCTTCACGCCGATGTCGTTGGCAACAGCGTCATTGGCGGCATCGACCGGACCGTCATCGAGCAGGAACCCGCCCGACTGGCGCTGCCAGAGCTGCGCGTAGAGCCCGCCGCTGGCGACGAGTTCCTCGTGCGACCCCTCCTCGATGACACGGCCCTTGTCGAGGACGACGAGCCTGTCCATCGCCGCAATGGTCGACAGCCGGTGCGCAATGGCGATGACGGTCTTGCCTTGCATGAGCTTGTAGAGATTCTCCTGGATGGCGGCCTCGGCTTCGGAATCCAGCGCCGACGTCGCTTCGTCAAGGATAAGTATCGGTGCGTCCTTCAACATAACGCGAGCAATGGCGATGCGTTGCCGCTGGCCGCCGGACAATTTGACGCCGCGGTCGCCGACATGAGCGTCGAGCCCTTTACGTCCGGTGTGATCCGAAAGCCTGCCGATAAACTCCAGCGCCTCGGCCCGCCCGGCTGCCTCGACAAGCATTTCCTCCGTCGCATCGGGCCGCCCGTAAAGAATGTTGTCGCGCACGGAACGATGCAGCAGCGAAGTGTCCTGCGTCACCATGCCGATCTGCGCGCGCAGCGAATCCTGCGTCACCGAAGCGATCTCCTGGCCGTCGATCAGGATCCGGCCGTTCTCGAGGTCGTAGAACCGCAACAGGAGATTGACCAGCGTCGACTTGCCCGCGCCCGAGCGCCCGACAATGCCGACTTTCTCGCCGGGCTTCACCGTCAGCGACAGGTTCTCGATGACGCCCTTCTGCTTGCCATAGTGGAAACGAATGTCGTCGAAGCGGATCTCGCCCTTGGTGACGGCAATGTCCTTCGCCCCCGGCCGGTCTTCGACCAGGCGCGGCAGCGAGATCGAGGCGATGCCGTCTTGCACCGTGCCGATGTTTTCGAACAGGCTCGACATTTCCCACATGATCCACTGCGACATGCCCCACATACGGAGCACGAGGCCGATGACCACGGCGACGGCGCCGATCGTCACCGCCTGGCCGAGCCACAGCCACAGCGCCGTCGCCGTCACCGAAAACAGGAGCAGCGCGTTGAGGATATAGAGCAGGCCGTAAAGCACCGTCACCAGCCGCATCGACCGGTAGACCGTGTCGAGGAAGCCTGCCATGCCTTCTTTGGCGAACGTTGCTTCGCGCCGTGCATGGGAAAACAACTTGACCGTCTGGATGTTGGTGTAGCTGTCAACGACGCGGCCGGTCATTGTCGAGCGCGCATTGGCCTGCGCCTCCCCGACCTTGCCCAGCTTCGGGATGATATAGCGCAACAACCCGATATAGCCGAGCAGCCAGACGCCGAGAGGTGCCGCCAGCCGCAAGTCGGCCGAGCCGACGATGAACAGCATGCCGAGGAAATAGACGATTACGTAATTGAGCACCTCGATCACCTTGATGACGCATTCGCGCACGGCGAGTGCCGTCTGCATCAGCTTGGTGGCGATGCGGCCGGCGAATTCGTCCTGGTAGAAGCTCATCGACTGCTTCAAGAGATAACGATGCACCTGCCATCGGATGCGCATGGGGTAGTTACCCATCAGCGTCTGCTGGTTGAGCAAAGAATGCAGCCATACTGTACCTGGCAGCGCGAACAGCACGACGAAGGCCATGCCGGCGAGCTTCCAGCTCTCGGTCTGCAGGAAGGTTTCGCGGTTCTGCCCGGACAGCCAGTCGACGATGTGGCCCATGAAGCCGAACATCCACACTTCCGCGATGGCAATCGCCGTCACCAGCACCGCGTCGAGGATGATGTATGGCCAGGCGCCGCGCGTATAATGCACGCAGAAGGCAACCAGCGTCTTCGGCGGCTCGACCGGTTCCGCTGCGGGGAACGGATCGAGCCTTCTTTCAAACCAGCTAAACATAGTGATGCTCACAAAACTTTTGTCCGCTCATGCGGCGCGGGAAAAATCCCCGGGGCGCTCCGCGTCCCCAGACCGTACGTCGGCGGGGACCGACGGCCCGGAATCACCCGGGCCATCGGTCCTGCTTCGCGCAATATAGGGACTTGCGGGCTTTTCACCGACAGAAGCCTTCGACTGAGCTGACGGCACGCCGCCGCCAGTCCGGTTTTTCGCGCCCGGCCGGATCAGCCGGATGATCCGGCGCACCAGCGACGGCCGGCTGTGGTCGGGAACCGCACGCGAGAAATCGACATCCGGCAACATGCCGCGATGCGGACGCCGGCGCGTCTGGGCGTGAACCGCCGACGAATACGTCTCGCCGACCGGCAACGCCCAGGTCGCCGTCTTGCGTTCGTGCAGGCTTCTTGAACCCGGTATCTTATAGGGATCGAACATCGGTCCGTCCTCCGTGTGAAAATAGACATAAAAAGGCGAAGCAATGTCGTGCGCCGGCCTTCGGCCGGAGGCACGGATTGCATCCGTCGGGACACGACGATAGGCCTCGGTCGCGACATGCTCAGCTGGGGCGCTTGGCCCCTTTAACGGTTTGAAAAACATCGCAGGATTCCTTCGAGAGCCGAAAATTGGGTTCGGCGGGAATCGGTGCGATCAGATCTAAGAAATCAGGTAAATCGTCGTACCGAAACCGCCGGCGGGCAGGTAAGCCCACGGGAGGGGCGCTGGATGTGCATGGTCATCATGAAATACCCCTCCATCGGTTCGGGTTGACAATGCGTGCGGTATAATCGACTTCGCAGAAAATGGCCACCCGCAGGTCCAGCAATTTCCAAAACCAGCCACCCGCTGTGGCCGATCTGCCACTTATTAGAAAGACGCGGAAATGAACCACCGTCTGCGCATCGCCCTCTACCAGCCTGACATCGCCGGCAACACCGGAACAATCCTGCGCTTCGCCGCCTGCCTCGGCCTTGGCGTCGACATCATCGAACCAGCCGGCTTTCCGCTCTCCGACAAAGCGCTTAAGCGCGCCGGGATGGACTACCTCGAAATGGCTGCCCTGACCCGGCATGTCGACTGGAACGCCTTCGAGGATTGGCGCAAGGGCGAAGCCTGCCGGCTGGTGCTGCTCACCACCAAAGCCGCGGCCCCCTATACAGGCTTCAGCTTCGCCCAACGCGACATCCTGCTGTTCGGCCGCGAATCCGCCGGCGTGCCGGATCCTGTCCATCAGGCGGCGGATGCGCGGCTGACCATCCCGATGCAGCCGGGCACGCGCAGCATCAACGTCGCGCTGTCGGTCGCCATGGTCGCCGGTGAAGCCATCCGGCAGCTCGGCTAGACCCTTCAGCGCGTTGTCGTCATCGCCAACGGCCGTTGCGTCTTGCATCATTCTCACCCAGGCACATCGCCTTCTCCTCAATTGCCCTATCGACGTTTCCTGGCTACAAGCTCAACTTAAGTTGAGGTCAAGCGGAAAATCGAGATGGCTCCGGTAAAGGAATTGACGGTCGGCCAGGTGGCGATGCGCAGCGGCGTGGCGGTGTCGGCGCTGCATTTCTACGAGGCGCGCGGGCTGATCCGCAGCCACCGCACGTCGGGCAACCAGCGGCGCTATGGCCGCGACGTGCTGCGGCGGGTGGCGATCATCCGGATCGCCCAGGAGGTCGGCATCTCGCTGGCCGAGATCGGCGCCGCACTTGAATCGCTGCCAGAAGGCCGCACCCCGACGCGCGAGGACTGGAACCTGTTGTCGACCGGCTGGCGCGACGACCTCGATCGCAAGATCACTCAGCTAAAGAAGCTGCGCGACGGCCTGACCGACTGCATCGGCTGCGGCTGCATGTCGATCGACAAATGCCCGCTGCGAAACAGGGAAGATCGCTTGAGTGCGCAAGGGCCGGGCGCAAGGCGACTGCTGGTGGGATCCTAATCCGCCGCCGGCAGCCGCCGTATCGTGAATTCTATGACATCGCCCGGCCGTTCGAACCAGCTTTCGATCTCGGTCCAGTAGGCCTGCTTGGGAAAGCGTTCGAACCATTCCTTGGCTTTGAGCCGCGCATCGGGGCGCGGCAAGACAAAGGTCTCCCGCAAAAACCCGTCACGCGGCATGCGCTCGCGCTCGGCGCGTGAACGATCGAGCCTTTTCTTCAGGCCATGCAGCGGCGGTCTTGCCGGCGTGCGCATGAAAGAACTCCTGGGCCGAACAGATGACACTTGACCCTTGCCCCTAAGAGATTAGGGATCGCGCCCGGAAAAGGCTAGTGGTCCGATTCCAACATTCGCCTCCCTAATCCCCAGCGCCGTTGCGAATGTTGGAATCACAAGGACCACTAGCAAGTTTATGTTTCTAGTAGAGTTTTCGAATTTGACATTTGCGTCGTGCCCTGCGCCACGCTGTCTGCAAATGTCAAATTCACTCCACTAGGTCCTTTGTCGGCTGCGACCGGAGACAGCATTTTGGAACGACCAGAAATACCGGCAGGCCTGCCAGCCGACATCGAACAGAAGAAGATGAAGGCCAGGCTCTGGTTCGAGACGCTGCGTGAGCGCGTTTGCACAACCTTCGAGCAGATCGAACAGGAACTGCAGGGACCACTGGCCGAATGGTCGCCCGGCCGCTTCGAAAAGACGCCGTGGGAACGCGACAATGGAAAGGGCGGCGGCGGCACCATGTCTATGATGCGGGGCCGCGTCTTCGAGAAGGTCGGCGTCCATACTTCGACCGTCTATGGCGAATTCTCGCCCGAATTCAGGAAGCAGATGCCCGGCGCCGAGGAAGACCCGAGCTTCTGGGCATCAGGCATTTCGCTGATTGCGCATCCCTGGAACCCCAACGTGCCGGCCGTGCACATGAACACCCGCATGGTCGTGACGTCGCGCCACTGGTTTGGCGGCGGCGCTGACCTGACACCGGTGCTTGATCGCCATCGCACCGAAGACGACCCCGATACCATCGCCTTCCACCGCGCCATGCAGTTCGCCTGCGAGAAGAATGCCGGTGTCGCCGACCACCCGAAGTTCAAGGCCTGGTGCGACGAGTATTTCTATCTGCCGCACCGCCACGAGCCGCGCGGCGTCGGCGGCATCTTTTTCGACTGGCTGCATTCGGGGGAGGAGAAAGGCGGCTGGAATGCCGATTTGAACTTCGTCCAGGATGTCGGGCGTTCTTTCCTTGTCGTCTACGGCCACCTGGTTCGCGCCCATTTCAACGAGAACTGGACCGACGACGACCGCGACGAGCAGCTCATTCGCCGCGGCCGTTACGTAGAATTCAACTTGCTTCACGATCGCGGCACCATTTTCGGCCTGAAGACCGGGGGCAATGTCGCCTCGATCCTGTCCAGCCTGCCGCCGGAGGTCAGGTGGCCGTAAACTATCGGTGAGCGCAACGTGAGCCGCATTGACGTCCCATTCGCCGAATCTGGGCGGCCAATGTGGCATCGCCATTATCTTTTTCGTCTAATAGGCAATTGAAATAAAATGACTATTTGTCGTTTCGGGCCGGGAAGCGCCGGCGGTTCAGTCCCGAACCGCGACACGACGCTACCGGACGGCCCTGAACAAGGCGGAGCATTTTCCAAACGGATGCCCGCATTTCCAGGAGTATTACATGCGAAAGCTCATTGTTTCGGCAGCCGCCGCTGCCCTTCTCGCTTCCGGTTCGGTCGCCTTTGCCGCGGTCAAGCACACCACCGGTACGGTCAAGACCTATGATGGCACGGCCATGAGCCTTGTTCTGGACGATGGATCCACCTTCACGCTGCCCCAGACCTTCAAGGATCCAGGCTTGAAGGCCGGCGAAAAGGTCCGCGTTTCCTGGGACATGAGCGGCAAGAACAAGGTTGCCGAGTCCGTCAAGATCGTGAAGTGATGGGGACAAGACCGAACGGTCTCGCCTTGGCTTAGCCTGACAAGAGGGGGAGGGGCAGCGCTGCTCCGCCTTTTTCGCACCCACGGCAACTAAAATGGTCGAACCGTGTTATGCTAGCTCCCCCGTGCGCGCCCCCGAAACCGACTGCTGTGACAGGGCGCGGAACAGGAGATGGCGGAGCTTCGTGTGCCCATGAGAGGCACATGCTCCAAGGAGGAAAGGAGAAAATCCCATGAAGGAATTCCATTGCGGCTCGCTGGTTCCCGGCTGTGAGTGGCACACGCGTGCCGGTGAGGAAGCCGAGGTCATGCGCCGCGCCGTCGACCATATGCGCGAGACACATGGCGAAACGGTCATTCGAGAGACGATGATCGAGGCGATCCGCTCGCGCATCGAGAAAGTTCGCGACGCGGCCTGAGCAGTCCTATCTGGCCTTCAAGGCTTCCGCGGCGCGCTCCAGCAGCGCGTCGCGATCGAGCGCAAAGCCGGACCCGATCCATTCCTTTTCCAGGTTTTTCAGGATCGCACCGAGTATTGGCCCCGGCGACGCGCCAAGCGCCGTCAGATCGCCGCCCTTGACTGGGAACACCGGTTTTTCCCATTTCAGCGCAAAAGCGAGCAGGCGCGAAAACCCGCCGGCCTGAACCAGCGCGTCATTGTCCTCGAGAGCCCGCGCTCGCGCCGACGCCAGCGACAGCCGCAGGCGATCGAGAAAACCCTGGCGCTCGCCGGAATAGAGTTTCTTGGCCAGTTCCGCTTCGCTTGTCTTGGGCTCGACGGCAGCCGTCAGCGCCCAGTGGCGCAGGCGCTCCGCCTCAGTGGTCGAAAGTTTCAGCCGCTCGGCCAGTGTCTTCATCCGCGCCGCATCGGGCGGCACGATCGCCTCCAGCCTGAGCAGCGGGTCCGGCGCCCAGCCCAGATCCTTCTCTGTCTTGGTCAGCCCATGAATGGCATCGATGCCCCATTTCTCGCTTTCCGGCAGGGCGCTGGTGAGCACGCCGGCCTGGCGCATCCACAGCAAGGCGCGCGACGGATCTGGGGCCGATAACAACTTCTTCAGCTCGGACCAGATGCGTTGAGCCGAGAGATGGGCGAGACCGTCCTTGAGCCGGGCGCAGGCCTTCAATCCCTCGGCATCGGGCCGACCCTCGCCATACCAGGCGAAAAAGCGGAAGAAACGCAGGATGCGCAGATAGTCTTCGCGGATCCGCTGCTCGGCATCGCCAATGAAGCGCAGCCTTCGTGCCTCGATATCGCCGACGCCGCCGACCAGGTCCACGACCGTCCCGTCAGCCTCCGCATAGAGCGCGTTGATGGTGAAATCGCGCCGTTCGGCGTCGGCCTTCCAGTCGCGGCCGAACGACACTTTGGCGCGGCGGCCATCGGTCTCGATGTCGGCGCGCAGCGTGGTGACCTCATAGGGCGCGCCGCCGGCAATCACCGTGATCGTGCCGTGCTCGATGCCGGTCGGCACCGCCTTGAAGCCCGCCGCCTCGGCGCGGCGAACGGTTTCCTCGGGCAGGCAAGTGGTAGCAACGTCGATATCGGCGACCGGCTGCCCAATCAGCGCATTGCGCACCGCGCCGCCCGCGATGCGGGCTTCCTCGCCGCCCTGCGCCAGCACGGCAAGCAGCCGCTGCAGATGCTTTTCACCCAGCCAGTCGGCTCTGCCCGCCAGCGATACCGGATCACTCAAGCATAGAGCCTTTCATAGAGGGTGCGGATGATGCCGGCGGTGACGCCCCAGATGCGCTGGCCGCCATAGGGCATATCGTAGAAGAACCATTCCAGATCGTTCCACATGCGGCTGTCCCTGGTGTGGTTGGCCGGATCCATCAGGAACGAGAGCGGCACTTCGAAGGCGGCATCGACCTCGTCGGCATTGAGCGACAGCGTAAAACCGGGCTGCACGACCGCCAGCACCGGGGCGATGCGATAGCCGCTGCCGGCGACATAATCGGGCATGCGGCCGATGATCTCAATGCGGTCCTGGCCGAGCCCGATCTCCTCGAAGGTTTCGCGCAAGGCCGCTGCTTCCGGGGTCGCATCGGTGGGATCAATGGTGCCGCCGGGAAAAGCCACCTGCCCGGAATGGCTGCGCAGTTTTTCCGCCCGCTTGGTCAAAAGCACGGTCGCATCGCGTCCATGATCGACGACCGGGATCAGCACCGCGGCGTCGCGCAGCGCTTTGAGCTGCGTCAACCGTGGATGGCCGGGGTTGAAGCGATGATCGCCATAATCGTCGCCGGCATGGACTTCAGCTTGCGCCGCGACCCGCGCGCGAAAATCCGCTGTGGAAAACGGCGGCGGCCTCACCTGATCCATCATGCGCTCAGCCGCTTCAGTTTTTCCGCCGGCATGATCGGATAGATTTCGCCTTTCGAGCGCACGGCAAACATCGTCTTGCCGCCGATATCGATCTCCTCGCCATGCTCGACCAGTTCGTACATCACCGGCCGCGCCACCAGCGCTTCCAGCCGCCCGCGCACCAGCACATAGGGTTTCAGGCCGCCGGTCTCGTTCTCGTCGACGAAGCGCAGCGGATGGCCAGGCCCGGCCTCGACGACATCGCCGACATTGGTGCGGAAGGTGATGGTCTGCTCGGCGCCGGCGCCGGAAACATCCATTTCAACCGCGATGAAAGGCGCGTCCACGACGCGGATGCCGACCCGTTCGACCGGCGTCACCAGATAGGTCCTGCCATCCTCGTCCTTGCGCAGCACGCTGGAAAACAGCTGCACCAGCGGCATGCGGCCGATCGGCGTGCCGAGATAGAACCACGTTCCGTCTTGTTTGATCTCCATGTCGAGATCGCCGCAGAAGTCGGGATTCCAGCGCTCCACCGGCGCCGCGCCCTTGCCGGCGCGAGCCGCACGCGAGATCAACGCTTCGAGACCGCGCGCCTCGGTTGCGGCAGCAAGGCTGTGTTCGCGATGTTCGGAGCGTTCCGTCATGGTCACGAAATAGTCACTGTTGTTCCGCTTGTCAGCCTAAGTCTGTGATTTAAATTCATTCGTAGGCGCCAGGCGAAGCCGAATCGCGGCATTCTAAGGCACACTGCAGTGCAAGCCGGTACTTCCAGCACAAGGATCGATGCGGCATGAGCGTAATGGTCAAGGAAAGCCCAATCAGCGAAAAGGACATGATCGCCCAGGCCGAGACTGCGCTGGCCGATATTTCCAGGGTGCGCGACGGCGTCGGCCGCGTCATTTTCGGCCAGGAAGTGGTGGTCGAGCGCACGCTGGTGGCGCTGCTTGCCGGCGGCCATGCGCTGCTGGTCGGCGTGCCCGGCCTTGCCAAGACCAAGCTGGTCGAAACGCTCGGTGTCGTGCTCGGCCTCGATTCGCGCCGCATCCAGTTCACACCCGACCTGATGCCGTCGGACATTCTCGGCTCAGAGGTGATGGAACAGGACGAGGCCGGCAAGCGCTCCTTCCGCTTCATCTCCGGCCCGATCTTCGCGCAATTGCTGATGGCCGACGAGATCAACCGCGCCTCGCCGCGCACCCAGTCGGCGCTGCTGCAGGCGATGCAGGAATATCACGTCACCATCGCCGGCATTCGCCACGACCTGCCCGCGCCCTTCCATGTACTGGCGACGCAAAACCCGCTGGAGCAGGAAGGCACCTATCCCCTGCCCGAAGCGCAGCTCGACCGCTTCCTGATGCAGGTCGACATCCTTTATCCCGAAATCGAGGCCGAGCGGCGCATCCTGCTCGAAACCACCGGCATCGAGGACGCCAAGGCGCAAAACGTCCTGCAGCCGGCGCGGCTGAGGGAAATCCAGACGCTGATCCGCCGTATGCCGGTGCCCGAAAGCGTCGTCGACGCCATCCTCAAACTGGTGCGTTCGGCGCGTCCCGGCCAGGGCAATGCCGAGACCGACAAGCATGTCGCCTGGGGTCCCGGCCCGCGCGCCAGCCAGGCGCTGACGCTGTGCGCCCGTGCGCGCGCGCTTTATGACGGGCGGCTGGCGCCGTCGGTGGACGACATCCGCGCGCTGGCCGAACCGGTGCTGCAGCACCGCATGGCGCTGACCTTTGCCGCCCGCGCCGAGGGCACGACCGTGCGCGACGTGGTAGCGAAACTGGCCAAAGGAATCTGATGGCGCGTATCGGCGAAGTCCAGGCACCGGCAGCGACGCGCGACGCGCTCGCCAGGGGCCGGTTGCGGGCTTCGCTGGTGCCGGACCTGCTGGTCGAGGCACGCCGTATCGTCAATACGGTAATTGCCGGCTGGCATGGCCGCCGCAAGCGCGGCATCGGCGAGAATTTCTGGCAGTTCCGCCCCTATGTCGAAGGCGATTCCTCGCGCATCGACTGGCGCCGTTCGGCCCGGGACGACCACACCTATGTGCGCGACCGCGAATGGGAAGCAGCCCACACGGTGTGGCTTTGGGCCGACCCATCGCCCTCCATGCTCTACAAATCGACTGGCGCCAGCGTTTCCAAGGAATCGCGCGCGCTGGTGCTGGCACTGGCCATGGCCGAATTACTATCTCGCAGCGGCGAGCGCATCGCCTGGCCCGGCCTGACCGATCCGTTCACCGCCCGCAACGGCGCCGAGCGCATCGCGGCGCAATTGATGCACGCCGCCGACCCGCCGGCAAAGCCTGACCTGTCCGCCATCCGCCGCTTCTGCGACATCGTCGTCGTCAGCGATTTCCTCGACCCGGTCGAGGAGACCATGGAATGGCTCGATGTGCTGGCGCGGCATGGCGTGCGTGCGCATCTGATCGAGGTTGCCGATCCGGCGGAGGAGACCTTTCCCTATGCCGGCCGCACCGAATTCACCGATCCCGAGACCGGCGACAAGCTGACCGCCGGCCGCGCCGAAATGCTCGGCGACGAATACCGCCTGCTCTACACCGCCCGCCGCCAGGAGTTGGCCAGCTGGTGCAAGCGCCTCGGCTGGAGCTACACCGTCAACCACACCGACCGCCTCGCTTCCGAGGCGTTGGTGCGCATCCACATGGCGATGACCGCCGATGGCGCATTCGTGGGAAAGGCCGGCGCATGAGCTGGCTGCCGCTCTCCTTTGGCGCTCCCATGGTGTTGTGGGGCCTGCTGGCGCTGCCGGTGATCTGGTGGCTGCTCAGGCTCACACCGCCCAAGCCGCAGTCCGAAATATTTCCGCCGCTGAAGATCCTCGCTCGCGTGCTGAAGCGCGAGGAAACGCCGCAGCAGAGCCCGTGGTGGCTGACGCTGCTGCGGCTGTTGATGGCAGCCCTTGTCGTCGCGGCATTAGCCGAACCCGTTTTCAATCCGCGCGAAAAATTGCCGGCCGAGGGCGCCGCCCTGGCGCTCGTCATCGACAATGACTGGGCGAGTGCCGCCGACTGGGGCAAGCGCGTCGCCACCGCCCAGCGGCTGATCGCCGATGCCGGTTCGAACGGCGTACCGGTCGTCATCGCCTTCACCGCCGAAAAGCCGAACGCCGAAATCGGCCCCTTCGATGCGGCGGCTGCCCTCGACCGGCTGCGCGCCGCCAAGCCGAGGCCGATTCCGGCCGACCGACCCGCTGTCTATGCCCGCGTCGCCGGCGTGCTGGAAACTTTGCCCGGCGCCAGCGTTGCCGTTCTCGCCGACGGCCTTGCGGCAAAGGGCGACGAGGCCGCCTTCAACACACTGCTGTCGAAAAACGCCGCCCGTGTCGTCTGGGCCGATTCCGACCGGCTGGCGCTGACTGGGCTCACCGGCGCCGATAACGAGGTCGACGGCTTCGCCCTGACCGCCATCCGCGCGCCCGGCGACCCGGCGCCGGCACAAGTCCCCGCCGGCGCCTTCGACGACAAGGGCCGCCGCATCGCCGACGCGACGCTGACCTTCGCGCCGGGTCAGACCACCGCCACCGGCACGATGGCGGTGCCGTTCGAACTGCGCAACGACTTCGCCTCGATCGCGCTCGACGGCGAACGCCAGGCAGGTGCGGTGCGCGTGCTCGACGAAAGCTCCAAGCGCCGCCGCGTCGGACTTTTATCGCAGGCCGAGGCCGACCAGGCGCAGCCGCTCCTGTCGCCGCTCTATTACATCAGGCGCGCGCTGCAGCCTTTCGCCGATCTGGTCGAACCGTCGAGCGTCGATCTCGCCGACGCCATCCCGCAGCTTCTCGACCAGAAGCCGGCGATGATCGTCATGGCCGATATCGGTACCATTCCGCCGCAGGTCCATCAGCGGCTGGTCGACTGGGTCGACAATGGCGGCACGCTGGTGCGCTTTGCCGGTTCGCGGCTGGCCGCCGCCGGCAATGACGATGATCTGTTGCCGGTCAGGCTGCGCACCGGCGAGCGCTCGCTTGGCGGCGCGCTGTCATGGACGACGCCGCAAGCGGTGACCGAATTCCCGAAGAACGGCCCGTTCGCCGACCTCGCACCGCCGGCCGAGGTCACAGTGAGCCGGCAGGTGTTGGCCGAACCGACGCCGGACATCGTCGAGCGCACCTGGGCAACCCTTGCCGATGGCACCCCGCTGGTGACCGGGTTGAAGAAGGGCAAGGGCACGCTGGTGCTGTTCCATATCACCCCGGAAGCGACATGGTCGACGCTGCCGATCTCCGGCAGCTTCGTCGAGATGCTGCGGCGCATCGTGCAGCTGTCGCGCAACCAGGGTGCGGCGGTTGCCAACGCCGAAGCCGCTGCTACGTCGCTGGCGCCTTATCGCATGATAGCCGCCGACGGCACTTTGGTGCCGCCGACGCCGGACGCACGACCGCTGGTCCCTGGCGCCGGCTCGCTGCCGGTGACGTTCGAGAACCCGCCCGGCCTCTATGGCTCGGAAACCGGCGTTTTCGCCCACAATCTGCTCGACCCGGCCACCGCCTTCGCGCCGCTGGTGCGCCCGCAATTCACAGTGCCGGTGACCAATATCCAGTACGCTTTCGATGAATCGCGCGACCTCAAGGGATCGCTGGTCACAGCGGCACTTGTGCTTATGCTGCTCGACACGCTGGCGGTGTTCTGGATGGGCGGGCTGATGTCGCGCCGACCGCGCCGCGCCCGATCGGCCGCGGCAACGACGGCTGCGCTGCTGCTTGGCCTCGGCATGCTGTTTGGCCATGCCGACCTCGCCCGCGCCGACGACGCCAAGCCCGGCGATGCCGCCGCTATCGAGGACATTGCCAAGACCCGCATCGCCTATGTGCTGACCGGTGTGCCCGGTGACGATTCGATCAGCCGCGCAGGGCTCGAAGGCTTGACCCGCTTCCTGATCGAGAAGACCGCGCTCGAGCCGGGCGCGCCGGCGGGCGTCGATATCTCGAAGGACGAGCTTTCCTTCTATCCGCTGATCTACTGGCCGATCGATCCCTCCGCGCCGATGCCGAGTCAAGCCGCGATCGCCCGCATCGACGCCTATATGCAGCAGGGCGGCACGGTGCTGTTCGACACGCGCGACCAGTTCGCCAACGGCATCGGTGCGGATTCGGCGAGCCCGGCGACGGAACGGTTGCGCGACATTCTCGGCAATCTCAACGTGCCGCCGCTGGAGCCGGTGCCCGCCGACCATGTGCTGACCAAATCCTTCTTCATCCTGCCCGAATTTCCCGGCCGCTTCTCCGGCAGCCCGCTCTGGGTGGAAGCCTCGCTCGAGGCCAGCAATGCCGAGAATCGGCCGGTACGCGTCGGCGACGGCGTCTCGCCGATCCTGATCACCGCCAATGATTTTGCCGGCGCCTGGGCCGTCGACGAGAATGGTGACCCGCTTTTGCCGACCGTGCCATCGGATCCGATGCAGCGCATCTATGCGCTGCGCGCCGGCGTCAACATCATGATGTACATGCTGACCGGCAACTACAAATCCGACCAGGTGCACGTGCCGATCCTGCTCGAACGGCTGGGGCAGTAAGCCTATGAACTGGTCGATTTCCTTCGAACCGCTGCTGTCCTGGCCCTTGCTGGCTTTGGTGCTCGCACCGCTGCTGGTGCTGGCGGCTGTCGGCTTGTGGTTTCGCCAGCGCGGCGCGATCTTCCGCTTCGCGGCGCTGATTGCGCTGGGCGCAGCACTCCTCAATCCGGTCTTCCTCGATGAGGAGCGCGAGGCGCTGAAGAGCGTCGTTGCCGTCATCGTCGACCGCAGCCAGAGCCAGGATATCGGCGACCGGACCAAACAGACCGACGAAGCGCTTGCCGGTTTGCAGCAGCGCCTTGGCCGCTTCAAGCAGTTCGACGTCCGCGTCGTCGAGGCCGGCAAGTCGGAAGCCGCCGACGAGCGCACCGAGACCAAGCTTTTTGCAGCGCTTGAAGGCGCCTTCCGCGACGTGCCGCCCTCGCGCATCGGTGGCGCCATCATGATCACCGATGGCGAGGTGCATGACGCACCGGCCGCCCCCGACTTCAATGCGCCGCTGCACGCGCTGATCACCGGCAACGAGCACGAGAAGGACCGCCGCATCCGCTTCGAGAACGCGCCGCGCTTCGGCCTCGTCGGCAAGCCGCTCGACATGACCTACCGCGTCATCGCCACCGACGGCGAAACCGGCCCGGTCGATGTCCGCGTCTCGGTCAATGGCGAGCAGGTCGCGGTCGAAGAGGCGACCATCGGCCAGGCGATGCCGCTGCAGGTGACCATCCCCGGCGCCGGCCGGAACATCGTTGAACTCTCCATCGACCGCGAGCCGGGCGAACTGACCGACGCCAACAACCGCGCCATCGCGCTGATCGACGGCATCCGCGAGAACTTGCGCGTGCTTTTGGTTTCCGGCGAACCGCATGCCGGCGAGCGCACCTGGCGCAATCTGCTGAAATCCGACGCCTCGGTCGATCTCGTCCATTTCACCATTTTGCGGCCGCCGGAAAAGCAGGACGGCACGCCGATCAACGAACTGTCGCTGATCGCCTTCCCGACCCGCGAGTTGTTCGTCGAGAAGATCAAGGATTTCGATCTCATCATCTTCGACCGCTACCAGCACCGCGACGTGCTGCCGATCCTCTATTACGACTACATCTCCGAATATGTCGAAAAGGGCGGCGCGCTGCTGATTGCCGCCGGGCCGGAATATGCCGGCGACGCCTCGATCGCCCGCACCCCGCTAATGTCATCGCTGCCGGCAATGCCGACCGGCGAAGTCATCGACAAGGCCTTCTATCCGCGCCTCACCGATCTCGGCCAGCGCCATCCGGTGACGCGCGGCCTCGACGGCTCGGCGACCGAGCCGCCGCGCTGGAGCCGCTGGTTCCGCACCATCGGCGTGCAGAACCCCGAAGGCGAAGTGGTGATGAAGGGCGCCGACAACCGCCCGCTGCTTCTGCTCGATCATAAGGGCGAAGGCCGCGTCGGCATGCTTCTGTCCGATCAGGGCTGGCTATGGGCGCGCGGCTTCGAGGGTGGCGGGCCGCATGTCCAGCTTTACCGCCGCATCGCCCACTGGCTGATGAAGGAACCTGAACTTGAGGAAGAGCGGCTGACCGCCGGCGGCCGCGGCATGATGCTGGAAATCCGCCGCCAGACGATGAGCGACGATCCCGGCCCGGCGCAGGTGATCACCCCTTCGGGCAAGGCGCTGATCGTCAAGCTGGAGAAGTCCGAACCCGGCGTTTTCCTGGGCAGCATCGAGACCAAGGAGATCGGCCTCTACCAGATCGGCAATGGTGACCTGACCGCACTCGCCCATGTCGGCCCGGTCAACGCGCCGGAATTCTCCGACGTCGTCTCTACCGAGGACCGCTTGAAGGCTCCGACTGAGGCCACCGGCGGCAGCGTGCGCCGGCTGGCGGCCTCCTCCACCCTTGGCCAGCTCACCGGCAGCGTCGCCCTGCCCTCCATCGTCCCGGTCCGCGCCTCCGGTGCGGCCTCGGGCGCAGACTGGATCGGCCTGCGCAGCAGCGACGACAGCGTGCTCAAAGCCGTCTCGCGCGTACCCCTGTTCGGCGGCTTCCTCGGCCTTTGCCTGCTGCTGCTGGCCATGGGCGCGATGTGGTACAGAGAGGGAAGGTAAGGATCCCTTCTCCCCGTCACTATACGGGGAGAAGGTGCCGGCAGGCGGATGAGGGGCAGCGCGAGCCTGAGATTGTTGGCAATCTCCTCGGCCCGCGCAAGCGAACTGTCATCGACCTCGGCGCTGCCCCTCATTGTCCTGCCGGACATTTCTCCCCGTATAATGACGGGGAGAAAGACGCTCAACCTACTCCTCCGGCTCCGTCGTAAACAGCAGCGGGTACCCCTTGGCCTTGGCCGCGTCGACGGCCCGTGTCGCCTTGGTCTCGGCGACATCCCTGGTGAAGACGGCAACGACGCAAACGCCGAGCCGGTGCGCGGTGATCATCACCCGGTTAGCCTGGTCTTCGCTGAGCTTGAACTCGCCCTTCAGCACCGTCACCACGAATTCGCGCGGCGTAAAATCGTCATTGATGAGGATGACCTTGTAGAGCTTCGGCCGCTCGGTCCGCGGCTTGGTCTTGGTGCGGGGTTTGGAACTGATTTCAGGCATCGGGAACCGGTATCGCGCGAGGGGTCGCTCTCACTTTGTCATGGGGGAAAGCCGTCGTCCATTTTGATCGGCGCGCCAAACCGGCTTCCCGGAAGTGCTGCCGTTCACAAATTTAGGAAGTGTATGCTGCGGTTCAACGGCCCTGGCGATTGGCGACGCGACGAGCCTGGAATTGCCGTGCGCTGGATGCCGCATCCGGCCTTGATCCGGCCGCCTTGTATTCGACCCAGGCGACCGCGAGCCAGCCGAAGAAGCAGGCCAGCGCCGCGCCGGTGATCACGGTAAGCAGCAGGCTTTGCCATGGTGTGATGTATTGCCAGCTGCTGGAGATTGCCGGTGCAAACAGCGACGGCTCTGTGCGCCCGCTCACCGGATCGGGCACCGGGCTGGCGGTGAACTGGATCAGCACCCTGACCATTGCCGAGGCCACAAGGCCGCCGATGGCCATCGAGCGCAGAATGGATGAAAGCCGCTTCTTCATGCGGGCTATCCTACCGGATCTGCATTGCAAACGGGTTAAAGTCCTGGGTGGCCGGCACCCATCAACGGGTAATCATGCTCACACGACAAGGCCGCTCCAGCCGGGGGGGTGCTGGAGCGGCCTTGTTACAGACAAGCCTGTTGGCTGTCTGGATCAGGCCTTCGGGGCGTCCGTCTTGACGACCTTCTTCGCCTTCTTGTGCTTCTTGACGGGCTTCTTGGCGACGACCTTCTTCACCGGGGGCTTGGCGGTCGTGGTCGCCGGAGCGGTGGTCGTGGAAGCAGCCGGAGCAGCGGTCGTGGTGGCAGCGGCATTGCCCAGAGCCGGCATTGCGAAAGCGAGAGCGACGGCGAGACCGGTGGCGGAGAGGATGGACTTTTTCATGGCTTCATTTCCTTCTTTGTGCGGGTCGTGTTTCGAGTGTCACTGAACCGGGTCGATCGGTGTCACTCCAAGCAGCTTCAAAGCGTTCGCGAGCATCCGGATACCCTGTGCCTGTTTCTTGTTGGCGCAGAACCGGTTTCCCTTTCTTTGCAGTGCTTTCGCCGCGGTGACCTGCGTTGCCGCGGCATGGGTTTCAAGGGCTTCGTCTACCTGGCGATTGAGATCGATGCAGCGCTCGCTCCTTGTGATCGGCGTCACCTTTACGGTTGTGGCTCCGACCGCGGCTGTGACGAGCGGAATGCTGAGCAGCGCACCCATCAAGCTGATCGTGAACCTGTGCATTGGTGATGTCCGTTACTCCGGAGACTTCGCGTCGCAGCCGATGTCCTGACCGCCACGGCACCCTTTATGCCCTTGATTTTTTTCGGGAGTTTTTCCGGACTATAGAATTTTGTTTCTGAATTGTTTCTGGCAAATCGGCTTTGCGGGCGATCATCGCCGCTGGCCAACATGTGGCCAGAATTCTATCGTGTGGGTGACGCCACAGAAGCAGACTCAGAAGGCAGCCGCCGACCGGCCGCCAGCAATGACAGGATCGCCGTGAAATCCGATGCGCACATACTGATCGTCGACGACGACAAGGGCATTCGCGACCTGCTGCAGGAATTCTTCCAGAAGCGCGGCCTGCGCACCACGGTTGCCGCCGACGGCGTCGAGATGGAAGACATACTGCGCCGCACGCAGGTAGACCTGATCGTGCTTGATGTGATGCTGCCAGGAAAGAGCGGGCTGGAGCTCTGCCGCGACCTGCGCGCCAGCTACTCGACGCCGATCATCATGCTGACGGCGGTCACCGAGACCACCGACCGCGTCGTCGGCCTGGAAATGGGCGCCGACGATTATGTGCCCAAACCCTTCGATCCGCGCGAGCTGCTGGCCCGCATCCGCGCCGTTTTGAGGCGCAATGGTGCTGCTGAGCCGAAGCGCGCCACCACCAAGCAGATCTATCATTTCGCCGGCTGGACGATGGACTGCTCGCGCCGCCGGCTGATGGCGCCGGGCGACGTCAGGGTCGAGCTGACGATGGCGGAGTTCAACCTGTTGCAGACCTTCGTCAAAAGCGCGCAGCGCGTGCTCACCCGCGACCAGCTCATCGAGCTTTCCGGCGGCGACAGCGACTATTCCTTCGATCGCAGTATCGACATCCTGGTCAGCCGTCTCAGGCGCAAGATGGAAGACGACCCCAAGACGCCGAAACTGATCCTGACCGTGCGCAGCGGCGGCTACCAGTTCCTGCCCGAGACCACCTCCGAATGAGACGGTTCCTGCCGCAAACCCTGCCGGTCTGGGTTTTGCTCATCGTCATTGCCGGCCTGCTGATCAGCCAGGTCGCTACGCTCTATATCGTCTCGCGCGATCGCGCCGTCGCCAATGACGAGGTCGATCTCTACCGGCTTAACGACCGCGCCTATTCGCTGGTGCAGCTGATGCATGACGACACGCCGGAGCAGCGCAAGCTGACGGCCTCCGGTCTGTTCAACGCCACCTATGCGCTCACCGTTTCGGACACGCCCGCGATCACCTCGTCGATCGCCGGCGACGACGAACTGGCCGAACTCGAGGACATCCTGGTCGGGCGGCTGTCGAAATTCGGCATCACCGACGCCCGCGTCCGGCGCGATCCGGCAACCCAGGCAGCCAACGCGCCTGGCGGTGTGGCCGTGACCAAGGATGTCGGCGCGGTGGAGCGCGACCTGTTATCGCTGGCGGCCAGCTTCGCCCAGAGCGACAAGCTGACGGCATCTGTCCGCTTCGCCGACGGCCAATGGCTGAATTTCACCGAACCCAACACGCCGGTCGGACCGATATTGAGCTTCGACAGCCTGCCGCTCTATTCGCTGATCGCGGCCCTGGTGGTGATCATGTCGATCTGGTCGCTACGCCGGCTGACGGCGCCCTATCGGATGATGGAAACGGCGGTCAACCGGATCGGCACGGACCTGAAGAGCCCGCCGATCGCCGAGACCGGCAGCCGCGAAATCCGCGCCGCGGCCAAAGCCGTCAACGCCATGCAGGTGAGGCTGCGCGACTATGTCGAGGACCGCGAACATCTGGCCGCCGCGCTCGCCCACGATCTGCGCACTCCGCTGACCCGCATGCGGCTGCGCCTCGAGCTGTTGCGCAGATCGACGGCGCGCGAGGCGCTCGCCCACGACCTCGCCGACATCGAGAGCATCGCCAGCTCCGTCATCGACTTCGCCACCTTCGAAGTCACCGAGGAGAAGAGCGAGCGGATCGATTTCTGGTCGCTGGTGGAATCGATCGCCGACAGTTTCGAGGACGTCACGTTCGACCATGACGGCGCCAGGCCGCGTGGCATGATCTGCATGGCGCGGCCGGTGGCGCTCAAGCGCTGCGTCAACAATCTGGTCCAGAATGCCGTGACCTACGGCAAGAAAGCCCATGTCAGCCTGCGGCAGTCGGACGGCACGGTCACGCTGGTTATCCGCGACGAGGGGCCGGGCATACCGCAGGCGCAGCTCGACCAGGTGTTCGGTTCCTTCGTGCGGCTGGAGCAATCGCGCAACCGCCAGACCGGCGGTCTCGGGCTAGGCCTGACCATTGCCCGCAACATTGCGCGTGCCGCCGGCGGCGATGTCAACCTGTCCAACCATCCTCGCGGCGGCCTGCTGACGGAGCTCAGCCTGCCGCTGGCGGCATAAGGCAGCAGACTAGCGTCTCGATGGGCACCGGGGGTGGATCAACCAACCCAACCTTGCAATAGTGCGGCCGCTCGAACAGGAGGAGATCGCCGCATGCTTTACGCCATCCTGGCCTATCACGTCGAACAGACCATCCAGTCCCTGACGCCGCAGCAGGACGCGGCGCTGATGCACGACCTGCTCGAGGTCAATGCCAGATTGACCCGCGAAGGCAAGCTCGGGCCGGCGGCAAGACTGGGCGCGACCGCCGACGCCGTCACGCTGCGTGGTCCGGGAGACGGCATCGTCATCGACGGGCCGTTTGCCGAGACCAAGGAACAATTGCTGGGTCTTTATGTCCTCGACTGCGCCACGCAGGAGGCGGCGATTGCGGCTGCGCGCGACTTGCGCCGCGTGAACCCCTCGGCGGTGTACGAGATCCGGCCGATCACATTTTACCTTCCCGGCCTGGCGTTCCCCGTGACGAAGGGCGATTTCCAGGAGGCCGCCAGCGGCTGAGAGCCGCTTGCCCTACCCCATGGCCGGTCAGGCAGAAGCGATCTCGTTGCCCAGGCGGACCGTTTCGGCGACGAGAAGGTCGAGATCCTCGCGCCGGGTCCGGTGGTTGTTGATCGCCACCCTCAGGCAATGCTGGCCTTGCACCGTGGTATCGGAAATGGCGGCGATGCCTTCTTCCTGCAGCCTCAGCATGATCTCGGTGTTGAGCGCCTTCGAGCGCTCGCCATCGAGCCCTTCCGCGCGATAGCGGAAGCAGACGATGTTGATGCTGGTCGGCGCTGTCAGTTCGAGCGCCGGTTGAGCCTCGATCAGGCCTGAGAGATACTGCCCCTGCGCAATGTTCTGGTCGATCAGACGGCCGAATTTTTCGACGCCGTGTTCCCGCAGCGCCATCCACACTTTCAGCGCCTTGAAGCCGCGTGTCGTCTGCAGACCGTAATCGTGCAGCCATTGGCCGGAGGCGAGGCCGCGCGGTGTCGATTCCAGATATTCCGGCGTCACCGCGAAGGTCTTGCGATGCGCCGAGGCATCCCTGACCAGCGCGCAGCCTGCCTCGAACGGAGCGTGCAGCCATTTGTGGGGGTCGAGCGCGATGGAATCGGCCCATTCGATGCCGGCGACGCGATGTGCATTCTCAGGCGCGATCGCGATCAGCGCGCCGATGCAGCCGTCGACATGGAACCAGAGGTCCTCCTCATGCGCCAGCTTGGCCAGCGCCTGCAGATCGTCGATGGCGCCGGTGTTGACAGTGCCGGCGTTGCCGATGATGCAGGCCGGCTTGAACCCGGCCGCGCGATCTTCCGATATCGCAGTCCTCAAACCTTCAATGTCGATGCGCAGGCCGGCGTCGCTGGCAATGCGGCGCAGCGCCTTGTTGCCGAGACCGAGCGCTTCCATCCCCTTGCGGTGACAGGAATGGACCTGGTCCGAGCCATAGAAACGCAAAGGCTTTTCGATTGCTCCAACGCCGTGCTCGCGCACGCCGATGCCGGCCTTGGTGTTGCGCGCCACGGTGAGCCCGATGATGTTGGCCATCGAGCCGCCGCTGACCAGCGTGCCGCTGGCCGAAGCCGGCATGCCCATCATCTGCTTGCACCAGTCGACCACCTGGCCGTCCATCAGGGCGGCGGCATGGTTGCCGCCGCCGAGATTGGAGCCCTGGATTGCCGCCAGGAAATCGCCGATCGCGCCGGTAAAATTGCTCGACCCCATATACCAGGACCAGAAGCGCGGATGGATGTTGCCCATCGGATAGGGCATCACCTTGTCCACGACATCGCCATAGATGTCGGCAAGCGCGGTCGGCGATTGCGGCAGCGAGGCGGTGAAGAAATCCCTCACATCTCCAGGCATCTCCTGCCACACCGGCCGTTGCCTGACATCGCGCAGGTAAGCGACGGCATCGTCAACGATCCGATGCGACAGGCTTTGCACATCGGCCCAGTCCGAGGGGTCAAGCGTTTCCTCGGTACTGGTAGCCGAGTGTCCAGGCATCGCGTCCATGCAATTTGCTCCCGCGTCATCATGCCGGGAACTGGCAACCGGGCGTCGAGCGCGAGAGAGCAAGCTCTTCCGCATTCATCTCGGCCTCGATGCCGTCGAACAAAGGCGTGGTCATGTAGCGTTCACCGGTATCGGGAAGCATGCACAGGATCACCGATCCGGCCGGCGCTGTGCCGGCGATCTGGCGCGCCACGGCAAAAGCCGAACCGCCGGAAATGCCGGTGAAGATGCCTTCCTGCTGCGCCAGCGCCTTGGCCCATTTCATGCCCTCCGGCCCGGCGATCGGCATCACCTCGTCATAGAAGTTGCCATCGATGGCCTCCTGCAGGACGTGCGGGATGAAATCCGGCGTCCAGCCCTGGATCGGGTGCGGTTCGAAAGCCGGATGGCTGGCGGCCGGCGCTCCGCCGGCGCCACGCATCTGCCGCTTGCCGCTGCCGACAAGCTGCGCGTTGGCCGGTTCGGTGAGCACGATCCGGGTCTCAGGCCGCTCGCGGCGCAGCACCCGCGCCACGCCGGCGACGGTGCCGCCGGTGCCGTAGCCGGTGACGAAATAGTCGAGCCGCGAGCCGGCGAAATCGTTGACGATCTCGCGTCCCGTGGTAGCTTCATGAATGTCGGCGTTGGCCTTGGTCTCGAACTGGCGGGCCAGGAACCAGCCATTGGCTTCGGCCAGTTCCACCGCCTTCTTGTACATGCCGAAGCCTTTCTCGGCGCGCGGCGTCAGCACCACCTTGGCGCCCAGCATCCGCATCAGCTTGCGGCGCTCGACCGAGAAACTGTCGGCCATCGTCACCACCAGCTTGTAGCCCTTCTGCGCACAGACCATGGCAAGACCGATGCCGGTGTTGCCGCTGGTCGCCTCGACAATGGTCTGTCCAGGCTTGAGCGCGCCGGTGCGTTCACCTTCCTCGATGATGTTGAGCGCCAGCCGGTCCTTCACCGACGCCGCCGGATTGAAGAACTCGGCCTTGACGTAGATGGTGGCGTGCGCCGGTCCGAGATTGTTGACGCGGATGACCGGCGTGTCGCCGATGGTGTCGAGAATGCTGTCGAACAGGCGGCCGCGGCCGGCCGTGGTTCTGATTTTCTGCTGATGCAACATGGTAGACTCCTGGTTCTTGCTCACGGGCCGGTTACACACCGGCGGTTTGGGCGGCGAGATTTCGACACCTTGCCGCACTACAGGTCCTTGACGTGCGGCAGTGTGGTAAACACCACATTCGGCGCACAAATTTTGCGAGCCGGGTGCACTTTGTCGTGCTCGGTGGTAAAGCAGGGGCCGGCAGGTCAGCGTGGGAGCAGGCGTGGTATCTGGCGTGGAATCGAGCCTGGCGAGCAGCCATCAAGGTGTTGTCGTGCGCCTGTTTGGGCCGCCGACAATTGCGCGCGACGGCGTCCCGGTGGTCTTGCCGGCATCGCGCAAGCTGCGCGCGCTGCTGGCCTATCTGGCGCTGGCGCCCCATCCGGTCGGACGTGGCAAGCTCTGCGAGTTGCTGTGGGATGTTCCAAATGATCCCAGGGGTGAGCTGCGCTGGTGCCTGAGCAAGCTGCGGGCCGCGCTCGACGAACCGGGCCGCCGCAGGATCGAAACATCGGGCGATACGATCGCGCTCGATCTCGACGGCATCTCAGTCGACGTTCTGGATGTCGCGGCGGCGGCTGCCGCAGGCATCGAAACGCTCGAGCCGACGCGACTGCAGTTGCTCTCCGACCTGTTCGTCGGCGACTTCCTCGAAGGGCTGGAGATCGACCGCAGCCCTCTCTTCAACAGCTGGCTGACCGCGCAGCGCCGCCGTTTCGGTTCCTGCCAAGCTGCTATACTGGAACATCTGGTCAAGACGCTGCCGGCCGATTCCGAAGACGTCTCCGCCCATCTCGAAAAATGGCTGGAATTGACCCCGTTCGACAGCAGCGCCCATGTCGCACTCCTGGTGAGGCTGGCGCGGCGCGGCCAGTTCGGTGCCTGCGAGGACCATCTTGCCGCAGCAGCATCGCTCTTCCAATCGGAAGAGCTGGATTTTGGCCCTGTGCGCCAGGCGTGGCTTGCCATTCGCGCGGAACGTCACTGCGCGACTTTGCCGGCACAGCCTGCGGTAGCGCCGGTGGCGGGCCACAGCCCGATCGCGCGTGCCCCCACCGAAGCCGCGGCGCCCCACAAAGCTTCGCTTGCCGTGATGCCATTTGCCGAAGATGCCGGCGGCGTTTGTGGTGGGCTGGCCGACGGCTTGACCCACGACATCATTACCCGCCTCGCCAAGCTCAGGGACTTCTTTGTAATCGCCCGGGGCTCGGTCTTTGCGCTGGCAGAAAAGAACATCGCGCCGGAAGATGCCGGCCGCAGGCTGGATGTCGACTATGTCGCCACCGGCACGGTGCGCAGCCTGACCGGCCGCCTGATCGTCACCGTCGAGCTTGTCGAGGTGCGCACGGCCAGGATCGTCTGGGCCGAGACCTTCGAGCGCAAGCCCGAGGACATCTTCATTGTCCTCGACGATATCGGCAACAGCATCGTGGCCTTCATCTCATCCGAGATAGAGATGGTCGAGCGCAACCGCGCCATGCTGAAGGCGCCCAATTCGCTCAATGCCTGGGAGGCCTACCATCGAGGACTCTGGCATATGTATCGCTTCACCCGCAGCGAAAACGAGCAGGCCAGGCATTTCTTCGGCATCGCACTGCAGCAGGATCCGACCTTTACCCGCGCCTATGCCGGCCTGTCCTTCACCCATTGGCAGAGCGCCTTCCAGCGCTGGGGCGACCGCGACCAGGACAGCGCGCTTGCCTTTGAGGCGGCCGGCCAGAGCGTTTTGGTCGACGATCATAATCCCGCCGCGCACTGGGCGATGGGCCGGGCGCTGTGGCTGCGCGGCGAGGGTGATGCGTCCGTGCTAGAACTGCAAAGAGCCGTCGACCTCAGCCCGAACTTCGCGCTTGGCCACTATGCGCTGTCCTTCGTGCATTCGCAGTCGGGCGACCCGCACGCGGCGATCGGATCGTCGGATCATTCGCGCCATCTGTCGCCGTTCGACCCGATGCTGTTCGGCATGCTGGGCGCACGCGCCATGGCGCATGTCCGCCTCGGCCAGTTCGACGAGGCGGCCGAATGGGCGCTGAAGGCGGCCGCCCGCCCCAACGCACATGTCATCATCCTGTCGATCGCCGCCCACTGCCTGGCGTTGGCTGGGCGGCTGGACGAGGCGAAAAACTTCGCCGCCGCCATCCGCAAGACGCTTCCGGATTACCGAGCCGACGACTTCATCGACACCTTCCGCTTCGACCGGGATGCCACAGCCCTGTTCAAGCTCGGCGCCACGCGCATCGGGCTGGCTTAGAGCATGATCCCAAAAAGTGGGTACCGGTTTTTGGAAAAGATCATGCTCCAACAAAGGGTTAGATCATGATGAGATTTCAACCAAATCTCATCATGATCTAGCGCCGCAACACCGCGCTCAGCACATCGCGTATCCCGATCGCGCCGACAAAGCGCGACTGGTCGTCGAACAGCGCCACGGGTGCCGTCTGCGAGCGGTGCATGGCCAGCATCACCGTCTTCAGCGAGGTCCCGGGGTTGGCCCAGAACACTTGCGCCGTCTCCTCCGGCTGCGCCTCGACATCGGCGCACGACACCCATACCGCCGGTTTGCCGTCGCGTTCCGCCGCCGCCACCAGCCCGTGCTCGTCGATCTTGAAACGCGTCGTCTTGCGCCGGTCGAGCCACACCCAGCCATTATCGCCGTGCTCGAGGTCGCGGCTGTCGCGCATGACGTTCCAGGCGGTCAGCACCGACAACGGATTCACATTGGCGATGAAGTCGCGGACATAGTCATTGGCGGGCTTGAGCACGATGTCTTCCGGCGCCCCGGTCTGCACGATGCGACCGCCCTCCATGATGGTGATGTGGGTGCCGATCTTCAGCGCCTCTTCCAGATCATGGCTGACGAAGATGATGGTCTTCTTCAGCTCCGCCTGCAGCTGCAGCAATTCGTCCTGCAGCTTGGTGCGGATCAGCGGATCGAGCGCCGAGAACGGCTCGTCCATCAGCAGGATCGGCGCCTCGGTGGCGAAGGCACGGGCCAGGCCGACGCGCTGCTGCATGCCGCCGGACAGCTCATGCGCGTATTTCTTCGACCACTGGTCGAGATTGACCAGTTTCAGCTGGCGTTGCACGCGCTCCTTGCGCTCTTGCTCCGGCACGCCGGCGAGTTCGAGGCCGAGGCCGACATTCTCCTCCACCGTACGCCAAGGCAGCAGGCCGAACTGCTGGAACACCATCGCCACCTGCTTCTGCCGCAGCCGCCGCAGCGTCGCCTGATCGCAGGTCACGACATCGACGATATTGTCGCCGTCCTTGACCAGCACCTGGCCGCGCGACACCACGTTGAGCCGGTTGACCGCCCGCAGCAGCGTCGACTTGCCGGAGCCGGACAGGCCCATCAGCACCGAGATTTCGCCCTCATGCACGGTCAGGCTGGCGCCGGCGCAACCCAGCACATTGCCGGTCTTTTCAAGGATTTCGGCGCGCGTGGCGCCGCCGTCGATCAGAGCCAGCGAACCGGCCTGGTCGGAGCCGAAGACGATATCGACATTTTTGAAATCGACGGCGACGGTCATTTCTTGCCTCCAACGCCGATACGCGTCATCCGGTCGAGCACGATGGCGAGTACGACAATCGCCAGGCCCGCCTCGAGCCCGAGATCGATGCGGCGCGAGCCGAGCGCGCGGTTGATTTCAGTGCCGAGGCCGCCGGCGCCGATCAGTGCTGCAAACACCACCATCGACAGCGACAGCATGATCGATTGCGTCAGCCCGGCCATGATGGTCGGCAAGGCCGAGGGCAGCTCGACCTTCCACAGCAGCTGCTGCTTGGTGGCGCCGAACGCCTCGCCGGCCTCGATGATCGACTTCGGCACCGAGACGACGCCGAGATGGGTGAGCCGGACCGCGGTCGGGATGACAAAGATGATGGTGACGATGAGGCCGGGCGCGTTGCCGAGACCGAACAGGGTCAGAACCGGGATCAGGTAGACGAAGGTCGGCAGCGTTTGCATCAGGTCGAGCACCGGCAGCATGATGCGGTAGACCTTCGGCTTGTGCGCGGCCCAGATGCCGAGCGGCACGCCGATGGCCATCGCCATGGCGGCGGCGGCCACGACCAGCACCAGCGTCTGCACCGTCTGCTTCCAGAGGTTCTGGTTGATGATGAAGATCAGGCCGAGAAAGACGCCTATGGCCAGCGGGCGCGAGCGCTGCAGCAGCCAGGCGATGATGGCGATGATCAGCGCCAGCAGCACCGGCGGCACCATCAAAAGGATGCCAACCAGCCCGTCGAGCAGGAAATTGAGGCCATTCGAGAAGGCCCTGAACACGGTGTCGAAATTGTCGGTGAGGAAACCGAAGAACGCCTTTCCCCAGGCGCCGATCGGTATCTTGTGATCGACCATGAATTTCGAAATCGGATCCATATCGCCCCTCTCATGCGAGAGACCGCCTGCTTCCGGCCTCCGCTCTCATTAGGTCATCTTCTCACAGGATATGAAAAAGGGCAGCCTTTTCTAGATTGGCTGCCCTTCCTGGTTCGGCTTGGCCGAATTAGTCGGCTCAGCTTCCGAGCGCGGTCTTGACCGCCGCTGCCGCATCGCCGCCATCGAAGGTGGTGACGCCGGCAATCCACGGCGCAACCGCGTCAGGGTGCTTCTTCAGCCAGTCGGCTGCGACCGTGTTGGCGTCGCCGCCCTTCAGGATCGCGTCCATCATCTCGCCTTCCATGTCCAGGTTGAACTTCAGGTTGGCGATGAACTTGCCGGCATTCGGGCATTCGGTGGTGTAGCCCTTGCGCACATTGGTGTAGACGGTGGCGGCGCCGAAGCCGCTGTCGCCCATGCCGTCGAGATAGGTGAGCTTCATGGCGCCCATCACCGGATGCGGCGTCCAGCCGAGGAACGCGATCCACTCATTGTTCTTGATCGACTGCTCGGCCTGCGTCAGCATGCCGGCTTCCGAGGACTCGACCAGCTCGAAGCCTTCGAGATTGTCCTTCGGGTTCTTGATCATGTCGAGGATGATGCGGTTGCCGTCATTGCCCGCCTCGATGCCGTAAATCTTGCCGTTGAACTTGTCCTTGAACTTGCCGATGTCGGTCAGCGACTTGACGCCGGCCTCCGCGACATAGGTCGGTACGACGATGCCGTAGCCGGCGCCGGTCAGGTTGGTGCCGATCGTCTCGACCGAACCATCGGCGGTGTAGTCCTTGATGTCGTTGGTCATCGACGGCATCCAGTTGCCGAGGAAGACGTCGAGATCCTTGTTTTTCAGCGACGCCATGGTCACCGGTACCGATAGCTGGATCGTCTGCGGCTCGTAGCCGAGCGCGGTGAGCAGCACCGAAGCGACGCCGGTGGTTGCCTGGATGTCGGTCCAGCCGACATCGGAAAGGCGCACCGCCTTGCAGCTCTCCGGATCGCCGGCAAGTGCAGCGCTCGTGGACAGAAAAGTCGCCAGGCCGAGGCCGGCGACGAAGGTGTTCATACGCGACATTGGCAGTCTCCCATTGTGATTCTTTGGCGAAGCGTAGTTACGGTTTCTCTGCCCGCCTTGTTTCGTCAGCCAAACACCATTCTGGTGTGGTTTCAAGCGCTAAGACAATCACGATCAACGGCGCGGACTGGCCAAACAGCGACACGCCCGCCGCTTTTTCGATTGCAGACGGCTTTTCCCATCAAATGCAGCGGTGCCCTCTCCCCGCGCCGCGCCAACTCGGCTTAAAAGGACGGCATGGCCAAGCTCTACTTCCACTATGCGACGATGAATGCCGGCAAAACGACAATGCTGCTGCAGGCGTCCTACAATTATCGCGAACGCGGTATGACGACGATGCTGTTCGTCGCCGGCCACTACAGAAAGGGCGACACCGGGCTGATCTCGTCGCGCATCGGCCTGGAGACGGAGGCCGAGATGTTCCGCGACGGCGACGATCTCTACGCTCGCGTCGCCGAGCATCACGAACATACGACGGTGCATTGCATCTTTGTCGACGAGGCGCAATTTCTCGAGGAAGAGCAGGTCTGGCAGCTCGCCCGTATCGCCGACCGGCTGAACATCCCGGTGATGTGCTACGGCCTGCGCACCGATTTCCAGGGCAATCTGTTTTCCGGTTCGCGAGCGCTTCTCGCCATCGCAGACGATCTGCGCGAAGTGCGCACCATCTGCCGCTGCGGCCGCAAGGCGACGATGGTCGTGCGTCTCGGCGCTGACGGCAAGGTGGCCAGACAAGGCGAACAGGTGGCGATCGGCAAGGACGTCTATATCTCGCTCTGCCGCCGCCACTGGGAAGAGGAAATGGGCCGCGCCGCGCCTGACGATTTCATTGGCTTCACCAGAGGCTGAACGGCCGGGACAACATGAAAATTCTGCAGTTCACAGTCGATTGCCCGTTTCCGCCGGTCTCCGGCGGAGAGATCCGGAACGCCGCCAATGCACGCGCCCTGGCATCGATGGGCGAGGTCCTGACGGTAAGCCTGACTGGCGCCCCGGCACCCTCCACACCGCCGAACATCCGTCACCGGATCATCGAGGCAGCGCGCGGCAGGGCGCCGTGGGGCAGGCGCGGCCCGCACCCGACCGTGCATATGATGCCGGACGACGAGCTGGCCGAGGCCGACGCCATCTGGAGGGAATTCGCGCCCGATCTCGTGGTAATCGAGGAGA
The DNA here is from genome assembly GCF_040318435.1 of Mesorhizobium sp. M1143. Classification (NCBI taxonomy): domain Bacteria; kingdom Pseudomonadati; phylum Pseudomonadota; class Alphaproteobacteria; order Hyphomicrobiales; family Phyllobacteriaceae; genus Mesorhizobium; species Mesorhizobium sp. M1143. Next base: position 205,005 of record NZ_JAMYMJ010000001.1, on the reverse strand, counting down.
TCGTGCTTTCGCAGCTGCTGACGCTGGCGCCGAAGCATCGCGCGCGCACCGTCCTTGACCAGCACAACATTGATTCCCGGACGGTGTCCGACCGGATCGCCGGCCTGACGCTGTGGCAGCAAATTCGAGACTGGCGCCAAAACAGGCGAAGGAAGGCAGAGGCGCGCGAAGCCGACAGGTGTGCGGCTGCCCTGGCCGACCAGGTCTGGGTTTGTTCGCGGGCCGACGAAGCGCTTCTGTCCGCTCTCGGCCCCGTCAACGACGTCAGGTTCGTCGCCAACCCCATTCCAGACGAGAGCGTGCTTTCCCTGCCGATTGCTGCCGAGCGCTTCAGTGAACTCAGCCTGTGTTTCATAGGCCATCTCGGCTATTTCCCCAACATCGATGCCGTCAAGCAGATCGGCCGCGCGATGGCGCCGCGCCTCGCCGCCTCCGGCCGGCCCTGGTCGATCACCGTCGCCGGCAGAAACCCGCGCGATGTCGTGCGCGGTCTATGCACCAGGCATGGTCTGCGGTTGATCGAGAACCCGCCGCATCTGCCGGAATTGCTTGGCCGCGCCGGCTATGCGCCGATCCCGCTGCACTTCGGCGGCGGAACCCGCATCAAGGTGCTGGAGGCGATGGCGGCGGGCCTTGTCGTCGCCGCTACCGAAAAGGCCGTCGAAGGGCTTGGCCTGCAGGCGGGCAGGCATTTCCTGTCCAGCGACGATGCCGGCAAGTTGGCATTGAAAATCATCGATCTCGCGACACGCCCGCAAGCGGCCGCCGAGATGGCGGAGATCGGCCGCGCTTTCGTGCGCGACAATCATTCGTCGGCGGCGATTGAAAAGCAGGTCAAGCAGGCGGTCGCGGCGATCCCGCGCACGGATTGAGCCCGGCTGCTATCCACCGGCATACGGCGTTTGTTAAGGCCTGCAGCCTATTTTGCCCTCAGCCAGAGCCAGCCGGGAACCGCCATGCTTCGAGCCATTTCATCAGCCCTTGTCATTTACTTGGCCGGTATCCTCGCCGCGCTGGCCGACGGCGATGCAGCACTTGGCAAGAAAGTGTTCTACCGCTGCATGGCCTGTCACGAGGCGGCAAGCGACCGCGACAAGGTCGGCCCGCATCTCCTCGGTATCGTCGGCCGCACCGCCGGCACCGCCCAGAATTTCAACTATTCGCAGGCCATGAAGGACGCCGGCGCGGCCGGCCTGGTCTGGGACGAAGCCAACCTCAAAGCCTATCTTGGCGCTCCCAAGCTGAAAGTACCCGGCAACAGGATGGGCTTCTCCGGCCTGAGCAGCGACGAGGACATCGCCAACGTCATCGCCTATCTGAAGGCCGATCCGAAGCCTTGAACGGCGCGATGCGTAGCGTGATCTCGCGCTTGCAACTCATTGGGCCCTCTATCGAATTCGGGACACCTACACTGTCCGAGATCGACTGCTTCGCAGACGCCAAAGTTCAATGACGGTTGAACGACACTTGGCCGGCTGGTTAATCACGCCATGACCCCGCCTTCATTGCCTTTCAAGACGCCCGCGTATGTTTTTGTTTTCGGGGCGGGTCTTGTCTTGCGTCTTTCAATCCCCTGATACCCCACATATATTCGCCGCTGTTCGCAGCCAGCGACCGGAAGCCGAAGCGGGAGGCCCCTATGGCGACATTGCAGAATTTCGATGCCGAAATTGCCAAGACCAGGCAGGTCGTGCAGGACATGCGCTCCAAGATCGAGCAGTCCGGCACCGTGCTTGATACGCTGGCCACCGCCGACAAGAAGATCGGAGACGCCAATTTCGACATCGAGAATGCCCGCATCGAGGACGTGCTGAAGCAGCAGAAGGTGATGGAAGGCAACATCGCCGACCTGATCATCGGGCTGGAAGACGCCACCAACGTCTTCGGCACTGAATTCGAGAGCATGAAGAACTACACCGGCTGGGAAAGCTTCGTCGGTGTCTTCTCGGCGCAACGCAAGCAGCGCATGCGCACCGACCGCGTCCGCAACATGTCGCTGGCCGGCAATCTGCAGGAGCTTCTGGTCAAGTCCGACACCATCGTCGGCATCCTGAAAGCGCAGAAAGAGGTCCTCGACCAGCGCTACAAGACCTCGGAAAACAGCCTGTCGCAGGTGATCGAGCGCCGCAAGGTCACCATGACCAACCTCGAGGCGGTGCAGAAGCGCATCGAGGAGGTCAATCCGCTGCTGCTCGACATCGAAAACAAGATCGCCGCTTCTACCAGTCAGAAGGAGCGCACGCAGCTTGAGGGCGAGCGCTCGAAACTGGCGACCGAATACAATGAAAAGCAAGCCAAGGAGCAGGAGCTTCTGGCCGAGAGCCAGACGCTGGAACGCTACACCTCGATGTTCCAGACCTTCGTCGATTCGCTTAACAATCAGATCGCAGCCCAGTCGACGCTTATCAACAAGCTGACCATCGATACCGAGCAGCGCATCGTGCTCTACAAGGCACTGGAAGATTCCTTGAAGACCGCCGCCCAGCAGGATGTCGCCCACAAGATCAACACGCTGGGCAGCCAGGTTGACAACACCGCCGAAGAGACCATGGCCGGCATTGGCGCCGCCTCGCAAAAGCACATCGGCGATCTTCTCGAAATGCACGAGAAGAACATGGTCGCCAGCTCCGACATCCAGCGCCGCAAGAAGCTCGCCGACGACGCCTTCGCCCGCCGTTTCGACGACGTGATGAAGAAGCACAATTCGGCCAACTACGTGCAGTCGTAGGAGCGGCTGCACGCGGGCACACCGGCATGACTCCCGAAAACGAAGCGGCGGCGCGCTATTTTTCCGCCATCACGGCGGCACTCAGCGGCCTCGAAGTGTTCATGCGCGACGACCGCTCGCCGCTTTACCGGCACGGCATCGTCGCCAAGATTGTCGCCGAATACATTGCCCGGCTGGACAAATCGTTTTCCTGCTGGCGCAACCGGCTCGGCTTCATGGACACGTTCCGCATTTCGCGCGCCGACAGCGGCTATCCCGTCTTCCAGAACCTGCTCGAACTGGAAAACGACCGCCGCCAGGCCGAGGCGCGGCTGGCCAACATTCCGCTGGCCGGCGAATTGCGCGAGGAAATGGCCGACTTCATCCTGCGCCACAAGGAATTCCCCGAAGCGCTGCAGAAGTCGATGGCCGAGCGGCTCTATCTCGAGGACGTCAAGAGCGAACAGACTTTTGGCCCGTTCTCGCTGGCGCAGACGGCCAAGGTCTCGGTCAATCCAAAGACCGGGCGCCCCTATTACCTCGTGCACTGGGCGAGCTTCGACGGCAGCGCCAACCTGCCGCTGATCTACATGGTGACGGTGGAGGATTCCTCCGAAAGCATGATCCGGCAGCTCGTTGACAGCAGCGGCAAGCTCAATGAACGGGTCGACATCCCGCTGCCGGTGGACGGCCTGCTCAACCCCGAACTCGCCCATCGCTTCGACGATTTCACCGAGAAGAATTCCGCCTACACGCTTTCGCCCGCAACGATTGCGGTCAATCTCGACAAGGATTTCGAGCCGCTGCACCCTAAGCAGCTGCGCCGCGTCGTGCTCGGCCCCTTTTATTCCGCAGGCATTACGGACAACAATTCGACCGTGACCGAGGTGCTGGCCAAGGTGCGCAAACCGGAAAATGCCTGGCTGCTCACCTGGACCATCCAGGAGGTCTACTCCAAGGGCGAGAAACCCGGCCGCAAGGGCCTGTTTTCGAGCGAGAAGACCACGCAGGAATTCTTTATCAACACCGACGATCTCGAAGCCGCGCGCCAGGGTGTGTCGAGCTACGAGAACCACGCCCTGATCCCGCACGAAGCCTATCAAGCACTCTACGCCGCCGGCGAAGCTCAAAAGATCTTTTCCGGCTACAAGGTTCACATCCTGTCAAATGGGCAGGTGATTTCAGATGTCTGACCGTCACATCGCGGAGCATCCTTCATGGACACCGGCCTGACCACCATTCCGGAAGCGGCTATCGAAAAGCACCGCGCAACCGCGCAAAGCTTCATCACTCGCCTCGTCGTGCTGGAGGATCCTTCACGCGAATCCGGCACCGCCCTTGCCGGCACCAATCGCCGCTTTGTCTCGACAGTCTCGGTCGGCTCGGTGCGCCGTACCCGCGAGGTCGAGCTTACCAAGACCGTCGCCGCGATCCATCCCGACGACCAGTTGATGAGCATCCCGCAGCACACGCTTTTGTTTCGCGCCCGCCGCGGCCTGGCGATTGCGCTCGCCATTTCCGATGTCTTCGCCGAAGGCTCCGACCTTGAAAGCCTGCAGGCCAAGAACACCCGCGCACCGCTCGAAGGCGATGAAGCCGCGACCTTCAAGAAGCTTCTGTCAGCCTCTGCTTACGTTTCGGCCTTCAGCCTTGCCTCCTATCTGTTCCAGCTGATCGACAGCGATGGCGAGGCGCCCAACGATATCCCCGAACCCGACTTCCTGTTCGACACGCCGCAGGACGCGGTGAAGTCGATCGTGGCTGGGTTGGACAAGGCGATCACCGGGTCGAAGGACGATGGCGACCTGACGACCCGGGCGCGTGCTTTCGCCCGTGTTGCCATTGACGGGCTCTTGGCCCGTAAAGGCCGCTTCGACGGCATCGGCCCGTTCGAGAACGCCCATATCCGCATCGACGCCGACGATTTCACCCTCGACGGCTTCGACGTCGCGCCCGGCAAGCGCTCCAAGCCGCTGGTGATGACCTTCAAGAAGCCGGAAGAGGTCGTCGGCAACCACATTGCCAAATACCAGTCGGTCAAGCTCGCCAAGATGCTGATGGCCTACGATTTCGAGCGCGAGTTGAACCCGTTCGTCGAACTCGGGGGCTTCCTCTTCACCTTCATCGGCGACGGCGCGCCGGGCACCGGCAAGACGACGCTGATCCAGATGATCGCCGGCCTCGTCAACAATTATTGTCAGGTTGCCGGCTATCCCTTCGCCTATGAGAATTTCGGCGTCGACCAGATCTCGTCCTACCAGGGCAAATCTGGCCAGAATTGCCGCCAGTTCATCAACAATGTCTTGAACCCACGCGTCATCGGTTTCGGCACCGTCGACGACATCGACCAGGTGGCGGCCCGCCGCTCCGACGACCGCGCCTCGGCCGGCCAACAGGAAATCACCGGCGTCTTGATGGACGCCTTTGCCGGCGCCGGCACGGTGGTGCGCGGCAATTGCTCGTTCGGCATGTTTTCCAACTATCCCGAAAATGTCGACGATGCGCTGCGCCAGCGCGCCGGGGCCCGCTGGCTGGTCGACGGCCCACAGAGCCGCGACGACTATATCGACATCTTCGTCCTGCTTGCCGGCAAGAACCACAAGATCCCACTCGGCGACCACAAGCTCTACGCCGCGCAGGAGATCCAGCGCGCGGTGACCGAAGCCTATGAGGAGCACGAGAAGCCTCAGGAAGACGGGCTGATGAAGGTCTATGAGCGCTACATGAAGGAGAATGGCGCGCCGAAATCGATGGCCGACATCGGCACTTATCTGCACCTGATCAAGGATGCCGAGCCGCGCTTCACCGGCCGAGCCATCAAGAACGTCACCGACGCCATCAAGATGCGCGCCATGGACATCGAGCTGCCCGACGACTGGTTCGAGAAGCCGGAAGTCTTCATGCACAAGGGCTACGACGAAAAGAAGGCCATGATCGAGGAACTGCGGGGGCCGTTCTCGATGGACATGGTCATGCAGGAGATCAACCGCTACGCCGACTCGGAGTTCCGCTATTCCGACAAATCCGACGACGCCGCGGTGGAGAAGCTGCTGCGCGACGCACGCCTGCGCGAACGGGCGGGGCGCGAGATGGAGGAGATGAAGAAGAAGGGGCTCTGGAATGCGTGAACTTCCTTCGCTGCCCGCGGGTGCTGAAAGGCTTGGCGCTAACGGTGACGCCCCCCTCTCCCCGTCCTTCACGCGGCGAGGGCAAGGGTGAGGGGCGGCGCATGCGTGGACCAGAGATCGCTCCGACCATACTGGCAGCTATCGAACAGCGCCTCGATCGGGACATCCGGACCAATGATCTTCGATTTATTGACGCCAAAGGCCATGGGGAGACATGTCCTTGAATGCTAGCGCTGCCCCTCACCCTTACCCTCTCCCCGTGAAGAACGGGGAGAGGGAGGCGTCAGCGTTGGCGCTTCGCCACAACAGGCAACGCCGCTCGGAACGTTCTGCATGAGCCACGCCAAAAAACCCGACCTTCTCCGCGACAATGAGCTGATCTACGGCCGCTTGCTCACCGTCGACGAGTCGCACCTCATCCAGCGCTACAACAAGGCGCTTGTTGCCTTCGGCCTCAAGCCCACCAAGCTGAAGAGCTTCCAGATCGACCGCACCGGCTTCTCGCCCGAAGTGGCCGAGGAATGCGGCGATTACGATTATCTCGACCCCAATGAGGTCAACCGCCGCTTCATCATCCTGACGCCTTCGCAGATCGATCTGCCGGTGGTGCACACCGCCTTTTCCAACACCTCGCAGCTGATGTTCGAGTTCATGTCCAAGAACCAGCGCGCCATCGATGCGCTGACCATCAAGGATGTCATCTACGGCGAGATCGAGGATTCCGTTCCCCTGGTCAACGACATCGAGGATCTGCTGTCGATCAGCCAGGTCGAGTTCCGGGTGCTTTCGGCCGAGGACGTGCTGGGCAAGGCCGCCGAACTCGGCAAGCTGGTCGACCGGCTGAAGCAGGAGCCCGATGCCTGGCGCGACAACACCATGCTGAGCCGTATGGTGGAGCTGGCGAAGGTCTGCGGCGATATCCGTGAGAATGCGCTGGTGCCCGACCAGGTGATCTTCCGCCACAACGCCTACTGGACCAGCCATTTCGGCGGCGTCTACGTCTTCGTCGATCCTGATATGACCACCGTCATCGGCGACCCGGCCGCCCCCGGCTTTCGCCGTTCGCGGCCCTGGCAGGTCAGCTATCTCTCGATCAACGATGCCGACAAGGTGTTCAAGTTCCTGGCCAGCACCGGCCGCATCGAACTGCCGCGCGCGTCATGGGTCGAAAGCTCGGGCTATCTCGAGCATCGCGCCGAGATGGTGGTGCGCGCTCTCATCCGCGACACAGAGCCGAACCGCAATTTGACCGAGGTCGACAAGGTCTGGCTACAGACCTGGATCCATGGCCATGCCGATCTGATCACCAAGGACGGCAATTTCCCCTTTCTCAACGCCGCCAAGCGTGAGATCGCCCAGCTCGGCCATCTCAAGATCGAGGATGTGTTTCCGCAACAGCGCTTCCTGGTCGTGCGTGGCAAGCCCGACCATCCCGACGCCTGGCTGACCAACCAGCTGATCTCGGATTTCGTGCCGCAGGACTTTGTCTCGCGTTACGTCTTCAACAAGCCGGGCTTCTACAAGGACTATGACGGCTACAGCGACGCCTGGCGGTCGCATGTTGTGGACGTTCTGAAAACCACATATTTGAAAGACAAAGTGGCGTTTCGCACGCGCCTTTACGGCCTGACTGACTGAGGGGTGAACGAGAGCCATGCTTGATCCGATCGTGAATTTCTTCACCCGCATCTTCCAATGGATAGGCCGCGGCATCGGCCTCGTCATCGGCGCGATCCTGTGGCCGTTCCTCTGGGCTGGGCGCTGGTATACGCAGCGCGGCTGGATCCTGAAGGCTGTGGTCGGCCTCGCGCTTCTGGTGTTGATCGGCCTCTACGCCAATTTCTTCTACGCCACCCAGTGGTGGAACAAGTTCGATCCCAACTACGTCGACAAATACACCTTCGAGAACCGCAACATTTCCGCCGGCGAACAGGTCGCGGCCGGCGCCGGCACCGACACCGCCAAGACCTGCGGCAATTCGGGCATCGCCCAGGTGGCGGCCGACCTGACGGACTTCAACGTCAACCAGAATGCCTGGATCTCGTCGATGATCCTCTACAAACTCGGCCTGTTCGGCATCGACTGGGACAACACGCCGTTCATGGACAACAAGGCCTCGTTCCAGCGCGGCATCAACCAGGCGGTGCGGCGCACCGCCACCGAGCTTGCCGACAATCTCGGCCGTGTCCGCACCACATCGCAGATCGACGGCGACCTGCAGGATGCGCGCGGCAATCTGCAGTTCGACGAGGAGACCTGGTATTTCGGCCTCAACCCGTTCGGCCCCAAGACGCCGACGCCGAGCTATTATCGCGATGCCGTCACCAAGCTGCGCTCCTTCAACGCCCGCCTCGGCAGCTGCCAGGCGACGTTCGATGCCCGCGCCGACAATCTGAAGCAGTATATCGACCGCATCTCTTCCGACATCGGTTCGACATCGGCGATCCTCAAGGAGCGCGCCGAAAACCATAACAATGGCTGGTTCGACTTCCGCGCCGACGACCGCTTCTGGTTCGCCTATGGCCAGCTCTATGCCTATTACGGCCTGATGAAGGGCGCCCAGGCCGACTTCGAGGACGTCATCAAGGAAAAGCATCTCGGCAATCTGTGGGACACGATGGATGCGCAATTCGTCTCGGCCCTGCGCATCCAGCCCTTCATCATCGCCAATGGCCGCGAGGATGGCTGGATCATGCCGACGCACCTGACGACGATGGGTTTCTACGTGCTTCGCGTGCGCTCCAACATGGTCGAGATCAGCAACGTCCTGACTCAGTAGCGTTCACTGCTTTCCCGGCGAGCGATGGCGAATTTGCGCCGTCGCCTCTGTCGCATTCCGTGCATTGGGCGGCTGTTTTGAGACGGCGGAACGTCGCGTCCTCTGGCTTCTATACGGCGCGGCAACGGAGCCAGGAAGAACCGGCGACAGGTCGGCCGGCCGCGGAGACACTTTCTTCATAGGAAACATAGTTGCATGCAAGTTGACGCCGCGGGAGCGACAGGGTTAGAACATGCCCGCGCCCGGGTTCAACATGCCTGCGAGTGAGATCAAACCCGTCCCCTCCACCGTCCAATCCGAAGGAAAGCCGTCATGGCCGAAGTGAAGTCCGACATCGAGATCGCGCGCGGCGCCAAGAAAAAGCAAATCCAGGAGATCGGCGCCAAGATCGGCATCCCGACCGAGCACCTTTTGCCCTACGGCCACGACAATGCGAAGATTTCGGCCGAATTCATCAAATCGGTGAAGGGCAACAAGGACGGCAAGCTGATCCTCGTCACCGCCATCAACCCGACGCCGGCCGGCGAAGGCAAGACGACCACCACCGTCGGCCTTGGTGACGGTCTGAACCGCATCGGCAAGAAGGCGATCGTCTGCATCCGCGAGGCTTCGCTCGGCCCGAATTTCGGCGTCAAGGGCGGTGCCGCCGGCGGCGGCTACGCGCAGGTCGTGCCGATGGAGGACATGAACCTCCACTTCACCGGCGACTTCCACGCCATCACCACGGCGCACAATCTTTTGTCGGCGCTGATCGACAACCACATCTACTGGGGCAATGAGCTCGGCATCGACACCCGCCGCGTCGCCTGGCGCCGCGTCATGGACATGAACGACCGGGCGCTGCGCGAAATCATCTGCTCGCTCGGCGGCGTCGCCAACGGTTATCCGCGCGAGGCAGGCTTCGACATCACCGTCGCCTCTGAAGTGATGGCGATCTTGTGCCTTTCCACCGACCTCAAGGATCTGGAAAAGCGCCTCGGCGACATCATCGTCGCCTACCGCCGCGACAAGAGCCCGGTCTATGCCCGCGACTTGAAGGCCGACGGCGCCATGGCGGTGCTGCTGAAGGACGCCATGCAGCCAAACCTGGTGCAGACGCTGGAGAACAACCCTGCCTTCGTGCATGGCGGCCCGTTCGCCAACATCGCGCATGGCTGCAACTCGGTGGTCGCCACCACCCCGGCGCTTAAGCTCGCCGACTACGTCGTCACCTAAGCCGGCTTCGGCGCCGACCTCGGAGCCGAAAAATTCTTCGACATCAAGTGCCGCAAGGCGGGTTTGAAGCCGGCGGCTGCCGTCATCGTCGCCACCGTGCGCGCCATGAAGATGAATGGCGGCGTCAAGAAGGAAGACCTCGGCAAGGAAAACATCGAGGCAGTCAAGAAGGGCTGCCTCAATCTGGGCCGCCACATCGAGAATGTGAAACAGTTCGGCGTGCCTGCGATCGTGGCGATCAATCATTTCACCACCGATACCGAGGTGGAAATCCAGGCGATGAAGGATTTCGTCGCCTCGCTCGGCGCCGAGGCGATCCTGTGCAAGCATTGGGCCAATGGCTCTGCCGGCATTGAGGAGTTGGCGCGCAAGGTCGTCGAGATCGCCGAATCCGGCGCCTCGCAGTTCGCGCCGCTCTATCCCGACGCAATGCCGCTGTTCGAGAAGATCAACACCATCGTCCAGCGCATCTATCGCGGCGACGAGGCGATCGCCGACAAGTCGGTGCGCGACCAGCTGCATGCCTGGGAGCAGGCCGGCTACGGGCACCTGCCGGTCTGCATGGCCAAGACCCAATATTCCTTCTCGACCGACCCGAACCTGCGTGGCGCGCCGACCGGCCACACCGTGCCGGTGCGCGAGGTCAGGCTTTCGGCGGGCGCCGGCTTCGTCGTCGTCATCTGCGGTGAGGTCATGACCATGCCCGGCCTGCCCAAGGCGCCGTCCTCGGAAAAAATCTTCCTCAACGAGATCGGCCAGATCGAAGGCCTGTTTTGAAAATTTCGAGATCGTTGCGAGATCCAAGGAGGGCGGCCACTGGCCGCCCTTTTGCTTTTCGGGGACAGATTTGCCTATGCAGCGTTGCGCGCCAGCGCGCGCTGGTTTGACGCATAGGGCGTGTCGCGTTCGGGCAAAGCACCGGTCTTCAGGCAATCGATCCATTCGGCGGTCTTGAGCACGGCCGCAAAGCGCGACTGCAGGATGATGGACACCACGCGGTGGATCTCCTCGGCCGAGGCGTAGCCGGCGCTGTTGGCGTAAGGCAGCGAACCGGTGGCGTCGGACAGGAACTCGACCGCAAAGCCGACATGCGCGGCGTGGATGATGGTCGACAGGTCGCAATTATGCGTCATGTAGCCGATCACCGTTATCGTATCGATAGTATTGGCGCGCAGCCACGCCTCGAGGTCGGTGCCGGCAAAGGCGCTAGGCAGTGACTTCTCGACATAGTGGTCGCGGCTTCGCCGGGCGATATCGGGATGCAGTTCGCCGCCATGGCTGCCCTTGGCGAAGACTGGCGAGGTCTCGGGCGCCATCTGCTTGACGACCACCACCTTCACGCCGGCCGCAGCGGCGGCATCCATAGCGCGCGCGACATTGACGACGCTGTCGCGGAACGGCGGACACTGGATGGCGAGGTTGCCGCCATCATAATCATTCTGGACATCGATGACGATGAGTGCGCGGCGCGGCGTGATATTGGCGGACATGGTGTTCTCCTTCGGGCTTGAATGGGACAGGTCGAAAATAGGCGAATCTCCCGACTGCCAAAAGTGGCCCGATTGACATCATTCGAAAGAATTGGGACAATCCGCTTTTCGCTTGCTGGAAACACGCATGGCCGACCCGATCATTGCCGCTCTCGCCTTTGACGGCATCAGCCCGTTCCACCTCTCCGTGCCGTGCGTGGTGTTCGGCACCGACCGCACCAAGCTTGGCCTGCCGCGTTTCGACTTTCGCGTCTGCGCGCTCGACGATGGAGCGATCCACACCGATGCCGGGCTGACCATCGCGGTGCCGTATGGCCTTTCCGCATTCGACGATGCCGACATTGTCATCATTCCGAGCTGGAAGGATCTCGAGGCCCCACTTCCGCCGCCGCTCCTGGCAGCGCTCACCCACGCGCACCGGCGCGGTGCGGTGATCGTGGGCCTCTGTCTCGGCACCTTCGCCATTGCCGCCGCCGGGCTGCTTGCGGGCCGGCGGGCGACGACACACTGGGCCTCCACCGACCGGTTGCAGGCATTGTACCCGGACATCGAAGTCGACGCCGACGTGCTCTATGTCGACGACGGCGACATCGTCACCTCGGCCGGCGTCGCCGCCGGGCTCGACTGCTGCCTGCACATTGTGCGCGCGCGCTATGGCGCAGAGGTAGCGCTGCGGCTGGCAAGGCACATCGTGCTGTCGCCGCACCGGCAGGGTGGGCAAGCGCAGTTCATCGAGCGCCCGCTGGCGAAAACCCCGGCCACCGACCGCTTCACCCTGGCGCTCGACACGGTGCGGGCAACGCTCGGACAAACGCACAACCTCGACCGCGTCGCGGAGGCCGCGGGCCTGACCCGGCGCACTTTCACCCGCCGTTTCCAGAAATCGAACGGCACCAGCTTTGGCGAATGGTTGGCCGGCCAACGCATCGAACTGGCGCAACGGCTGCTGGAGGCGACGGAAAAATCGATGGACATGGTGGCCTTCGAAGCCGGCTTCGGCAGCGCCACCTCGCTGCGCCAGCATTTCGCCGCACGGCTCAAGACGTCACCGGCCCAATACCGGCGTGAATTCTCGCGGCGAGCCGGTCCGGACGAGCGCATGGCACGCACGGCTTCATACTGACCGCCCACGACGAGTTCAGCCCCGCTTGACGGCCCGCGCCGGATTGCCGACCACCGTGGTGTTGTCAGGGACGTCGCGCGTCACCACCGCGCCGGCGCCGACTATGGCGCCATCGCCGATGCTGATGCCGCCGAGGATGATGGCGCTGCCGCCGATCCAGGCGTCATTGCCGATGGTGACCGGCCGGGCAATCTCCAGTCCCGCCTCACGGCCCGCGGCCTCCTTGTGGTGCTCGGCGCAGTAGATCTGCACATTGGGGCCGAGAAGCGTCCGCCTGCCGATACGCACCGGCGCGGGGTCGAGGATGGTGCAGCCGGCATTGAGGAAGGCGCCGTCGCCGAGATGGATGTTGAAACCGTAGGCGCAGTGGAACGGCGCCTCGATCCGGGAGCCTGCGCCCGCGCTGCCGAGCAGCGCCAATAGCGTCGGGCCGATATTGCCGCGTTGCTGGGGCGGCAGCGCATTGTGCTCGAACACCGCATCTCGCGCGATCACGCGGAGCGCCTCCAGTTCGTCGTCGATGCAGGTGTACCATTCGCCTGCAATCATCCTTGTGCGTTCGCTTCCGGCCATCACAGCGACTCCGTCCCTTCGTCGTGTTCGACTGGTTACCAAAGTACAATGCTCACTGATGGAAGAAGCACCATCGCCTACTCTCGTCAAACGTAGGACCTATGCTAGCTTGCCTCGTGGGCCAGTCCCGGGCCTGCTTTCGAGGGGATCTAAATGCTCTATTTGCTTGCACTTCTGATCGGCGTCATTGCCGGTCTTCGCGCCATGACCGCGCCGGGCGCGATCGCCTGGGGCGCGTATCTCGGATGGCTGCCGGTGGCCGGCACCTGGGCAAGTTTCATGGGCCATTGGGCCGCCGTCGGTATCTTCACCATCCTCGCCATCGTCGAACTGGTCACCGACCAGCTGCCCTCGACGCCGAGCCGCAAGGTGCCGCAGCAATTCGGCGCCCGCATCCTGCTTGGCGCCTTCAGCGGCGCGGTGATCGGCGCCACTGCCGGTTCCACCATTGGCGGCCTGATTGCCGGCGCCATCGGTGCCGTCATCGGCACCTATGGCGGCGCCGAAGCGCGCGGCCGGTTGGCCGCCGCCTTCGGCAAGGATTTGCCTGCCGCCCTCATCGAGGACGCGGTGGCGATCATCGGCGGCCTGCTGATCGTGGCGGCGGTGGTATGACTGCCCAAGCCTCAGACGCCAAGACATACGACGCCATCATCATCGGCGCCGGACAGGCCGGCCCTCCTCTCGCCGGCCGGCTGACGTCAGCCGGCATGAGCGTGGCGCTGATCGAGCGCAAGCTGGTCGGCGGCACCTGCGTCAACACCGGCTGCATGCCGACGAAGACCATGGTCGCCAGCGCCTATGCCGCGCATCTGGCGCGGCGTGCCGCGGACTATGGCGTGACGTTCTCAGGCCCTGTCGGCGTGGACTACAAGAGGATCAAGGCGCGCAAGGACAAGGTCACCAATGACTCCCGCACCAATCTGGAGACCTGGATCGCCGGCATGAAGGGCTGCACGCTCTATCGCGGCCATGCCCGCTTCGAATCCGCCAACACGGTGCGCGTCGGCGACGAGCTTCTGACTGCCGAAAAGATCTTCCTCAACACCGGCGGCCGCGCCTCGGTGCCCGACCTGCCCGGCGTCAACGACGTCGACTACCTCACCAACTCCTCAATGATGGACCTCGAAATTCTGCCGCGCCACCTCGTCATCGTCGGCGGCAGCTATATCTCGCTCGAATTCGCGCAGATGTTCCGCCGCTTCGGCTCTGAAGTCACCGTCATCGAGAAGAGTTCGCGCCTGACCGGCCGCGAGGACGAGGACGTGTCGGCGGCCATCCTATCGATCCTCGAAAACGAAGCCATAGAAGTCCATGTCGGCGCCGACGACATCCGCTTTGCCAGACAGGGCAAGGACATCGCCGTGACCTTCTCATCCGGCAAGCCGCCGGCGGTCGGCTCGCATGTGCTTCTGGCACTCGGCCGCACCCCCAACACCGACGACCTCGGCCTCGACAAGGCCGGCATCACGGTCGATCTGCGCGGCTTCGTCACCGTCGACGACCAGTTGCGCACCAGCGTGCCCGGCATCTGGGCGATGGGCGACTGCAACGGCAAGGGCGCCTTCACCCACACCTCCTACAACGACTATGAGATCGTCGCCGCCAATCTGCTCGACGACGATCCGCGCAAGGTCAGCGACCGCATCGAGGCCTATGCGCTCTACATCGATCCGCCGCTCGGCCGCTGCGGCATGACCGAGGCGGCGGTGAAGAAATCCGGGCGCAAGGCGCTGGTCGGCCAGCGACCAATGACCCGCGTCGGCCGCGCCATCGAAAAGGGCGAGACGCAAGGTTTCATGAAGATCCTGGTCGATGCCGACACCAGGGAAATCCTCGGCTGCTCCGTGCTCGGCCCCGGCGGCGACGAGGCAGTGCACTGCGTGCTCGACCTGATGTACGCCAAGGCGTCGGTCGATACGCTGGCGCGCGCCGTGCATATCCACCCCAACGTCTCGGAGCTGTTGCCAACCATCGCCCAGGAGCTGAAGCCGCTCGCCTGACATAGCCCCGCGTCAAGCTCAGCGCTTTCTGCATTGGTGCGTTGCAGCAATGTGCATTGCGCGCGGCAAGGCTTCTCGTTCAGTCTGAATTGAACCGATTCAGTCTGGATTTTCCATGCCTTTGCCGATCCTTGCGCTTGCCATTGCGTCCTTCTGCATTGGCACCACCGAATTCGTCATCATGGGCCTGTTGCCGGAGGTTGCGGCCGATCTCGGCGTGTCGATCCCCTCGGCCGGCCTGCTGGTCACCGGCTATGCGCTGGGCGTCGTCTTCGGCGCACCCATCGTCGCCATGGCCACCGCGCATCTGCCGCGCAAGCCAGTGCTGGTCGCGCTGACGGCGATGTTCGTCGTCGGCAATCTGCTCTGCGCCATTGCGCCCAATTACTGGCTCCTGATGGCCGCGCGCGTCTTCACCGCGTTCGGTCATGGCGCCTTTTTCGGCATCGGTTCCGTCGTTGCCGCCAGCCTGGTGCCGCGCAACAAGCGCGCCAGCGCCATGGCGATGATGTTCGCGGGATTGACGCTCTCCAACATTCTCGGCGTTCCTGCCGGCACCGCGCTTGGCGAAGCCTTCGGCTGGCGCTCCACCTTCTTTGCCGTCGTCGGCATCGGCCTGATCTCTGTTGCCGCCATCGCCTGGCTGGTGCCATCCAATGTCGTCGAACCGAGCGGCGGCGGCCTGCGCAGCGAACTGCGCGTGCTGGGCAAGCTGCAGGTCTGGCTCGCCATGCTGATCGCCTCGCTGGCCTCGGCCAGCCTGTTTGCCGTCTTCACCTACATCAAGCCCTACCTTACCGATGTCTCCGGCCTGTCGACCTCCGCGGTCACCTGGGTCCTGCTGCTGTTCGGCGCCGGCATGACCATAGGCAACATCATCGGCGGCCGGCTGGCCGACTGGAAATTGATGCCGACGGTCATCGGCACGCTGCTTTTGATGGCAGTTCTGTTTGTCGGCTTCATGCAGTTCGGCGCTATCGCCAGCGTCGCCATCGGCGTCGTCTTCTTGTGGGGACTGCTGATCTTCGTCGTCGTGCCGCCGCTGCAGATCCGCGTCGTCGAAGCGGCTTCGGAAGGCCCGAACCTCGCCGCCACGCTCAACCAGGGCGCATTCAATATCGGCAATGCCAGCGGCGCCTGGATCGGCGGCGTGGCTCTGTCGGCCGGCGTTTCCTATGCTCATTTGCCGCTGGTCGGCGCGGTGCTGGCCCTGCTGGCGGTCAGCGTAGCCGTTGTCTCGCAGGCGATCGAAGGATCGGCGCCGATAACGACGGTTCCGGCCGCCGCCAAATAATTCCATTGCGCCCATGGCGGCGCGAACTGGACCAATCGACAGCCCTTCGGCAAAAGTGCATGTGTTCTGCCTCTTATCCTGGAGGCATCCCATGCAGAAATCGATTGAACGCATCGCCGGCGATACCGAAGGCGTTTCCTACGAATTCCCGGTGTTCCGCTTCGACGGCGCCGACAAGGCAGCACCTTCGGCCTATCTGCAGGCAGCACTCCACGCCGGTGAATTGCCTGGTGTCGTCGCCATCGACGCGCTGATGCCGGCGCTGAACAAGGCCGAAGCGGAAGGCCGCATCAAGGGCAGCATCACGGTCGTGCCCTGGGCCAATCCGATCGGCCGCGCGCAATATCATTTCGGCGAGCACCAGGGCCGCTTTCATCTCGGCACCCGCAACAATTTCAACCGCGGCTTTCCGTTGCTCGCAGCACCGGACGCCAAGCTTTTGCCCGACACCACGCTTGGCACCCCCGACCAGCGATTGAAGACCCGTCTGGTGCAGCTGTCGCTCGGCCACGACATCGTGCTCGACCTGCATTGCGACGACGAGGGCCTTGCCTATCTCTACGTCCACGCCAGCCTGTGGCCGGCGATGGCCGATTGCGCCGCCGCCATGGGTATCGACGCCGTGGTGTTGTGGAGCGAGGACACCGACGGCACCTTCGAGGGCGCCACGATCATGCCCTACCAGAACGTCCCCGCCAACGTGGCGAAGCTCGACCGCCGCGTTGCCACCACGGTAGAATACCGTGGCATGCTGGATGTTGACGGCGCGCTGGCAAGTTCCGATGCCGAAGGCCTTTACCGGCTGCTGGCGGCGCGCGGCGTCATCGCCGATACCGCCCTTCCCGCACCCGGCGCGTTCAAGGGCCTCGTCGCGCCGCTGGAGAACATCGACATGATGCCGGCGCCCCGGGCCGGCGCCATCCTCTACGACGTCAAGCCCGGCGACCGAGTCGCCAAGGGCGCGCGCCTCGCCACCATCGTCCACACACCGGGCGAGGCCGGCGGCCGCACCGAAGTGCTGGCGCCGCAGGACGGCGTCATCCTGACCCGCCGCTCGCGCCGCATCATCCGCGCCGGCGAGGATCTCTTGAAGCTGGTCGGCGACAAGAAGAGCGCCGACGCGAGGTCAGGCACGCTGGAGGACTGAGCTAACCCGAAATCGCCAGCCGCGCCTTGGCCTCCAGCCATTCGGCCATCTGCCGGTACGGCACCGGGCCGTGGCTGACACGGGCGACACCAAGCTCGGCCAGGCGCTGGCGCGGCGGCACATGCGCCAGCGCGATGATGTTGACCGGCAATGCCGTCGCCTTGCACAGCGCCTCGATCAGACCCTCGTCGCCGAGCCCCGGCGCAAAGAAGCCGCTCGCTCCTGCCTTTTCATAAGCGTGCGCCCGCTCGATGGCCTGGTCGAGCAGCACGCTGTCATGCGCATCCGGCTTGGCCTTGAGGAAAATGTCGGTACGGGCGTTGATAAAGGCGGGAATGCCGGAAGCCTTCACCGCCGCCGCTGCCGCCTCGATGCGCTTCACCTGTATGGCGATGTCGTGCAGACCGGCGCCGCCGACGATCTGGTCCTCGAAATTGAAACCGATGGCGCCGGCCTGCAGGGCACGTGTCACCGTCTGGGCGACAGTCACCGGCTCGACGCCGTAGCCGCCTTCGAGGTCCATGGTCACCGGCAGGTCGACTGCCGCCACGATGCGCTTGATGTTGTCCAGCGCTAGCTCCAGCGGAATTTTCTCGCCATCGGCATAACCAAAAGCAGCCGCGACCGGCCAGCTTCCGGTGGCGATCGCCTTGGCGCCCGCCCTCTCGACGATCTTGGCCGAGCCCGGATCCCAGGCATTGTAGAGAACGATCGGGTTGCCCTTGACATGAAGGGCATGGAACGTGCGTGCGCGCTCGATCTGCTCGGTCATTGCTGTCTTCCCGTCTTTCCGATGTTGGACGAACAGTCTAGGCAGGACCCCAAGCCTTGGCGATGTGCCATGGGCTGCAGAAGCGGCGGCCACAAACAGGCCTTTCAAACCTGTTGCGCATCCGGCTATTCGCCGCTATGGATTTCGCCCATGAACATGCGCTCGATCAAGACCATTTGGTGGTGGGCTCGCTGACAGCGGCCTGTTCGAACGCGTGCGCGTGAAAATAGAGGGTGGCCGCAACGGAATGTCCGGGCGGCCATTTGTTTTTTCAAAGCCATTCCCGGGTCCGTTGCCCCAACAAGCCATATGGAGACGGCAATGACGATGAAGGCTCTGGAAAACGGCGCGGAAAGCTTCGTGACCGCAGGTGGTGTCACCATCACCCGCGAACGCCACGACAAGCCTTACGCCGGTGCGATCGACGCTTATGTCGATGGCTTGAACTCGCGCCGTGGTGCGGTGTTTTCCTCGAATTACGAATATCCGGGCCGCTACACACGCTGGGATACGGCCATCATCGATCCGCCGCTGGTGATTTCCGCGCGTGGCCGCGCCATGCGCATCGAGGCGCTGAACGGCCGTGGCGAAGTGCTGCTGCCGGTGATCGGCAAGACGCTGGCCGGCATTACCGAGGTGACGATTGCTGAAACCTCGAAAAAGCTGATCCGCCTCGATGTCGCCAAGCCCGGCCGCGTCTTCACCGAGGAAGAGCGCAGCCGCGTCCCCTCTGTGTTTACTGTGCTGCGCGCCATCACCGCTTTGTTCAAGACCGATGAAGACGCCAATCTCGGCCTTTACGGCGCCTTCGGTTACGACCTCGCCTTCCAGTTCGATCCAGTCGACTACAAGCTCGAGCGCAAACAGAGCCAGCGCGATCTCGTGCTGTTCCTGCCTGACGAGATCCTGGTCGTCGACCATTATTCGACCAAGGCCTGGACCGACCGCTACGACTATTCCGGCGACGGTTTTTCAACCGAGGGGCTGCCGCGGGACGAAATTACCGAACCGTTCAAGACCGCCGACCGCATCCCGCCGCGCGGCGACCATGAGCCGGGCGAATATGCCAATCTGGTGCGCAAGGCGATGGACAGTTTCAAGCGCGGCGACCTGTTCGAGGTCGTGCCCGGGCAGATGTTCTACGAACGCTGCGAGACGCAGCCTTCCGAAATCTCGCGCAAGCTGAAGTCGATCAACCCGTCGCCCTATTCCTTCTTCATCAATCTCGGCGAAAACGAGTATCTGATCGGCGCCTCGCCCGAAATGTTCGTGCGCGTCAACGGCCGCCGCGTAGAGACCTGCCCGATCTCCGGCACCATCAAGCGCGGCGACGACGCCATTTCCGACAGCGAGCAGATCCTGAAGCTGCTCAATTCCAAGAAGGATGAATCCGAGCTGACCATGTGCTCGGACGTCGACCGCAACGACAAGTCCAGGGTCTGCGATCCGGGCTCGGTGCGCGTCATCGGCCGCCGCCAGATCGAGATGTATTCACGCCTGATCCACACCGTCGATCACATCGAAGGGCGCCTGCGCGAAGGCATGGATGCCTTCGACGCCTTCCTGTCGCATGCCTGGGCGGTCACCGTCACCGGTGCGCCGAAACTGTGGGCGATGCGCTTCATCGAGCAGAACGAAAAGAGCCCGCGTGCCTGGTATGGCGGCGCCATCGGCATGGTCAATTTCAACGGCGACATGAACACCGGCCTGACGCTCCGCACCATCCGCATCAAGGACGGCATTGCCGAGGTGCGAGCCGGCGCCACATTGCTCTTCGACAGCATCCCCGAGGAAGAAGAAGCCGAAACCGAACTGAAGGCATCCGCCATGCTCTCCGCCATTCGCGACGCCAAATTGGGCAATGCCGCAGGCGCCGAACGCACCACCGCGCGCGTCGGCGACGGCGTCAACATCCTGCTCGTCGACCACGAAGACTCCTTTGTCCACACACTGGCCAACTATTTCCGCCAGACCGGTGCCAATGTCTCGACCGTGCGTTCGCCGGTGCCGGAAGAAGTCTTCGAACGGCTGAAGCCCGATCTCGTCGTGCTGTCGCCCGGACCGGGCACGCCGAAGGATTTCGACTGCGCCGCGACCATCAAGAACGCCCGCGCCCGCGACCTGCCGATCTTCGGTGTCTGCCTTGGCCTGCAGGCGCTGGCCGAGGCCTATGGCGGCGAACTCAGGCAGTTGCACGTGCCGATGCACGGCAAGCCGTCGCGCATCCGCGTCTCCAAGCCCGGAATCATCTTCTCCGGCCTGCCCAAGGAAGTGACCGTCGGCCGCTACCACTCGATCTTTGCCGATCCGGTGCGGCTGCCCGACGATTTCATCGTCACCGCCGAGACCGAGGATGGCATCATCATGGCCTTCGAACACCGCAAGGAGCCGATCGCCGCCGTCCAGTTCCATCCGGAATCGATCATGACGCTCGGCCACAATGCCGGCATGCGCATCATCGAAAACATCGTTGCGCATCTGCCGCGCAAGGCCAAGGAAAAGGCCGCTTAGAAACGATGGCGGCGACGGACAACATGGCGGCGATCGCAGCGAAGGCAGCGGCCAGGCAAAGGATCGCCAGCCTTGCCTTCTGGTCGATTGTCATCGCCTGCGTGGTGCTCGCGCTCAAGCTTGCCGCATGGTACGTCACCGGCTCCGTTGCGCTCTATTCGGATGCGCTGGAGTCGATCGTCAACGTCATAGCCTCGGCCGCCGCCTATTGGGCGGTCCTGGTCAGCTACAAGCCGGCCGACCAGGACCATCCGTTCGGCCACCACAAGGCCGAGTATTTTTCGGCGGTGCTGGAAGGCGTGCTGATCGTGCTCGCCGCGCTTTTGATCCTCAACGAGGTCTGGCGCTCCTGGCAGACGCCGACCCCGCTCGAACAACCCTGGGAGGGCCTGGCGATCAACGGCGTCGCCACCGTCATCAACGCCTTCTGGGCCTGGACGCTGATCCGCGCCGGGCGCAGCGCAAAATCACCGGCGCTGGTCGCCGACGGCCGGCACATCATGACCGACGTCGTGACCTCGGTCGGCGTCTTCGGCGGCCTCGTCGGCGCTATCCTGACCGGTTGGCAGATCCTTGATCCGGCGCTTGCCGTCATCGTCGCGCTCAACATCCTGTGGCAGGGCTGGCACGTCATCGGCTCGTCGATGAACGGGCTGATGGACCGCGCAGTGGACACGACCGAACACATGCACATTCGCGACATCATCTCGGCCAATTGCAAGGGCGCGCTGGAGGTTCATGACCTCAAGACCCGCATCGCCGGCCGCGCCACCTTCATCGAGTTCCACCTGGTCGTCGACGCCGACATGACGGTCGGCGCCAGCCACGTCATTTGCGACCGCATCGAGGACGCGCTGAAGGCCGAAATCCCCTCGGTGCGCGTCACCATCCATGTCGAGCCCGACGACGAGGCGAAGCTGCCGAAAGGCACCACTGCTGTGCCGTTTGCTTGAGGAAAAACTCAGGGCATCATCCTCGGGCGAGGATCTGCCGACCTCGCCGGATCGATTGCGCCATTACCGCCATGTGGGGTAGCCCGCCAATGGCTACATCCAGGCGTTGATTGCCTCCAAATCGGGCAGCGCCTGCTGCTCAAGCGCGCGCCAGCTCGGCCTCGGCAAAAGCGTAGTCAGGCGAACCGTCTAAGTTCGTCGAATCCAAACTCGGCAAGCGAAGTCCGATCCAAGGTAGCACCCGCTTGCGATCGGCTCATCATGTGTCGGTCGAGATGTCATCCCATTCCTGCCCCATATACCCAATCAGCCAATTGAGCGCGTAATGACGTTCGACAACCACGTCTCGTTCCAATCCTGCCGGCGCGGCTTTCCCATTCACCCGCGCATCCATCACAGCCCAATTGTACCGATAGATCAGATCGGCAGCATCGAGAAGCTCGCTTTGCGGGCGCAAATTGGCCCGCTTGAGCAGCCCTTCCGTGTCGAGGTCACGCAACACCGAAACCATACGCGACACATCGCAAGGCTTGTCTGGACGCCCAAGGTTTTTGAAGACTTGCAACGCCCACAACATTACGAAAGCCCCTTCATAGCGCCAGCTAAAATTTGCGCGATCTTGCTCGGTTGCAACGGGGTTACCGACAAACGCTTGCTCTTTGGGCGTAAAAAACCCTTCGGCTCCAAACTGGCTGATCAAGTTGCTTAAAAGATTTCGATCATTGGTCTCCGCTGTGACGGCCACGATCACCAGTGCGATGGCGCGTTTAACCACCTCGTCCTTCGTTCGTCGCCGACTTTCGGCTTCGGTTTCGATCGTCGGCAAATGGTCGATGAACGGCACGCCCTCCTTCTTCAACTGTGCTGTTGAGGCCGCCTTGCGAGCCTCAGCCTCGCCTTCAGCGTTGGCGGAACCGATGAAAGCCAAGGAAGTCAGAAAACCAAGAAAGCTGCGACGCATCATATTCATTTCCAAATGGCTGCTAAAGTGACTAAGGCGCACACGCCGACTGCGGCATAGCCTCCAAACGGTAGACCTTGTCATCGGACTTGGTCTTGCCATCCGCCGAGCACAGATCGACAATCGCCAGGCTGCTATTAGGGTTGGCCAGCATCAGGGTGCCGTTGGCGCCGCGCTTGAGGAAGATTTCCTTTTGCGCGATATCGCAGGAAAAGTTGCTCATCTTCGAACTGGCCGCGCAGCGCCATTGATCCGCTTCGCCCTGGCAGGAATAGGTCTGCCTGACCTTCGTCCCGTTCTTCCTGGTGGTCACCGAAACGGCGACATCGGAGCCGTCGGGCCAGTTGGCGACATCGCCTGAGGCAAAGGAGGCGAGTTCGACCGGCCCGCGGAAGACCCGGATCGACTGCGTCACCTGGTCGGGATGCGAGGAGAGATGCGCGGGATCGTAGTCTCGCCCGAAACAGAAAGGCTGGTCCGGCTTCAGTCGCTCGCGCAAGGGAGCCCCAAGCGCCGGAGCGATCGGGTCGATCTTGGCGAATTCAGCCTGGCAGGTTGCGGCCGGCATCGGGTCGAGGCGGAAATTGTTGTCCTCCGAGCCCAGAGCCTGCCGGTCATATTCGGCTTCGCCCAGTTCGTCTTCCGATCCGGCGTCGAGATAGAGATCGGACGAGACGTCGGTGAGGATCAGGCGGCCTTTGTCATCGAGCTTCAGCGACGCCATGGTGCGGTCGCAGTCCATGCCGCAGCGGATCGGACCTGACTTGCCGTCCTCGGACTCGTGATTGCACCAGCCGCCGGCCCATTGCGGCGCCTTGGCGCCGCGCACCATGGTGGTGAGAAAACCGTTGTAGGAGGTGTCGGCGTTTGCCATCGGCTCCTCGTTCGGATGGCTCACCGGATCATGGCCATAGAGGAAGAAGATCCGCGCCACCTTCTGCTTTGGATGCGCCTTGAGGTGCGCCGCATCATAGACGCGGCCGAAACAGGCATCGGCGCCATTCGGGCTGAGTTCGGGTAATTTAAGCACATCGTCGGCCGCGGCCGAACCCGCAAGCGCGCCGAGCAGCACGGCGCCAAATCCAGCGCTGGCAACAACCTTCCACTTCCTGAACGCCATGTGACCCCCTCCTCGCATCGACAGGACGTAACGTGAATCTATGCTAGTATCATGGCCGCAGCCACGCAATTTGCGGGGAGCGCCAAGCCGAGAGGATGCCATGCGTCGACGCGACATGTTCCGGGCCAGCCTTGCCGGTGCCGCCGGCCTGTTCGGGCTGAGCCGGGCCGCCGCCGCTGAAGACAGACCGAAGGTCGCCTATCACCTCAGCGACCTCGATAAGGTCAACTTCGTGCTCGGCAACATCAAGAACCACTATGAAGGCACCGGCGGCAATGTCGACATCGTGTTGGTCGTGCATGGTCCGGCCCTCGCCGGCTTCAAGTCGAAAGGCATATCGGCGGCGATCTCGGGACGCTTTGCCGGCCTTGTCCAGCAGGGCCTTGAGCCGCATGCCTGCGGCAACACCATGCAAGGCATGGAGATCACGCTTGCCGACCTGCTCGAGGGCTTCCACGCCGCCGACAAGGGCGGCGTGGTCAAGCTCGCCGAACTGCAGCGCCAGGGCTACGCCTATCTCCGGCCCTGAGCCGCCACGGGCTTGAACGTGAAGGCCATGAGAGCCTACGAAGGGTGGCCAAACAGCCCGAAGGAAAGTGCTCATGACCGCGACCACCCTCGTCATCCCCGATCTTGCCGGCAAGGCGGTGCTGGTCACCGGCGCTTCGACCGGCATCGGTGCCGCCCTTGCACTGGCCTACGCCGCCCAGAAATGCCGGGTCGCCCTGCACTACAATTCGAGCCGGGAGGCCGCAGAAACGCTGGCCAAAAACATCCGCGACAGCGGCGGTGAGGTGTTCCTGACACAGGGCGACTTCTCACAGGCAGCCGATGTCGAGCGGGTAGTCGAGGAGAGCGCCGAAACATTCGGGCGGCTCGACGGGCTGATCAACAATGCCGGCGGCATGCTCGGCCGCGTACCTTATGCGGAGCAGACCGAGGCGCACTACGACGCGGTGATGGACCTCAACGCCCGCTCGGTGCTGACGGCCTCGCGCAAGGCGATGCCATGGCTGAAGAAGCAGGGCGGCTTCATCGTCAACACCTCGTCGATCGCGGCGCGCAATGGCGCTGGCGGCGGCGCCGGGCTGTACGGTTCGGCCAAGGCCTTTGTCTCCAATGTGACGCGCGGCATGGCCAAGGAACTGATCGGCTTCGGCATCCGCGTCAACGCGGTGGCGCCGGGCACCATCGCGACACCCTTCCATGAGCGCTATTCCACCGACGAGCAGATGAAGGGCATGGTCGCCACCATTCCTCAAGGGCGTGCCGGCACGGCCGAAGACTGCGTCGGCGCCTATCTATTCCTGTCCTCCGATCTCCTGAGTGGTTACATCACGGGCCAGGTGATCGAGGTGAACGGTGGCCAGTTGATGCCGTGAGCCGGCAATTGCATACTGCGTCTCGCAACCATGCATGTCGTGCGCACGTTTGCTGAGGTTGGAAGAAAGGGGAGAGGCAATGTACGGATTGATCGGAAAGATGCGGGCGTCGCGCGGCCCGCGCCCCGCGATCATGGATGTGCTGCTCGCCTCGACCGGCGCCATGCCGGGTTGCCTGAGTTATGTCATCGCCCGCGACCCGGCCGATGCCGACGCGATCTGGGTGACCGAAGTGTGGACCGACGCCGCAAGCCACAAGGCTTCGCTGCAGCTGCCGGAGGTCCAGGCAGCGATCGCCAAGGCCCGGCCGATCATCGCCGGCTTCGAATTCCAGGTCGAGACCCATCCGGCCGGCGGTTTCGGCCTGCCCGCCATCAAGAACGAGTGACATCCCAACGCGGGGTCGGGGTCGTGAATTTCGTCCGAGACAGCGTTCGCATTTTTCTCTTCCAGGTCTAAGACCCAAACATGGACTCTTCGCCAGACCAACCGGCCGTCGAACGCATGGCACGCATGCGTCCGGTTCGGCAGTGGCTGGTGCTGCTGATCGTCTCGCTGCTGTTCGCCGGCGCGCTGGAATACGCCGCACTGCCGGCGGCGCTGCTGATCGGCCCGATGTTGGCGGCGATCCTTGCCGGCACCAATGGCACGGTGCGCGTGCCGCGGCCGCTGTTCGCCGCCGCCCAGGCCTTGGTCGGCTGTCTGGTCGCGGCGTCGATCTCCACCGACATTTTTGCGGTGTTCTACAAGGAATGGCCGCTGGTCCTTGTCGTGGTGCTGGCGACCCTTGCGGCGTCCAGCCTGCTTGGCTGGTTGATCAGCCGCTGGCGCATCCTGCCCGGCACCACCGCGGTCTGGGGCTCGTCGCCGGGTGCTGCCACTGCCATGGTGCTGATGGCCGGTGCCTTCGGCGCCGATCAGCGCCTCGTCGCCTTCATGCAGTATCTGCGCGTCATCTTCGTCTCGATGACGGCAGCACTCGTCGCCAAGATGTGGGTCGACACTTCGGGCATCGAGGTACCAGCCATCGTCTGGTTCCCGCCGATCGAACCGGCAGCCTTTGCCGCCACGCTCGGCGTGGCGCTGGTCGGCGGCCTGCTCGGCCGGTTGTGCCGGCTGCCGTCACCCTTCTTCCTCGGCACCTTCATCATCGGCACCATCGTCCATCTCGGCTTCGGCGCGGCGATGCAATTGCCGCCATGGCTGCTGGCGCTCTCCTATGCGATGGTCGGCTGGTCGATAGGGCTGAATTTTACCCGGGCGATCCTGCGTCATGCGACACGGGCGCTGCCGCAGATCGTCGGCTCTATCGTCGTGCTGATCGCCTTTTGCGGCGGGCTAGCCTGGCTGATCAGCCACGTCCTTGGTATCGATCCGCTGACCGCCTATCTCGCGACGAGCCCCGGCGGCATGGACAGCGTCGCCATCATTGCCGCCGCCGCCCAGAACGTCGACATATCCTTCGTCATGGCCTTGCAGTCGGCCCGCTTCCTGGTCGTGCTCATCGCCGGGCCGAGCATAGCGCGGCTGGTGGCGAGAGCCGTCAGGGACTGAGATTCAAATATGCAGGGAAGAGGAAAAGTGCCCATGAACCGTCGTGTGAATGCCGTCGATCTCTCAGGCCGGGTCGCCGTGGTGACCGGCGGCGCGCAAGGCATCGGCCTTGCCGTCGCCCGGCGACTGCTGTCATCGGGTGCCAGCGTCGCCATCTGGGATGTGGACGAGACCGCCATGGCGAAGGCCGTTTCCGAACTCGCCCCGCTCGGCCGGGTCGAGGGTTTGCTGTGCGATCAATCGCTGATCGAGGCCGTCGACAGCGCCGCGACGGAAACCGAGCGCTCGCTTGGTCCGGTCGATCTGCTGGTAAACAATGCCGGCATCGCCGGACCGGCAGCGACGGTGGCGGATTATGATCCTGCCGCCTGGCGCCAGATAATCGACATCGACCTCAACGGCGTCTTCTACTGCTGCAAGCGCCTGGTGCCCGGCATGATCGCGCGCAGCTACGGCCGCATCGTCAACATCGCCTCGGTCGCAGGCAAGGAAGGCAATCCGAATGCCGCCGCCTATTCCGCCGCCAAGGCCGGCGTGCTCGCGCTGACAAAATCGCTCGGTAAGGAACTGGCGGCCACGACATCGCCGTCAACGCGCTGACCCCATCGCCCGCCCGCACCCGCATCCTCGAACAACTCACTGAGGCCCAGGTCGCCTACATGCTGGGCAAGGTGCCGCGAGGCCGGTTCGTCGAAGTCGAAGAGGCGGCTGCGATGATCGCCTTCATGCTATCGGACGAAAATTCCTTCACCACCGGCGCGACCTTCGACCTGTCCGGCGGCCGCGCCACCTACTGAGAAGCAGAGCTATTCCTCGCTGTCTTCGTTATCGCCGTCGGCCGCGAAGGACTAATTCAAGAGCCGCCCAGCGTCGCGGCAAGCCGGTCGGGAAGGAAATCGACGAAGGCGCGAACCTTCGGCGACAAATGACGATTGGACGGCCACAGCAACCGGAACTGGCCGCGGCCGTCGACATGGTCGTCCAGCACCGTGCGCAGCAGGCCGTCACGCAGCGCCTCGCGGACCAGGAAATCGGGCATCGAGCTGATGCCGAGCCCGGCCATCGTGGCGCCCTTCAGCGCCTCCGTGTTGTTGCAGGTCAGCATCGAGCGGACCTGCGGCTCGGCGCTGCCGCCGATGAACGGCCAGCCTTGCAGCTTGCCGCTGTTGGGAAAGCGGAAGCGGATGCCGTAATGGTTCACGAGATCGTCCGGACCGCTCGGGTTGCCGTGCTGCTCGATATAGGAGGGTGCCGCACACAACAGCAGCCGGAAGGGTGCAAGCGGCCGCGCCACCAGGCGCGAATCCGGCAGGTCGCCGCTCCGGATCGCGATGTCGACGCCTTCGTCGATGAGGTCGACGATGCGGTCATTGAAGTCAATGTCGAGTTCGATTTCGGGATAGCGCGCCATGAACTCCGACAGCACCGGGAACAGCAGGTGATAGGTCACGATCGGCGTCGAAACGCGCAGCCGCCCATGCGGCGTTTCGCGGCTCCGCGACAGCATCGCCTCGGCATCGTCGATGTCGTCGAGGATGCGCCGCACCCGCTCGTTGAACAGCTTGCCCTCTTCGGTCAGGCCGATGCGGCGCGTGCTGCGCTGAAGCAACCTTACGCCGAGATCCTGCTCGAGCCTGGCGACGCTCTTGCCGACGGCCGATGCCGAGATGCCGAGCGTGCGGCCCGCAGCGATGAAGCTGCCGAACTCAGCCGTGCGGGCAAAGGCCAGGAGCCCATTGAGGCGTTCCATCGGATCTCTCCATTCGAGCGTCTTGGTCCGATATATCTGGAGATTTAACACTATTTTTCTCGAAGTGTCGCGGGCCTATCTTCGCATTACGACCGGCGCAGCAAGTTTGCGGCAGGCCGGCGGATCCTGGTTCAGATAGGAAATCCATGACCTCGAAGACCACAAACGGCGCGGTCGCGCCATGGCTTGTCCTGTTGTCGGTATGCCTTGCCGCCATGACAATGCCCTTGACCTTCACCGGCCCGGCCGTCGCGCTTTCCCGCATTGCGGCCGACCTCGGCGGCAGCCCGATCGCGCTCAACTGGGTGACCAACGCCTTCATGCTGACCTTCGCCGCCACCTTGATGGCATCAGGCGCGCTGGCCGACAATCATGGCCGCAAGCGGCTCTTCCTTGTTGGCCTCGCCACCTATGTGCTGGCATCGCTGGGATCGATGTTTGCCCCTGATATCGTCTGGTTCGATGTGCTCAGGGCTGCGCAAGGGCTCGGCAGTGCCGCCGCCTTTGCCGGCGGCGCCTCCGCTCTTGCCCAGGAATTCGATGGGCCATTGCGGCTGCGCGCCTTCTCCTTCCTCGGCACCAGTTTCGGCATCGGCCTCGCTTTTGGGCCGATAGCGTCGGGCCTGCTCATAGATGCTTTCGGCTGGCGATCGATCTTCGTCTTGGTGGCAGTGCTCGCGATTGCAGCCGCTTTGCTCGGCCTGCGCACCATCAGGGAATCGCGCGATCCGGATGCGACCGGCCTCGACTGGGCGGGAGCCGGCACCTTTACGATCGCGCTGGCATCGCTGACCTACGGCATGCTGCAAGCGCCGCAGAGCGGCTGGACCGATCCCCTGGTGATCGCGCTTCTCGTGGCGGCCGCCCTTTGCTTTGCCGCTTTCGTCGTCGTCGAGCGGCGCGTGCGCCGGCCGATGCTCGATCTCTCGCTGTTCCGCTTTCCCCGCTTCGTCGGCGTCCAGTTCCTGGCGGCCGCTCCCGCCTAT
Organism: Mesorhizobium sp. M1143; assembly: GCF_040318435.1. Lineage (NCBI taxonomy): Bacteria > Pseudomonadati > Pseudomonadota > Alphaproteobacteria > Hyphomicrobiales > Phyllobacteriaceae > Mesorhizobium > Mesorhizobium sp. M1143. Next base: position 175,557 of record NZ_JAMYMJ010000001.1, on the reverse strand, counting down.
GGCTTCGTCGTCCTGCTGGTGCTGTTGCCTATCCGCTTCATCGGCATCGAGGGGATGAGCGAGATCAAGGCGGGGCAGTTGATGATCTGCCTGTCGGGACCGCTGTTGATCCTGCCACTGCTCGCCGGCCAGGTAGCGCGCTGGATCGCTCCGGCAACGATCTGCGGTGTCGGCCTGCTTGTGGCCGCCGGCGGCCTTGTCTGGCTGAGCCTGACACCGCCTGTCGTCGCAGCGCTGGTGGCGCCGCTGATCCTCATCGGCGTCGGCATCGCCTTGCCCTGGGGGCTGATGGACGGACTTGCCGTCGGCGTCGTGCCGAAAGAGCGTGCCGGCATGGCGGTCGGCATCTTCAACACCACCCGCGTCGCTTGCGAAGGCGTGGCGCTGGCGATCGTCATGGCAGTCCTGTCGGGTTTCACGGCAGCCCAACTGGCGGCTCAGGGAACGGCGTCTTCCCTGGATGCAACCGCCGCCGCGCAGCTGCTGGTGACCGGCAACATCGGCGAAGCGGCAGCCCGCTTGCCGGGTGCCGGAGCCACGGTCCTGGTCCAGGCCTATGAGATCGCGTTCGACAGGCTGCTGATCGTGCTGGCGGCAATCACCATCGTCACCGCCCTTGTCGTCTTTCTCGGCTTGCGCCGTGGATCGGCGGTGGAACACGAGACCATTGCTCTGCCGGTTTGCCAGGAAGGGTAGCTGAGCCGCGTCAGGAGATGACGAGGCTCGCTATGCGGTGGCCGTCGAGCACGAAGGTCATGTCACCCTCACCGTTGAAGCCAAAGCCTTTCACGGCAATGCGGACGCGGTAGCTGCCCTCGACCTCGGCGATGCGGACAATGCGAAGATTGGACTTCACGCCGATATTATCCGACTGGTTCCAGCGCTCGATCTGCTGGCGGCCTTGGAAGGACCGCCCCCAGTCGGTCAGGGACGCGTCGGCTGTGAACGTGTGGAGAACGGCTTCGCTATCACCCGCATTGGTGGCCTCGATAAAGCGGCGGATAGGTTCGGGTGTGGTCATCAATCGAGCCGGTGCATCAGATCATCATCCAGCCAGCGGCCGAAGAAATAGACCAGCTGTTTGTGCCACCATGGCCAGTCATGACTGACATCGCCGCCCCAAAAGTCGACCCAGGCGGGAATGGATTTGTCGCGCAGGATCTGTTCCAGCCTGCGGGTCTCGACCAGCATCCGCTCTTCCCAGGCGCCCTGCCCGCAGCAGAAGATCATCCTCAGCGCCTTCAGCCGGGCAAGCAGTTTTGGGTCTACGATGCCGGGCAGATAGTCGAGCGGCGAATTGTAGAAGATATCGCCTTCCAGCGCCTTGCCGAAGAAGTCGCCCGCCGAATAGACGCCCGACAGCGCGATGACGCCGCTGGCGAGTTCGGGAAAGCGAAAGACGAAATTCGTGGAATGATAACCGCCCATCGAACAGCCGGTGAACAGCGGCTTTAATTTGCGCCCGCCGTTGGCTTGCTCAGCGGTCGCCAGAAACTCCGGCAGCGCCTCCTCGCGCACATATCGGAAATAAGCCTCATGGCGACCGATGCGGTGCGCGGCGCCGGCATGCTTGTTGAAGAACGATTCCGAATCGATGCCGTCGACCGCGAACAGCTGGATGCGGCCGGTATCGATGAATTCGGCCAGCGCTCCAACCCCCCCGGAATCCTCGAACTGGTAGAACCGCCCCTGCGACGTCGGGAACACCACCACCGGCCGGCCGGCATGGCCGTAGCGCTTGTATTCCATGTCGCGGCCGAGATTGCCGGAGAAACCCTTGTGATAGGAGATGTCCATCGCGTTCAAGCCTTTTCCGCGTGGATGTAGGCGACGGCCGCGCGCAGTGCTGCTTCGTCTTTCGAGCGCATCTGGTAGGCATAATTTCCCATGGCGCGGCTGAAAACCTCTTCAATTGGCTGATGATGGACGATCTTGTCGCGATGCGCGGCTATCACGTCCTCATGGCTGTGCAAATAGTCGAGGCGCCGCTTGCGGCTGGCATAGGCGGTGAAATATTTGCCCTCGTAAGGCCCGCCGGCGGCATCCTTCACCACCATGTCCGCCCAGGCCGCGTAGACGTCGATGTCGAACGTGTAGTTGATCGCATCGGTCATCCAGGCGCCGGGCGGCCGCATGTTGACCTCAAGCGCGATGACGCGGTCGTCCTTGGTTTCGAACAGCTCGATGTGGAAGAAGCGCTCGCGCACGTCGAACGCTTTGAGGATCTTGCGGCCGGCTTCTTCGATCGCCGGTCGGACCTTGGGAAAGCAGGTGTAGCTCATGTGGCGGTCCTTGTTGACCACTTCCATGATGCTCTGGTCGTAGCGGTGGCTGGCCGCCAGCACCACCTCGCCGTCACGGTTGACCAGCCCATCGAAGGTCACCACCAGCCCCTCGATGAACTGCTCCATGACGAAGGTCACGTCCTCGGGCTTGTCTCTGAAGAACTGGTCAAGCTCCCTGGCGTTGGAAATCTTGAAGGTGTTCGAGGCGCCGGAACCGGAATCGGGCTTCACCACCACGGGATAGCCGACGCGGCGGATGAAGGTCATGGCACCGGCCCGGTCGGAGCATTTGCGCTGGGCGATGGTGTCGACGCCGCTCTTGCGAAAGAATGCACGCATGCGGCTCTTGCGCTTCAAATTCTTCACGAAATCGAGCTTGGTTCCGTAGATGTTGAAGTCGGTGCGGATGTTGGCCTCCAGCTCCAGCCAATGCTCGTTGAGTGACTCGAAGCGCTCGATCCGGCCCCATTTGTGGATGAAATGACCCATGGCCCGGAACACCGGATCGTAGTCCTCCATGTCGGCGATGCGGTAATATTCCGACAGGGCCACCTTCAGCTTGCCGTCCAGCGCCTCATAAGGCGCATCGCCAATGCCCAGCACCGTAGCGCCGGCCTTTTTCAGCCGGTCGCAGAAATCGGCGCCGTTGGCGGGAAAATGCGGCGAGAAGAAAACAAAATTCACGGATGATCCCTCCGACGGCGAAGCATTGCGGGCTCGGCTACACGCAAGTCTGGCGCATTTGCCGCGCATGGGGAAGAGTGCTCGCGAGTGGTGGAATGGCAGCCCACTTGCCTGTACATGGCGGCTCCTGTATGAAACCCGCCATGAACACGCGCGTCTCCTCCGTCGCTTCCCGTCCGACCGGCTTTGCCGGCGAGACCGTGCGCGCGCTGGCATCGACCCTGCTTCTTCTCGGCCTTATCGGCGATCGCCGGGTTCGCTGAAGGAGCGCCCGGCGGTCGAACCGCCGCTTACGCGCACGCTCCTTGGCCAGTTCAGAAATTGGCAATTCACATCAAGCGAACGAAAATCTGATAAGGCGCTGCTCGCCCTGGAATCCGTCCGAAGACCGATCCGCGAGCCGCCGGGAGAACAAGACGATGAACGCACGAGAAGACATCCGCGCCGGCGAAGCCGAAAGCGTAAAACGCGCGGCCGGCCACATGCCGGGCGCGGCCCGAAAATACCAGCCCTACCCGACGGTCGGTCTCACCGACCGCACCTGGCCCAACAAGGTCATCGACAAGGCACCGGTCTGGTGCTCGGTCGATTTGCGCGACGGCAACCAGGCGCTGATCGATCCGATGGGTCATGAGCGCAAGGCGCGCATGTTCGCCCTGCTGCTCGACATGGGTTTCAAGGAGATCGAGATCGGTTTCCCCTCGGCCTCGCAGACCGATTTCGATTTCGCCCGCTGGTGCATCGAGGAAGGCAATGTGCCGGCTGATGTTTCGCTACAGGTGCTGGTGCAGTGCCGTCCCGAACTCATCACCCGCACCTTCGAATCTCTGAAGGGCGCCACCAACCCGATCGTGCATTTCTACAATTCGACCAGCGAGTTGCAGCGTCGCGTCGTCTTCGAGAAGGATGTCGGCGGTATCAAGCGCATCGCCACCGACGCGGCCAAGATGATCACCGACATGGCGGCCAAGGCCGGCGGCGGTTATCGCTTCGAATATTCGCCCGAAAGCTTTACCGGCACCGAGCTCGAAGTCGCGCTGGAGATATGCAACGCCGTCACCGAGATCGTGAAGCCGACAGCCGACAACAGACTGATCATCAACCTGCCGTCGACGGTCGAGATGTCGACGCCCAACATCTATGCCGACCGGATCGAATGGATGTGCCGCAACCTGGACGACCGCGAGAACCTGCTGATCTCGCTGCACCCCCACAACGATCGCGGCACCGGCATCGCCACCACCGAGCTCGGCCTGATGGCGGGTGCGGACCGCGTCGAAGGCACGCTGTTCGGCAATGGCGAGCGCACCGGAAATGTCGACATCGTGACGCTGGCGCTCAACATGTACACGCAAGGCGTCGATCCCCATCTGGATTGCTCCGACATCAACCGGATGAAGGACGTCTACGAATATTCCAACCAGCTGAAGATCTCCGAGCGCCATCCCTATGTCGGCGAACTCGTCTACACCGCCTTTTCCGGCTCGCACCAGGACGCCATCAACAAGGGCATGAAGGCCTTGAAGAAGGCCAACACGCCGGTCTGGGAAGTGCCCTATCTGCCGATCGATCCGGCCGATGTCGGACGCAGCTACGAGGCGATCATCCGCATCAACTCGCAGTCGGGCAAAGGCGGCATCGCCTATGTACTGCAGGCCGATTACGGCCTCAATCTGCCGCGCAACCTGCAGATCGAGTTCAGCCAGGAGATCCAGGCGATCACCGACGCCGAAGGCAAGGAAGTGCCGGCAAAACGCATCCATGACCGCTTTATTGAAACCTATGTCGACCAGCCCGGCGCACGACTGAAGTTCCTCGACCATCACACCTATCCCGATACCGAGAAAAAGGGCCGGCGCGTGGTCGAGGCGGTGATCCTCGACAACGGCAAGGAGACGACAATCGCCGGCTCCGGCACCGGCCCGATCGACGGCTTCGTCGATGCGCTGTCGCGTCATGTTGGCGTCGACATGTCGGTGCTTGATTATTCCGAACATTCGCTCCAGCGCGGCTCGAACGCCTCGGCGATTTCCTATGTCGAGATGGAATATCCCGGCGGCAAGCTGTTCGGCGCCGGCATCAACACCAACATCGTCGCCGCCTCGCTGGAAGCCGTTGTTTCGGCCGCCAACCGGATAATCGGCCGCAAGGCCGGCTGATATTTTCCCGGGCGCCGAATGTCCGCGGCGCCCGGAAATCCCCCATTTGCCGAGGGAAATTCCGGTCTTTTGTGTCAACCACCGGCAACTATCCGGTGTGTTACGCGATCGCATAACATAAGCATGCTTGTATGGAAGTGCAGGCTCTATATGATTGCGCCTCAACCTGTGCCGACTTCGAGAGGATCGACACTTGCAGCATGCCACGCCTGCCGCCCCCGCAGTGCGCGAGACACTGGAGCGACTGCTCGCCAGCGAAACGTTCGGACGTTCCGAGCGCGCGCGCAAGTTGCTGCGCTATCTTGTTGAGCGCGAGCAGGCCGGCGAAGCCGACAGGCTCAAGGGTTTCTCCATCGCCATGGACGTCTTCGGCAAGGACGGCGATTTCGATTCGTCGACCGACGCCGTTGTCCGGGTGCAGGCAGGCCGGCTGCGCGAACTTCTCCAGCATTATTTCGCCAATGAAGGCATAGCCGAACCGGTTCGCATTGCCATTCCGCGCGGCGGCTACGTGCCGTCCTATGAGCTCAACGCCATACGCCTGCCGGTTGGGCAGGAGCCGCTTGCGGCGGCGGTAGCCGCCTTGCCCGGATCGCCCGACCAGGCGGCTCTTGACGCCGTTCCCGCTGCCGCGACAGCTTCGGGGGTTACAGAACCTGGGCCTTCGCTGGCGCGCCATCTCCAGTTCTTCTGGGTCGCCATGACGCTGGTCATTCTCATGCTGGGCGTGCTCATCCTGCGCCAGGGCAGCGGCGCATTGCTTGCCAGCAGCGATCCTACCGCGGTGGTCGAGACCGCGGGCGCAACGAGCAGCATCGCATCGCCGTCGATGGAGGCCCTGCCCCTCGTCTTCATCGCGGTGAAGGCCACCGGACCCGAGGCCGGCCGCGTCGCCGCTTCGCTGCGCGCCGGCCTTGCCGGTTTCGACACGATCGACTTCATCGGCCGCGACGCCGACAGCAAGCGCGATCCGAGCACCGACCCGACCAGCTTCGTTTTCGATGTCCTGCCGGGACCAATGGCAGGTGACGTGACGCTCGAACTGCAGAGCGTGGCGACCGGCCGCGTGCTTTTGTCCCGCAGTCTGACGGTCGCCGACAGCGCACCTGGCACCGTCGAGGATCGTATCGCCGCCATCCTCAGCTCGACCATTCCCGCCTCCGGCCCGCTCTACAGCTACATCGAACAGAACGGCATTCAGACCGGGCTGACGAGCTGCCTGATCCTCAACGACAGATACTATCTCGACCAGAGCACCAGGACGCACGAGGCTGCCTATCGCTGCCTGGACAACCTCGCCGGCCAGGGTGCGAAATCGTCCTTGGTCTATTCGGAACTGGCCTCCCTGACCCTTGAGGCCGCCACCGATCATTACGCCTATCCGCCTGGCGCGACGGTCGATCAGGCAATGTCTTTCGCCCATCGCGCCATCCAGATGGGACCGACCAGCCCTTATGCGCACCGCGCCTATGGCTACCTCAACTCGCGCCTCGGCAACACCGAGGAATCGATCCGCTGGATGCGCAAGGCCTATGAGCTCAACCCCTACGACCTCGGCATGGCTGCCGCTTACGGCTATGGCCTGATCTTTGCCGGCAAATATGCCGAGGGAACACCGATCCTGACCCATGCCGTCGAGACGTTCAGCGGCCATCCGACATGGTGGGATTTTGGGCTTTTCGCCGGACAGTTCATGCTGGGCGACATGAACAAGGCCGCGATAGCCAGCGAGTCGCTGCGCACGACGGCGATGAAATCGCATTATCTGGCGGCGCGGCTGATCGGCGCCAAGGCTGCCGGCCGCGAACAGCTGGCAGCCAAGCTTCTGGATGAGCTGACCACCAAATTCCCGAAATTCGCCGCCGATCCGCGCGCGGCCTTCGCCGAGCGCAAATATCCCGCCGATCTGACCGACCGGCTGGTTGAGGCGCTGCGCGCCGCGGGCCTAGGCAACGCCAGCTAGTCTTTCCGGATCGCGAAAACTTTACTGGCCATCGGTCTGGACTGGGAGCAATCCAGCCTCGATTCGAATTTCCTCTCCAGTCTTGCAATAATCGCACATTTTCATGGTCTCATCCCTCTATGTTGCCGAGCGGGGCGCCGGGCCGAAGACGGTCGTCCTGCTGCATGGCTTCGGTGGTTGCCATGATATCTGGCGCGAGGTGACCGCGTCGCTAGGGCCCGATGTCAGGACCTTGGCCTACGATCTTCCGGGACACGGACTGTCTCTCGAATTTCCTGGCAGCGGCCCGGCCAAAACAGCGGCGCGAGCGGTTCTCGCCGATATCGCCGCACGCGGGATAGCAAGGGTGCATGTCGCCGGTCATTCGATGGGCGGCGCGGTCGCCTCCCTGATGGCGCTTGCCGAGCCTGAAAGGATAGGCTCGCTGACGCTTCTGGCGCCGGGCGGTGTTGGCCCCGAGATCAACGGACCGCTGTTGCGCCGCTACGCCGCGGCCGCCGACAGACGGGAAATCCGCGCCTGCCTTGCCGCCATGTCGGGACCGCGAAGCCCGCCGCCCGAACGCATCGTTGGCGTCCTGGCGGACCTACGCCGTCGCCCCGGCCAGTTGCGCAAGCTGATTGAGATATCGGCCGTCATGACCAGGAACGAGCGGCAGGGGGTCATACCCCGCGAACAGCTGGACACCCTCGACATGCCGGTGATGGTGGTTTGGGGAACGGACGATCCGGTGCTGCCCTTTACCCAGGCTGATTGTCTGCCGGCGCATTTTCATATTCATCACGTGCTCGATGCCGGCCATATGCTGGTCGAGGAAGTGCCTGATGTGGTCGCCCAGGCCGTGCGCCGAAACATGGCACGCCGCGGCAGGCGCCTGCGTCCGACATTCGAGGCCGCGGCGAGCTAACTTACTTGCGCCCCGCATCTCGCCAGTGCATTTTGCCGCCGCCTGTGTTAACTCGCAATTAACCATATCAGCGAGGCGACGCCGATGAAGGACACTGGCGAAAACATCACCCCCATCGACACCTCCCGCAAACTGTCCGACGCCGTTCGCGATGTGAAAAATGCCTTCGCCGATCGCGACGATGTCGTGGTCGACATGCGCGAGGCGCACCGGATGCGGCTTGATCTGCTCGCCGCCGAGCTCGCCCCGGTCTTTGCCGACGTGCCCGCCGACATGGACAATTTCGACTTCGTCGTCTCCTCCGGCCTGCAGCCCCGCCTGTGGATCGACGCCATCAGCCATGTCGCCATGGGGCGCGACCGCCGCACCTACCGCTTTCTCAGGGATACCCGCATCGGCCGCGTCGTGCTCGCCGAATCGACCGATATGAAACCGGTCGCCGATCAGGTCACGCGCTATGTGGCGGAGCGTATCGTCGAGCGTCAGCGCATGATGGAGGGCGGTGTCGAGCCGGCCGTCGCCGACCTGAAACGCGCCGCCGTGCCGGAAGCTGAGCCGCCCTTGCAAGCAGCCGTGCCCCGCAGGGGCTGGTCGACGTTCCTTTCCGGTCTCGGCTTGGTCGCCGCCGGCGCGCTTGTTGGCCTGGCGGTGGCGGCCGCGCTGTTTTGGGATCGCCTGATGGCGATGAAGATCAGCTTCTGATCAACGATCTGGAGGCCTCGGTGTCTGCGCGCCGAGTTCAATGACCTGCAGGTCCGATGGCGGCAAGGCCGGCCCGGTCAGGCCGCGCCGCGTCAGGCGAATCAGCCAATTGCCCTTCTCCCCGTCAATATCGAGCAGATTGTACTGTGCCGCCGGGTTCTTGCTGCCTGGCGACTGCCCGGCGGCGGCGACGCCGACGACCGGAATCCTGGCGCCGCGCCCGCCGATGAAGAACAGCGACGGCAGATGCGAATGGCCGTGCAGCACGAGTTCGGCGCCATGCCTATGAACGGTCTTGTGGAAGCGGGAGATGCCGAACAGGCGCTTTTGCTGGGCGACGGCGCCGCGCACCGGCGGATGATGGATCATGATCACCCGCAACAGGCCGCGTTTGTTCGTTGCGTCGAGCACTGTCGCCAGCCTTTGCGCCTGACCTTCGAGGAAGAAGCCGTTGGCCATGAACGGCGCCGTGGCGCGCGCCGTCGAAACGCCGATCAGCGCGACATTGCCGCGTACGCGCAGATAGGGAAAAGCGTTGCGGTCGATCGGCGCAGTCACGCCGTCGCCGCTCATCCACGCCGCCCAGGAGCGGCAGACCTTGTCGAAGGCGCCCGGCACATAGGCGTCGTGGTTGCCCGGCACCACCGAGACATCCTCCGGCGAACCCAGCGTCTCAAGCCAGTGCTTGGCCATCTCGATCTCGCCGTCGAGCGCCAGATTGACCAGATCGCCGGTAACGGTGAGGTGGTCGGGTGTGCTCGCCTTCATGTCGGCGACGATGGTGTCGATGACGGCATCGTGCATATGGCGGCGGCGGTTGCGCTGCCAGTTGACGTAGCCGACGACGCGCTTGGACGCGAGTTCGCGATAGGTTACACCGGGAAGCGGCCCCAGATGGACATCGGAAATATGCGCGAGCCTGAACATCCTTCCTTCATAGGCGACGCGCTCCCCGCTTTCCACTCACTGTTTCCTGCCCATCCACGGTTTCGCTAGTCATGGCTATATCGGACCCGGAGCAGGCGTTTCGCCAGACCGGCTGGGCAGGCCTCAGGGCAAGGCTGTTCCATCTCTATTTCCTGCTGCGGCGGCCGATGACGCTGGGCGTGCGCGGCCTGATCCACGATCGCGCCTCAAACACTGTCTTCCTCATCCGCCACACCTACGTTCCCGGCTGGCAATTGCCGGGCGGGGGCGTCGAAGTCGGCGAGACGCTCGGTGAGGCGCTGGTGCGCGAACTGGCCGAGGAAGGCAACATCGCGCTGACAGCCCAGCCGGTGCTGAAATCGATGCATTTCAACCGCCGCTCCAGCCGCCGCGACCATGTCGGCCTCTATCTCATCGAAACCTTCAACCAGACCGCGCCGAAACTGCCGGACCACGAGATCGCCGAAGCAGGCTTCTTTCCGCTCGACCGCTTGCCGCATGGCACGACGCCGGCGACGCTGCGGCGGCTTGCCGAGGTTTTTGAAGGCGAGCCGGTATCGCCGTACTGGTAGGCTGTCAATCCGATGCTCACGCCGCCTGCCTGAACCGCGCCCGGTCGTGCGGCGCGCCATAGTCGAGCCCAGGCCCGACCGGCACGATGCGCGTCGGGTTGATGCTCTCGTGGCTGCCGTAATAGTGCATTTTGATGTGGTGCAGGTTCACCGTGCCGGCGATACCGGGCACCTGGTAGAGGTCGCGCAGATAGTTCGAAAGGTTCGGATAGTCGGCGATGCGGCGCAGATTGCATTTGAAATGGCCGACATAGACCGGGTCGAAACGCACCAGCGTGGTGAACAGCCGCCAATCGGCCTCGGTGACACGCTCGCCAGTGAGATAGCGCTGTTTTGACAGTCGGCCCTCCAGCGTGTCGAGCGCCGCGAACAGCTCGCCGAACGCCTCTTCATAGGCCGCTTGCGTGGTGGCAAAGCCGGCGCGGTAGACGCCGTTGTTTACGGCGGGAAAGACCAGCGCATTGACCTTGTCGATCTCGCCGCGCAGGCCTGGCGGATAGGAATCGAGAGCGGCATCGCCCCACTCGTCGAACGCCGAATTGAGCATGCGGATGATTTCGGCGGATTCGTTGGAGACGATGGTCTCTTCCTTCTTGTCCCACAGCACCGGCACCGAAACCCGGCCCGAATAGGCTGGATCGGCCTTGGTGTAGATTTGGTGCAGGAAGTCGAGGCCGTAGAGCGTGTCGCCGGTGGCGCCATCCTCGGCCAAAAACGTCCAGCCCTCAGCACCGAGGAAATGATGCACGACTGAAACCGGGATGATGTCTTCTAGCTTCTTCAGCGCGCGAAAGATCAGCGTGCGGTGCGCCCACGGACAGGCGAGCGAGACATAAAGATGGTAGCGTCCGGGCTCGGCCTTGAAGCCGCGCGTACGACCTTGCGCCGGCGCGCCGTCGCGCGTGATCCAGTCACGCCACTGCGTCTCGGCGCGGATGAACCTGCCGCTGCTATCGACATTGGCCGGACGGTCCTGCCATTTGCCTTCGACCAGCAATCCCATACGAAATCTCCTTGCGTGCCTTGGCCAATGTAGTCGCAAGGCGGCAATGCCGAAGCCGTCATCTGCTGAACAGAGCGTCACTCGTATGAAACGCCGGATGAAAACAGCCGATTGCAGCCGCCGGAAATTGATGCTAGCGGACACTCCGCATGTTCGATCTTGGCTTGATCCGGTTTGACCGACGACGAAAGGGCGCCCGCGCTTAGAAAGCGCTGACTGGCGAACGCTGCCGCTTGCAGCAACCTTTCCTCTTTATCGGACCGCGAAGACCATGAGCCTTGCCGACGTGAAATACCTGCCGGAAACTCCGGCGCATGATCCCGAAATCGAAGCCATCAACGACGAAGCCTTTGGCCCCGGCCGTTTCGTGCTGGCCGCCTACAAGATTCGCGAGACCGGCGGCCACGAGCGCTCGCTATCCTTTGTCGCCATGGATGGCGACATCGTCGTTGCTTCGGTGCGCATGACCCGCATCGCCGCCGGCGCCGGACGCGCGCTGATGCTCGGGCCGCTCGCCGTGCGGCCCGCCTTCAAGAATCTCGGTATCGGCCGCCGGCTCGTGGCGATCGCGCTGGAGGCGGCCGCCAAGGCCGGCGCGCCGGCGGTGATCCTTGTCGGCGACGAGCCTTATTACGGCCCGCTCGGCTTCAGAAAGATCCCCCGCGGCCAGATCTCCATGCCGCGCCCGGTCGACCTCGACCGGCTGCTGTCGCACGAGATCGTGCCCGGTGCCGTGGCGCGGCTCTCCGGCGAGGTCGGCCATGCCAGCCTTGCCAGGATCGCGGAGCAGGCACCAGTGATGGCCTGAGCTCCAGGATCGGTCGCGGCACCGGTCGCGATGGATCCCCATTGGTCAGGTTGCACCATGGCGGCGACCTCCGTAGCATGACCCGGAACACCACGGAGCACGCAGCATGAACCCGAACGGCCAGATTGCGATCATAACCGGCGGCGGCTCCGGCCTCGGCGAGGCAACCGCCCGCGCGCTGGCCGACAAGGGCGCGCGCGTCGCCATTTTCGATATCGGCATCGAGCGGGCATCGAAGGTGGCGGGCGACATTGGCGGCGCCGCCATCCAGTGCGATGTGAGCAGCGCCGACAGCGGTGCGGCCGCGCTCGCCGAGGTGGAAACGAGACTTGGGCCAGCGCGCATCCTGGTCAATTGCGCGGGCATTGCCATCGGCGTGAAGACCATCGGAAAGGATGGTCCACATCCGCTGGACCAGTACCGCAAGGTGATCGAGATCAATTTGATCGGCACCTTCAACATGATCCGCCTCGTCGCCGACCGTGCCGCCAAACTCGAACCGCTGCAGGGCGGCGAGCGCGGCGTCATCGTCAACACCGCGTCGGTGGCCGCTTATGATGGCCAGATCGGCCAGGCCGCCTATGCCGCATCCAAGGGCGGCGTCGTCGGCATGACGCTGCCGGTTGCCCGCGACCTGGCGCGCTCCGGCATTCGCGTCTGCACCATCGCGCCCGGCATCTTCAAGACGCCAATGATGGCCGGCATGCCGCAGGAGGTGCAGGATTCGCTCGGCGCGGCCGTGCCCTTCCCGTCCCGCCTCGGCGAGCCGTCCGAATATGCCGCGCTCGCCCTGCATATCGTCGAAAACCAGATGCTGAACGGCGAAACCATCCGCCTCGATGGGGCAATCCGCATGGCGCCGAAATAGACGGCCATGGCGGCCGGCGCAGTGAAGACCGGTCCGCTGGCCGACCTGAAAGTCATCGAGATGGCCGGGCTCGGCCCGGTGCCGCTGGCCGGGCTGATGCTGTCGGACATGGGCGCCGAGGTGCTGCGCATCGAGCGCACCGGTTCGGACCAACCCCTGCTGCCGCTCTCCGATGCGTACAATCTCGACCGTCACGGCCGCTCCATCCTGCGCGTCGACCTCAAGCAGGCCAAAGGAACGGACTGCTGCTGCGCCTTGCCGAAAAGGCCGATCTGTTTGTCGAAGGCTTTCGCCCCGGTGTGATGGAGCGGCTCGGTCTCGGCCCGGATGCTGCATTGGCGCGCAATCCGGCGCTGATTTACGGCCGCATGACCGGCTTCGGCCAGGACGGGCCGCTCGCAGGTCGCGCCGGCCACGACATCACCTACCTCGCCTATTCCGGTGTGTTGCACGCCATCGGCCGGGAGGAAGGCCGGCCGGTGCCGCCGCTGAATCTGATCGCCGACAATGGCGGCGGCGCCATGATGCTGATCGCCGGGGTGCTTGCAGCGCTGTTCGAGCGCTCGCGCTCCGGCAAAGGCCAGGTGATCGACGCGGCGATGGTCGAGGGCGCTTCGATGCTGGCGGCCCCCATACACGCCTTCATGTCGGCAGGTCTGTGGAACGACCGGCGCGGCGCCAACCTGCTCGATTCCGGTGCGCCCTTCTACGACACCTATGAGACGGCGGACGCACGCCACGTTGCGGTCGGCTGCCTTGAGCCGCGCTTCTTCGCCGCATTCGCAAGGCTGCTGCCGCTCGGCGAGGATTTTGTCCGCGGCCAATACGACAAGGCGTTGTGGCCGGACATGCGCGCGGCCATTGCCGACCGGTTCCGGCAGAAGACACGCGACGGCTGGGACGCGCTGTTTGCCGCAAGCGATCCCTGCGTGGCGCCGGTTCTGTCGCTGGCCGAAGCCAGGGATCATCCGCACAACCGGGCGCGTCACGCATTTGTGAAAGCCCGTGCGCTCGAGCGGCCCGCACCCGCGCCACGCTTCTCGACCTCGCAGCCGGCGCTTGCCGGCATGCCTGAAGATGACGATCAGCGACATCAGACCGTGCTGGCGCGCTTCGGCTTTTCGACAGCCGAGATCAAAGCGCTTGTCAAAGCCGGCATGATTGGCCAATAACTGGATTTAGAAAATCAACTTACCTGGTGGGCATTTTGGACCAGCCGAAGAAGGACGTCATTCGCGCGACGGACGCCGAGGCGATCAGGCTGGCCGCAACGCTGATCCGCAGCGCCCGTTTCGGCGCCCTCGCGGTGATCGAGCCTTCGACCGGCGCACCGCTGGCCTCCAGGGTCGGAGTCGCCACCGACATCGATGGCACGCCTCTGATCCTTGTCTCGGCGCTGTCAGCCCATACCGGCGCCATCCTTGCCGAGCCGCGCTGCTCGCTGCTTGTCGGCGAACCCGGCAAGGGCGATCCGCTGGCGCATCCCAGGATAACGCTGGTCTGCCGGGCGCAGCCGCTGGAACGCGGGTCGAGCGCGCATGCCCGCGCCGAGCGGCGCTATCTCAACCGCAATCCCAAGGCAAAGCTCTATGCCGGGCTCGGCGATTTCTCGATCTTTCGCCTCGAGCCGGAGCGCGCCAGCCTGAATGGCGGCTTCGGTAAGGCCTACCTGCTCGACCGTGCCGATCTCATCACCGAGGGGTTGATCGTTGACGAGCTGGCCGCCAGCGAACAATCCGCTCTCGACCACATGAATGCCGACCATCTCGACGCCATCGCCGTCTATGCCCATCATTTCGCCAGGGTTGAAGGTGATGGTTGGACCATGACCGGCTTCGATGCCGATGGCATCGACCTGGCATCGGGCGACACCGTTTGCAGGGTCTATTTTCCGCAGCCATTGAAGACCGCGCGCGACCTGCGGCCGGTTCTGGTCGACATGGCCAAAGCCGGTCGTGCGCCAGCTACGCAAGGATAATCGTCATGAATCAAAAGCACGTCTTGAGATTTGGGCGAAATGATCTACGATTCAGGCGACGCTGAATCAGCAGCGTGATCCATAGCTGAATTATAGCAGCCAACGCTATTTGCCCCCATAGCGTTTGGATGAGCAGGAAAACATGGGGCATCGATGGTCTCGACCAAACTAATCGCCAATGCCGAATCGGCGGCGACATTTCTGACCCTTATGGGCAACGAAAAGCGGCTCTTGATCATGAGCTATCTGGCCGACGGTGAAATGTCGGTCGGCGCCATCGCCGAAAAGGTGATGCTCAGCCAGTCCGCTTTGTCGCAACATCTGGCCAAGCTCAGGGCGCTCGATCTTGTCGAGACCCGCCGCGACCGGCAGATGATCTACTATTCCTGCAAGTCCGAAGCGGTGCGCGAACTGTTGCGCATGCTGGACGGCATTTTCGGGATAGGCGACTTGTCCCAGATGGCAACGCGTCTGCGCCGCGCCGGGACTTGACCTGCAGGGCTTGACTGGCGGCTCCGATCGCTCCTTACCTCGCTGACGATTTTTCGCCGGCCGAGGTATTGATGGATCCGATCCAGATCGACGACGCGCGCGATCCACGGGTCGCCGCCTATCTCGACATCCGCGAGCGCGATCTCACCGGCCGCCATGGCCGGTTCGTTGCCGAAGGCAAGGTGGTGCTGGACGTCCTGCTGTCAGCCGGACGCTTTGCTGCGGAGTCGGTCCTGGTCCTCGAAAACCGGCTGGCCGGGCTCGACGACATCCTGCGCAAGGCCCCTGCCGACCTGCCGGTCTACGTTGCGGCAAGCGCCGTCATGGACAGGATCGCCGGCTTCCACATGCATCGCGGTATATTGGCGATCGGCAGCAAGGGCACGCCACAGCCTGCCGAGGCCTTGCTCGACACCTTGCCTGCCGAAGCGTTGATCGTCGTTCTCATCGGCATCGCCAACCATGACAATATCGGATCGATCTTCCGCAATGCCGCCGCCTTCGGCGCCGATGCCGTCTTCGTCGACGCCACCTGTTGCGACCCACTGTATCGCAAGGCGATCCGCGTCTCCGTCGGCGCCACGTTGAAGGTGCCCTTTGCGTCCTTCGGCGACACTGAAGCTTTCATCGCGAAGCTCGGCGAGTTGGGCTTCGGCCAGGTCGCTTTGTCGCCGCGTGGTGAGGCTGACATTCGCGATGCCGCGCGACCGAAACGACAGGCGCTCTATCTCGGCACCGAAGGCGAGGGCCTCCCGGAGAGCCTGCTTGCCCGCCTGCGGACGGTGCGGATCGCGATGTCGGAAGGGTTCGACAGCCTGAATGTTGCTGCCGCGTCAGCCATTGCGCTGCACCATTTTTCGCCCTGATAGGCGTAGTCAGGCAATTCCAAGCCGGGGCTTGAAACTCAGCTCGGCAAATCTGCCTTCTGCAACGCCCGCACGCGATCGGCGAGGCTGGTGGTTCCCGACCGCGTTTCCTGCGGCGCCGCCAGCGCCTTGGCGATCGGTGAATCAGGTCCTTCGAGCTTGGCCGTCAAATGGACGACCTCAGCCGCCAGATTGTTCATCTGTTCGCGCAAGGCAGAACCGGCATCATTGCCATTGCCGGGGCCATTCCCGGGCTTCGCGGATCCAGAACCGCCAAGCTCCGCCTTCATCCGCTTGTTTTCGCGGGCCAGCGTCGTCAGCCTGGCTTCGAGCCGCTCTCGGTCGCCTTCGAGCTTGGCGAGCGTCTTGTCGATGTCCTCGTTCCTGGCGCGGGCGCTGTCTTGCGCACCAACTAGGCCAGCAGCCGCGGCGCCTCCCGCAGCCTCGCCCTTCACCCGTTCGCGAAGCCGGGCCAGTTCCTTTTCGCGGCGATCGAGCTTGTCCTCGCGATCGGCAAGCGTGGCGAGCAGACGCTCGAGCTTTCTGTCGAGATCAGCGGTTCTTTTCTTTTCGGCCTTCAAGGCATCGCGCGTGGCCTTGGCCTCGGCGACGACTTCCTGACGGCGCCTGTCGGCCTCCTTGCGCTGGCCGCGCAGCACTGAAATGTCGTTGGCAAGTTTTTCCAGCTCGGATTCGCGAGCCACCAGTTCGATCTGACGATTGCTGGAGGAGAAGGACGCGTCGTCGTACATATGCTCGAGCTTTTCCAGCTCGAGCGCGCGCTTTTCCATCATGCGCTCTGTTTGTGCAAGCCTGTCCGACAGCTGTTGTATCTGCTGCTCGCGATGCAGCAGCAATTCGTTTTTTTCCCCGAGCTCCGAAAGCGCCTGCTTCTTGTCCTTGCGCTCGACCGCCAGGCCCTTCAGCGCCTCGCGGCCGCGATTGATTTCGACGAGTTGCTCATTCGCCTGCTCACGCAGCGTCTTGATGCTGATTTCGAGCCGGCGCGTCGTCATGGCGAACTCGGCCCGCAAGCTGTCCTTGTCGGCCTGGATCTCGGCCAGCGTTCGCGGCACCGACGCCTCGACACGCTTGCGTGTCAGCGCGACCGCCCGCCGCCAGATGGCCGGCGCGACCAGCAGCGCCAGAAAGCCTGCGCACAGAAAGCCGAGGGCGAAGAACAGGATCGACTGAACCAAGGTGACTACCCGTTACGGGCGGGCCGCTATCCGGCAACCGCCAAGTCTGGACTTTGCCATGTTCGCATGACGCAAATCCAGCGCTGCGGCAAGGGTTTGCCGCAGCTGCACCGGGTCAGAATCTGTTGATCGGGTCGAAGTGTGGTCGGAATCGCTCAGAAAGGATTCCAGGTCGGCCTCTGCGTCAGCTTCAGATAGCCGAGATTGACGCCAAGTCGCGCGCCGACGCCGGTGCGGATCGGCACCAGCAGCACCCTGTTGTTCTGCAGCACGTTGAAGCCGACGCCGGCCACGACATAGGCCGAACCGGCAACGCCGCCGAACCGATTGTAGAGATTGCTGACGTCGTCGAGGTTATAGACGAGCATCATCACCCGCGATCCCTCGCCGCCGAAATCCCAACCGAGCGAAGGCCCTTGCCAGAACACCTTATGGTCGCCGGCATTCTTGGTGTAGAGCGTGCCTTCGCCATAGGTCAGGCCGCCGATCAGCGCGCCGGAGCCCTCTTCGCCGAGCAGATAGCCATTGGGCAGGCCGTAGGAGGCAAAAATCTTCTCGACGACGGTTGCGAGACCGCCCGACGTCGCGCCGAAGAATTTGTGACCGGAATCGACGATCTCCTGAGCGGTGTATTCCTGTGCCCGCGACGCAGAGGTTGAGAAAGCGAGAGCGCCCATGAGGGCAATCGCCATGAAGAAGACGCGGACAAACGTCCGGTCGTAGAATCGGGAAACCATGCTTCCAATCTCCGTCAGGGAGCACTTTCGCCGACGCCTCGCACCCCGTCCGGCTCTTTAGGCGGCCGTTAAGGATGACTGTTACGGGCAAACTATGCCGTAATCCTTTTTCAACCATTAACCTCCCACATGAACATGGCGGTTCGAAGGCTGTTTCTGACTGTCTGCACGGGCTCCCATCCTGTGCAAAGATGCCGTTTTTCTCACAAGAATTGTGGATTGTTGCTGCACGCTCGGGCGCTGTGTATTCAGAATGCCTGGGGAGAGAGCGTGATTCGGGTGGTGAGCGTGGCTGTCGGCCGCGCGGCCACCAGGATGTGAATTTTAGCAGGGATTTTTCGCCGATGGCTGAGCTTTTCTCTCTCTCCGCACCCGATCTCGCAGCCTTGTTGTGCAGCCGAGTCTGCCACGACATCATTTCGCCGGTCGGCGCCATCAACAACGGCCTTGAACTCCTGGACGAGGGCGGCGCCGACGAAGACGCCATGAAACTGATCCGGCAGAGCGCCAGAAACGCTTCGGCCCGCCTGCAATTCGCCCGCATCGCCTTCGGTGCCGCCGGTTCGGCGGGCATGATGATCGACACCGGCGATGCCGAGTCCGTCGCCATCGCCTTCCTGAAGAACGAGAAGCCGGAGTTGATCTGGAACGGGGTTCGCGCCCTGCTGCCCAAGAACAAGGTCAAGCTGCTGCTCAATTTGCTGCTCGTCGCCAATGCCGCCATCCCGCGCGGTGGCAGATTGGTGGTCACGCTGGAAAACCTCGACACCGAGCCGCGCTTTGCGCTTGCCGCAAGCGGCCCGATGCTGCGCGTGCCGCCGAAATTCCTCGAACTCCATTCCGGCAACAAGCCCGAGGAGCCTATCGACGCCCATACCGTCCAGCCCTACTACACGCTGCTGCTGGCGCGTGAGGCCAACATGACGATCTCGATTCACGCGACCGCCGAAGAGATCGTGCTGTCCGCGGCCTGAGCGAAGCCGTTCGGCAGGACGCCGAGCATCAAGAACAATCAAGTATCTTTTCCCTCTGATATTTGCGGCAATTCAGAACAGGCAAGTTTCATTGCCGGCAACGCCCCTGCAGAATGGGGCTGCAAACGACATGTTTGTAAAAACTTTACCTAACGGCTTTTCTGCTTCTTTACCAGATCGGCCTAGTGTGCATCCCGATACCCGGATGCCGCCGGTTCGCCCCATGGCAAAGAGGACCCGGAAATGAAGCGCTGCATGTTTGTCGACGATTCGAGCGTCATCAGAAAGGTTGCAAAACGGATTCTTGGCGGCTCCGACATGGTGGTGATCGAAGCAGCAACTGGACTTGATGCTGTCGAGATGTGCGCTGCCGAGATGCCTGATGTGATTGTCGTCGACGGCGCCCTGCCGGACATGCAAGCGGTCGACGTCATTCGCCAGGTTCGCGCCATGGAGAGCACGATCAAACCGCAGATTCTGATCTCACTGGTCGAGGTCGATGTTGCCTCGATCATGAAGGCAAAGCGCGCCGGCGCCCAGGGTTATCTGTTGAAGCCGTTCAACCGGACGCAACTGCTCGAACGTTTTCGTACCTTGAAGGTTGCCGCCTGATTCGGCTCGTTTTCGGCCAAAAAGGACAGCAAAAAACCCGGCCTGAGCCGGGTTTTTTGCAATGGTTCAATCGGATGGTGTTCGCTCAGGCGCTGACGCGGATGTCTTCCGGCTCGCGCAGCACATAGCCGCGACCCCAGACCGTCTCGATGTAGTTCTGGCCACCGGATGCTGCGTCGAGCTTCTTGCGCAGCTTGCAAATGAAGACGTCGATGATCTTCAGTTCCGGTTCGTCCATGCCGCCATAAAGGTGGTTGAGGAACATTTCCTTGGTCAGCGTGGTGCCCTTGCGCAGCGAGAGCAACTCCAGCATCTGGTATTCCTTGCCGGTCAGATGCACGCGCTGGCCGCCGACTTCGACGGTCTTGGCGTCGAGATTGACCACTAGGTCGCCGGTGGTGATGACCGACTGGGCATGGCCCTTGGAACGGCGCACGATGGCATGAATGCGGGCGACCAGCTCGTCCTTGTGGAACGGCTTGGTCATATAGTCGTCGGCGCCGAAGCCCAGGCCGCGCACCTTGTCCTCTATGCCGGCCATGCCGGACAGGATCAGGATCGGCGTCTTCACCTTGGACAGGCGAAGTGTCCGCAAGACTTCGTAGCCGGACATATCGGGAAGGTTGAGGTCGAGAAGAATGA
Organism: Mesorhizobium sp. M1143; assembly: GCF_040318435.1. Classification (NCBI taxonomy): domain Bacteria; kingdom Pseudomonadati; phylum Pseudomonadota; class Alphaproteobacteria; order Hyphomicrobiales; family Phyllobacteriaceae; genus Mesorhizobium; species Mesorhizobium sp. M1143. The sequence continues at coordinate 155,179 of NZ_JAMYMJ010000001.1, read as the reverse complement.
TATCGTAATCATAAAGTTTACCGAGATCGACACCTTCTTCGCCGAGGTCGGTCGTGTAAACATTAAAACTTTCAGATTTGAGCATCAGCTCGATGCTCTGAGCGGTTGCACTGTCGTCTTCTATCAGCAGAACGCGCATTTCATTCCCCTTTTCTGCCGCCGGACCATGTCACAACCCATCCGGGACCGGAGCAGTGATTGCCTGAACAGAGGCTGCCATCGAATGGTTAACAAAACCTAATTCCGCACCAAGGACGGTACCAGATTTTTTAACCCCTTTCTACACCCTCTTGAATCTAATGATGAATCACAGAACCAAATCGCTAATGCAACACATTAATAAGTCGGACTAAGTGACTCAAGGGACTCGCTGGCCGGCTTCCGTATCGGGAGCCGGAATTTTTACCCGGCCTTAAGTCCTCGCCCTTATGATTAACAATGCGCGTAAACGAATGGTTACCGCCGGCAAAAAACTTTAGGGATTTGTTTCCCATAGTTCGGGGAATGCCGGTGGATACGGGCGGCGCCAGGCCCTGGCGGGCGGATTGGACGATATGTGCAGGTGTGCGTTTCCGGGAGTACCGAATCATGAAGTCACGTGAAAACCTCGTTCGGCTGAAGCAATTTCAGGTGAATGAGAAGCGGCGGCAGCTGCTGCAGCTCGACATGATGATCGCCGAGTTCGAGCGCATGGCCGTTGAACTGGAGCTTCAGATCACCGCCGAGGAGAAGAAGGCCGGCATCACCGACATCAATCATTTTGCCTATCCGACCTTCGCCAAGGCGGCGCGTCTGCGCCGTGATAACCTCAGAAACTCTCAAAGCGACCTCGCCCAGCAGCGAAGCGCTGCCGAATCATTACTCGGCGAAGCTGAAGCGGAGCTTTCCAAGGCCGAGATGCTGGAATCGCGCGACACCAAGATCCGCGACGCGGAACTCGGCGGTCGCAGCGCCATGATCGGCTGACGGCAGGGTTTTAACCCGACCGGCGCCGCCTGACGCCGCGCTTTGCTTTGCGTGTAGCGCGCCAAAAGGCTCCGGCGCTGCTGACCTGGCCGCAAGGCGGCCGCAGCTTCAGGCCCGTGTCAAATCCCCGTCCTGGTTCGCCGCCGCCCTCGCCCGCGCTTGCTTGATATCAGGCACATGCTCTTCCGACCAGGAGCGTATCTGGGTGAGCAGCCCCGCCAGGTTCTGGCCAAGTTCGGTCAATTCATATTCGACCCGCGGCGGGATCACCGGAAAGATTTCGCGCCGCACCAGTCCGTCGCGCTCGAGGACGCGCAGCGTCTGCGTCAGCATTTTAGGCGTGATGCCTTCGAGCTTACGCGCCAGTTCCCCATTGCGCATCCGGCCACGGCGCAGCGCACAAACCGTCAGATAGACCCATTTGCTGGCCAGCATCTCGAGCACGGCGTGCGAAGGACACGTCCGCTGGAAGGCGTCATAGCCGGAGCCGCAATCATTATCACTATCCATGAGGTGCCTATATATGGAAAAGGTACATACTGGACAAGGGAATATTACTATCCAAATGATAGTGGCACAGAAACCCCAGCAGGAGCCTCCCATGCGTGCCGTTGTCCAGAATTCAGTCGGCGGACCCGACGTCCTCGTCATCGCCGATCGCCCCGCGCCCTCGCCCAAGTCCGGCGAAGTGCTCGTGCGCGTGCATGCTGCCGGCATCAATCCGGTCGATGGCTCGGTGCGCGCCGGCTACTATCCATTGCTGGGCGAACCGCCCTTCACTTTGGGCTGGGATATTTCAGGTACGGTCGAGGCGGTAGGCCCAGGCGTCGATGGCGGCCTCAGGGTCGGTGACGCCGTGTTCGGCATGCCGCGTTTTCCCAAGCAGGCCGCGGCCTATGCGGAGCTCGCTGTGGCCCCGGCCGATGAAATCGCACCGAAGCCGCAAGGCATTGACCACAATCATGCCGGCGCGCTGCCGCTGGCCGGTCTGACCGCCTGGCAAGGCCTTGTCCGCCATGGCGGCCTGAAGCGCGGCCAGCGCGTGTTGATCCATGCTGCGGCCGGCGGCGTCGGGCATCTGGCGGTGCAGATCGCCAAGGCGCACGGCGCTTATGTCATCGCCACCGCCAGCCCGAAGAAACTCGATTTCGTCCGCTCGCTCGGCGCCGATGAAGTGGTCGACTACACCAAGCGAGATTTCACCGCCGAGGTCAGCGACGTCGACTTGGTGCTGGAGCCGATGGGCGGCGACCATGCCGACCAATCGCTGACAGTCCTGAAGGACGGTGGCGCCCTGGTGTCGCTGCTCAATATCCACGACACCACCCGAGCCAAGGCTGCTGCGCGTGGGATCCGCGTCGAGCGCATGTCCGTCGTGCCCGACCGTGAAGGCCTCGTCGAACTTGGCAAACTGGTCGATGAGGGAAAGCTTGCGGTCCATGTGGCAAAGGCGTTTCCGCTCGAACAGGCGGGCGCCGCGCACGCTTTTCTCGCCACTAGGCCGATCGGCAAGGTGGTGCTGACGGTCTGAAGCAGGCATTACCGACAGGCAAAAGGGCGCGGTTACGGCGCCCTTTTCTGTTGTGGTCCTGGCTCTAGTGCCGGTATTGCTGGATGCGCGTCGTGCGCAGCCCGGCAAGGCCGTATTCGTCGATCGACGCTTGCCAGGACAGGAATTCCTCGGTGGTCAGCTTGTAGCGCTGGCATGCCTCGTCGAGGCTCAAAAGCCCGCCGCGCACCGCAGCAACCACTTCCGCCTTGCGCCGGATAACCCAGCGACGTGTATTCGTCGGCGGAAGATCGGCAATCGTAAGAGGGCTGCCGTCAGGCCCAATAACATATTTGACTCGCGGTCTAACAAGATCGGTCATCGTACTCTCTACTAAAAACTCAAAGACCCAATCCCCACCACATTACCGCCACAGCTTTAAAAATTGCCTAAGCGAACCCTAATGAGTAGGTAAGGATCATGAACGCCGCGTTAGTCTTTTTATCGGCATTTGAGGCAACGGCGGGCAGGCGCGCAATTTTCCCGCAAAATCGGCACCGCCGCAAAGCTGGCGCCGCTGGTGTGGTTGACCTATATTCGCGCCACTGCCATTGAAGCGCCGCGCAGAACGAAAGAACCATGAACAGCCTCGACCTTCCCGCCAGCCCGCAAAACACCCGCATCGTCGTCGCCATGTCGGGCGGTGTGGATTCGTCTGTCGTTGCCGGCCTTTTGAAGCGCGAAGGCTATGATGTCGTCGGCGTCACGCTGCAGCTCTACGACCATGGCGCCGCAACGCACCGGGCCGGGTCGTGCTGCGCCGGCCAGGACATTGACGATGCCCGCCGCGTTTCCGAGACACTGGGCATTCCGCATTACGTGCTCGACTATGAGGAGCGCTTCCGTAAGGCGGTCATCGACCCGTTTGCCGAAAGCTACGTCGCCGGCGAAACGCCCATTCCGTGCGTCTCTTGCAATCAGACGGTGAAGTTCGCCGACCTTTTGGCCACCGCCAAGGACCTTGGCGCCGATGCGCTCGCCACCGGCCACTATATCCGCTCCGGGGCCAATGGCGCCCACCGCGCGCTATTCCGGCCCGTCGATGTCGACCGCGACCAGAGCTATTTCCTGTTTGCCACCACGCAGGCGCAGATCGACTATCTGCGCTTTCCGCTGGGTGGGCTGTCCAAGCCTGCGGTGCGGGCCATCGCCGAAGAAATGCGGCTGACCGTTGCCGCCAAGCAGGACAGTCAGGACATCTGCTTCGTGCCCCAGGGCAAATATTCCGACATCATCGCCAAGCTGAAGCCAGCTGCCGCCAACCCAGGCGACATCGTCCATATCGACGGCCGCGTGCTCGGTCGCCATGACGGCATCCTGCGCTATACGATCGGCCAGCGCCGCGGCATCGGCATCGCCTCGGGCGAGCCGCTTTACGTCGTCCATCTCGACGCCGACCGGGCCCGTGTCATCGTCGGCCCGCGCGAGGCGCTGGAGACCCACAAGATCTATCTGCGCAACATGAACTGGCTGGGCGATCGCGCGCTGTCCGACATTCCGGCCGCCGGCATGGAGCTGTTCGCCAAGGTCCGCTCGACGCGGCCGCCGCGCCCGGCCGTGCTGCATCACCGCGCCGGCAGCACCTTTGTCGAACTGGTCGACGGCGAGTCCGGCATCGCGCCCGGACAGGCCTGCGTGCTCTATTCCGACGACGGCAACGAAGCCCGCGTCTTCGGCGGCGGCTTCATCGAGCGCTCCGAGCGCGGCGCCGAGGCCGAAGCCATGCTCAGCCGGCTCGCAGCCAGGCCGGCGCAGATTCCCGCAGAGTAAACACTACCCTCTCGGAGACAGTTTTAGTTTCGATCTGCCTTAAAAGCAGAGTTTCGAAACGGTCTCAGGACTTTGTGTGCGTGACTGTACCCGCCGTCAGGATGCGCAGCACCCTGATGGCTTCCTCGCCGCTGGTGCGCGGCTCGGCCCGCGTCTCGATACACTGGATAAAGTGCTTGAGCTCGCGCGTCAGCGGCATCCCCTGGCCGACCGCGACATAGGACGGCTCGTTGGTGGTGAAGGCCCACTGGCCGCTGTCCTGCCACACCGCGTGGCGGTAGACGGCCAGCTTGCGCTCCCAGGGCTCGACATCGTCGAACACCGCCATTGCCTTGGTGCCGACCACGGTCAGCCGCCGCTCGCGATAGGGATTGAGCCGCGAGGTGAAGAGATGGCTGCGCAGCCCGTTGGGAAAACGCATGTGCAGATGCGCGAAATCGCTGAGATTGTCGAGGAGTGCCGCCCCCTCGCCCCTGACCTCGATCGGCTCGGTGCCGGTGATGGCCAGGATCATCGACAGATCGTGCGGCGCCAGATCCCACAGTGCGTCGTTCTCGGTGTGGAATTTGCCGAGGCCGAGCCGGTGCGAGTGGATGTAGCGGACCTCGCCGAGCTCGCCATTGTCGATCAGCGCCTTCAGCGTCTCGAAGGCGGGATGGAAGCGCAAGACATGGCCGACCATGAACACGCGGCCATTGTCCCTGGCCGCCTGCACGGCGCGCTCGGCGTCGGGCACGGTCAACGCAATCGGCTTTTCCACCAGCACGTCCTTGCCGGCCTCAGCGGCGCGCACGGCAAGATCGGCATGGAACTGCGGCGGCAGCGCCATGACGATGGCGTCGATATCATCACGCACGAACAGCTGGTCGGGCTCGATCGCCAGGCAGTCCTGCTCGCTGGCAAAGCCTTCGGCCCGCGCCCGATTGGCATCGGAAACCGCATGCAGCGCGCCGAGCGCCTTGAGGGTGCGGATGTGGTTGCTGCCCCAGTATCCGCAACCGAGGACTGCAATGCGCGGCTTCATCAGCTTCAAACTCTAATTTCTTGGCCGAGACATAGCGGCGTGCCCCGTCGAACTCAACCCCGGTGGCTTACCGGAGATGCCAGCCCGGCAAAGCTTTTACCGGCGACAATATGCCGGCGCCCCTCGCGCATCGATGCTTGACAGGCTCGCCCTCCCAACCTTATATCCGCGCGACCTTGGCGAACGCCTCGAAATGCCTTCGATTTAAGGCGGATTTCGGGCCTTTCGCCGCCCTGGCGGGGTAGCTCAGTTGGTTAGAGCACGGGAATCATAATCCTGGGGTCGGGGGTTCAAGTCCCTCTCCCGCTACCACCATTCCCCCCGCTCCTTTGACGCCGTGGGGGAAGGCACCCTCGCCCAAGAGTGCCGTTAACCGCCCAGCGATTTCGACTTCGACGCCGCCGATCCTCGATGGATCTCGAAACACCGTGACGGTTTCGACCAAGTCGCGCATTGCCTCTGCACATTCGGAATCGCCAAAAGCAATGCCCTTAGCAAGCCCGGTCCGAAGTTGGTTTAGTTGTTCCTCGTAGCGAGCGAGCACCGCAGGGTGCAGCGCGATCACTGCCGTAGCGGCGGGCACCCGATCCAACTCGGCTAGAATGCCCTTACGCTCTTCATTCAGCGTTGTTGATTGCGGTCCCAGCACGGCTGGGTCGCCATAGCCCTTGGCAATGGCGTTGACCAGGCGCTCGATCTCCCGAGTTAGTTCTTCAAGCCGTCGCTCCAAACGGCTGCGCCTGGCATCGGTGTCGGCTGCCAAGCGCTTCCGTTCTTCGTGGTAGGTCTGGACGTACTGGGCAATCACTTCGGGATGGCGCAACTCGGCGGAAAGGCCGTTCAGAACTGCAGCTTCGATCGTATCCAAATAGAAGGTCTTGGGAGCGGCGCATGTTCCGCTTTCAGTCGCGGCGGAACAGCGGATGCGAATGCGCTTGGACTTGTCCACGCCTTTCGACGACATTCCCGCACCACAGGCACCACACCTCAGGAGCCCCGTCAACATGTGCCGTGGTCGGCGCTGGTGGCTTGGATGAGTGGTTGCACGCGCCTTCTTGCGTGCTTGTGCTGCGTCGAACAGGTCGGACCGAACAATAGCGAGGTCGGGCACTGCGACTACTCGCCAGTCACCCTTGGGATTTGGGCGCGAGACACGTTTCCCCGTGTCAGGATCCTTGATCATTCTGACCCTGTTCCAGATCAGGCGGCCAGCATAAAGCTCATTGTGAAGCAGCCCCGTCCCTCTCTGCACATTTCCATTGATGGTGGAGGCATTCCAGGCACGACCGCGAGGCGGCGGTATGCGGTCTGTGTTTAGATCGTGAGCGATATCGCGCGGGGTTTGCCCTGCGACATACTCTCGAAAGACACGACGCACGATTTCCGCTTCATCCTCTGCGATCATCCGCTTCCCGGGATCGCCTAGCACGTACGAATAGCCATAGGTCAGACCGCCGGCGTGAAGCCCTTTGTTGACTCGGCCGGCTTGGCCCCTGCGGACTTTGTGAGCGATGTCCTCTCGGTATAGCTGGCCAACGAGACCGCGCAGGCCGACCAAGACCGTGTTCACCACGCCTTCGTGAACGGCACGAATTTCGATGCCGAGAAATGAAAGGCGTTTGTGAATGCCCGCAAGGTCTTCCATGTCGCGCGAGAGCCGATCAAGTGCCTCTACGACGAGCACGTCGAATTCGTGCTCACGCGCTTTGTCCATGAGCTGAAGTAATCCGTCACGGCCCAGGACGGAGCCACCGGAGCGTGCTCGGTCGTCAAACGTTGCGACAACGTTCAACCCCTCACGTTCTGCATATGCTCGGCACAAAGCGAGTTGATCGTCGATTGATCGCTCATTTTGGAGGTCGGTTGAGAAGCGTGCGTAGATCGCGGTTCGAGTCATGATAAGTTTTCTCGGCCTGTTCACGCTCGTGGTCTTCGCGAGCCGCTTGGCGCGCAAGTGCTTTTGCAAGGCGCAGAATCGCTCTGTCAGGCGCTCGGAACAAGGCCCTTTTTTGGTACCTCACAACCATTGCGAGTAGCGCTCGCTACGGATCGGCTGGGCTTCTGCTGAAAATAACAGTCCGCAGAATGCGCGGCTTGGTTCAATCCTGCCGAGATCATGATCTTGGTCCATGTCTCCCAGATGCGCGCATGCAGGAGATGAGAAAAGCCATCAAATTGATTAGTCGCAGAATTGGATAGCAAGGCGTGCTTTTCGGAAATCCGCAAGTCCCAACCTCAAGCCGCAAGCTATTCCGGGCGGCTCTGGAGAAGCTCTCAGGCATGTCTGGCGGGATCGCCTGACTACACCCACCGCCGTCTTTCCGAGGTTGTAGGCAACAAGTGGCGCGGGCCCTCACGACCTCCTCAACCTCGTTTCTAATACTCGTCTGGGCATTGCACAGGATCGATTCCCTTTCCCAATTCAAAGAGCAGAGACGACACGCGGTTGCGCACACGCGGGGGGAGTCGCATCAGCCTTTCGATCAAGCGTCTGCCTTCCGCGCTGGCGATGAAGCCCAGGCGTTCGTCTACGGGCAGGAGCGGAGCGGTTGCCTCGCCATTGCCCGGCAGACCATCGAAGAAGCGGCTGACAGGAACATCCAGCGAGCGGGCGATTTCGTAGAGCGTGGAAGCGCTGACGCGGTTGCGCGCGCTTTCGTATTTCTGGAGCTGTTGAAAGCTGATGCGGATCGCACGGGCCAGTTGCGCCTGCGAGACGTCCGACTGGACTCGCAGAGTCGCGATCTGCCTGCCGACGTGACGGTCGGCCGGATGGGGACCGACCTCACCGTTAGGTGCCACACCGCTTTGAAAACGATCCAAGATTTTCATCAAGGCTTCACCTGCTCTGTGAGTTTTGCTGCTTTGCTGAGCTTGGGTTCGTCGCAGCGTCTAAACGGTGAAGACGGATGAGGTCATGCAGTACCGATCGGATGTGCGGCCAGGGAAAATCGTCTGGATGTTCCCAGTGCTCACCGTCACGCAGGATGACCTTGAGCTTGGCCAAAATGCCTTCGATGGACGTGGCCGCTGTCTGCGGTAGATCATCCAGAAGTGCCCCTTCGACTGTTTCCGATTGCCGGATCAGTTCGTCTGTTCTCGAATAGCCGATCTCAGCATCAGCAGCGTCCCAGCGCGCCTGGTGTGCCACGAAATCCGCAAGCGCCCTGCCCCATTCGACTTCATTTTCAGGAGAGTGGGCATCGTTCAGGCTCTGGATGGAATGGAGCGTCACGTCCGTACCATCGGCAAGCCGCACCTTGGCGCAGGGAAAGCCAACTATCCTGGCGAGGTGTGTCTCCAACCGCCGCTGTTCGCGGCACAGCGCCAGTGTCTCATCATGGATTCTTTGCCAGCTCCCACACAGACGAAGAGCAGGATCGGCCGCGCTGCCGTCCGTCAGTTCGCCAGCCAGCGATTTTGCCTGGAAGGGCCATGCCGCCGCGCCCGTGGCCGTTCCCGTCAGCAAGCGCCGCCGGGTGATGAAAAACAAATTTATGCTATCGTCGGAATCATCCATGATCCGAGCTCCAAACAGCTTTGCATGGTTGGTGATACAGCCAAACGCTTTGGCGGCCTCAGCTAAATATCTGAATTTAAGATAACTGAAAATCAGATATAAAGGAAGCCCCCATCTGAGTTCAGATGAGGTGATAAGTGGTCGATACACTCGGTACGAATCGGCACAAAGCTTTGATCGCGCTGCTGATCAAAAACCGTGAAGCGGCAGGCCTTACGCAATTTGAGTTGGCAACCAGGCTCGGCCAATACCAATCGTTCGTAGCTCGACTAGAAAGCGGACAGAGACGTGTTGATGTCGTGGAGTTTATAAACCTCGCCGAGATTCTCGGTTTTAGCGCTCCGTCAGCCATCAAGAAGCTATCGGAAGTAACAGGTTGAGCGATGGGAGCGTGTGACCGCGCTAGTGCAAATTGACAATTTTGCAGAACCGGCAAGGAAGCCCCCAAGTTGTTGCACCTACCCGTTCAATCGAACCTCTTCACCTCAGCCTTCGACCCCCATCGAATGGGATCCTCAACCCAGCGGTTGATCTCGGATTCATGCCACCCGGCGCCATTGGTGCTGATCCTCAGTTGAGCCGGGAACGTGCCGTCGGCGATCTTGCGATAGATTGTCGAGCGGGACAGGCCGGTCCTGGCGAGGACTGTTTTGAGACGAACGATACGATCCGGCTCGGACATAGCTTGCGTCCACCTGAATGGTTGTTGCTGATTTCTGTTGGGACAGACAGGACGAACCCATGCCGGAGGCAATCCGATTTTTCGCTTCATCCGCCTGTAGCGTGAAAACGGCGGCAAATCGGAGGGGTGTCAGAGCCCAAGGCCCCGCCCCTTTCCGATGCCATGGCTGAATGCCAGTTCCACACCCAGACGCCGGCCGGATTCGACCTCGATGCCAAGCGCCTTCTTATGATTGGCAAGCATGGATTCAAGCTGCGGATCGCGTTCAAGGCTCTTGGCCATATCGGACATGGCCGAACGCGTTGACTTGTAGCCGGACATGTCGCCGGCCTGATATTGCTCCCGTCCCGTCCGATCGAGCTTTTGCCAGCGTTCGACGAAACGGTCGGCGCGGCGGCCTGGATCGATGTCCATCCCGGTGCGGATTTCCGTCTCAAGCTGGAGAGCAAGCACGATGCGGCGGACGCGGCCAGCCCCCGCCTCGTGGACAAGTTCGGGATTTTTCACATAAGCCGCTTCGGCATCGCGCCAGCCAAAGGGCCGCACCTTCTCGAAGGCGCTACGTGCATCCCTCAACTCGCGCATCTGCTCGGGACTGCCCAGCCCATCCGCATCTCCGTTGTGCGATATCGCGTCGATAGCGCGCGCGTGACGAACAAGCGCCTTCGTACGAGCGCTGCGCAACGCCGCTTCCGCGTCCACCGGCACATTCGCGCCGCGTGGCACTCCGGTGGCGAGATTTTCTCTGCCGGGCGTCGGGTCCGCATCTCCGATCCGTACCTCTACACTCTCCCTTCCCGGCCCAGGTCCACGTTCCTGCATGGGCACGGCGTCTGCAGGCGAGCGCAACCCGTCGAGCAGTCCGCCTATCCTGTCGCGCAGCTTCTCCGGGACGATCCGGCGCACGATCTCGATCACGCGCTCGCGGAATGTGATGCCGCGCCGCTCGGCATAGTGTTGTGCCGGGTCGACCTGCCCGTAATCCAACGCCATGTCCTTGGCGCGGTCCCGTGACAGCGTCCGGACGAGGCGTTCGCGGGTCGTAAAGTCATCGCTGCCGTAGTGCAGGTCCATTCCGTCTCGATGCCGCGACAGTGCGACGTAGCTGCCATGCGCATCCATGCCCGGTGTAGCGAGCACATGGGTCCGGTCAACCGTCATGCCCTGCGCCTTGTGAATGGTTGCGGCATAACCGTGGTCGATGTGGGAATAATCTTTCAGGTCGAAGCGAACCGACCTGTCGTCATCGGTGCGCACGGTCATGCTCTGTGTGCTGACTTCCTCTACAATGCCAAGCGTGCCGTTCTTGACCCCAAGCCCGCGCTCGTTGCGCAGGAACATGACCCGGTCGCCGCTGGTGAAGGCTCTTGGGCCGCGTTCGACATCCACCTGAACCTCGTCGCCGAGATCGCCGGCAGCGCGCATGCGCTCGCGCGCTGCCTGGTTCAGGGCGCGCACCTCGTCGTTTGTGTGGGTGAGGATGATCCGGCTTGCCTCTGGATGCGCCTGCCTGTCGCGATCCCAGCGCTCGACGAGTTCACCTCGCGCCTCATTGCGCGTTGCAGCCTGATGCACCATCCCTTGCACGTCGTAGGCGCCGATCGCGGCGCCGATCCTGCCGGTTGCCAGATCGCGCGTAGCGTCACGCTGCCAGTCCTCGCGCTGCCGGCGCACCTGGCCGATTTCGACGCCGCCATGACGCTCATGGATGGCGCGGAATGCAGCGCCGGCTTCGATTGCTTGCAACTGCTGCGGATCGCCGACGAAGACAACTTTTGCGCCAACGTCGGCGGCATGGGAAAGCACGCGCTCCAACTGGCGCGTGCCGACCATGCCGGCCTCATCAATCACCAGGACATCGCGAGCTGTGAGCAGATCGCGGCCCTGTCCCCAGCTATGCTCCATACTGGCGATGGTGCGTGATGAGATGCCTGATCCGCCTTCCAGATTCTCGGCGGCAATGCCGGAGAGTGCCGCGCCTCGAACCTCGTAGCCCGCCGCTGCCCATGCCTGGCGGGCAACCCCCAGCATGGCGCTCTTGCCCGTTCCGGCAAAACCGACAACGACACCAAGACCGCGACCATCGGTGATATGTGCAAGCGCATCGCTCTGCTCGTCTGAAAGGATAAGCCCGCGTTGCGCAGCCCGCGCCAGTGCTGCCTCGCGATGTGCGTCACTCACCGCATGACGCTCGTCCAAATCCATGCGTTCCGCAGCGCGGTGAAGGCGCTGTTCGGTCTCGATCATCTGCCGGGTTGTGAAACGGTCTTCGCCGCGCCTGTCTTTGCCGAGCTCGATCAGATCGGGTGCGTTGCTGATGGCTGCCACCACCGCGTTGAACTGCTCTACTCCATCGCTGTGGCGATGCGCAAACTTCGCAATTTCTTTTCGGGTGAAGGTCGATTGCTGATGGGTGATGGCGTCGAGCGCCAACGATGGATCGGCAATGATGCGCGCACCATTGTTGCGCGCGATCTCGCGATGCAGTTCGGCGCGATCTGCTTCATCGTGGCCAGCAGCAAGGCCACTGCGCTCGATGCGTTGAGCCGGGGCGCCGATCTGAGTTTGCGGCTCCAGCGCAATGCCTTGCGCTTCCAGACTGCGATGATCGATGCGGGCGTCGATGTCGAGTTCGGCCAGGCGTTCATTGGCCAGCTCCGCCCACCGCTCGCGCCAGCGCTCGACCAGCTGGGTAGCATTCCAGTCTCGAACCTTGGCACCAAAACCATTCTCCTCCACGGACCGCATGGTGAGCATGACATGAGCATGTGGCTTGGGACTGCCATCCTCCGCCCTGTCCCAATGCACGTTAAGATCGGCGACCATGCCCTTGCTGACAAACTCGACTTGTACAAAGTCACGCGCCAACTCGATGCCTTGCGCCTGGCTGAGTTCACGCGGGAGCGCAAACTCGACCTCGCGGGCAAGTTGCGCATCCTTCCTCACCTCGAACGCCTCGACATCGTTCCAAAGCCGTTCGCGGTCGCGCCAGGCCTCCGGTGCATGCTCTGGCAGCATCACCTCGGAATGAACAACACCGCGCTTGGCGGAGAAATCGTGGCTTCGTTCAATCCGCTCGTCGCGCAGCCGCGAAGCCGAGCGGTAGGCAGCGGACGCCACAGCGCTTGAGCCTGCCTTGCGGCCAATGACCTTGACATGAAGATGATAGATCGCCATCGCGACCAGATCATTTGCACGTCAAAGCGTACGTCGGCACGACGTATAAGCGCGCCCTCCCTCGAAAAAATCTCGGGATGGACCAGCCCGTCCCGGGCTGTCTCGGCAACCCTGAAGCCTTCCGGCAGCCGCTCGCCTATCATTGCCACACCGACAATCAATGGAGATAGCCATGCGCAAGCCACGTGACTTCGACGCCGAACTAAAGGCGCTTGAAGAAAAAGCGCGAGAGCTCAAAACGCGAAAGGTGCAGCAACTTGGCGAACTGGTGATCGCCACCGGCGCCGATCAGCTCAGCACCGACGAACTGGCCGGCGCACTGGTAGCCATCGCCGAGACGAAAGACACGGCAAAGCGTGAGGCATGGGCCAAGCGTGGGGTGATGTTTTTCGAGAGCAGGTCCCGGCGAACTGCTTCGGCATCTCAGCGCAACCCTCGCGGCGCTCCAGCGCAACCGGGCAGCGCGCAATCGCCGGCAGGCGGCACAGGCTCGCAATGACATGAGAACATGGCAGGTGGAGCGTCGCAAACGCACCCGACAGCTGATCGAGCTTGGCGGTCTCGTCGTCAAGGCAGGCATTGTCGAGCTCACCAATGACGATCGCGCAATCATCTACGGCGCGATGCTCTGGATCGCCGCGAAGCTGCAGGGCCATGACGGTAAGCATGCGCGGGAGCTTTTGGCCGCGAAGGGAAAGCAGGCATTCGATGGTGAACGGCGTGAAGAGCAGATGGACTGGCGAACATAGCCACAGTTGGCGCGAGCAGCGGCCAGTCCGAAGTCGGAACAGCAAACTTCCGCCGGTGTGCCAGCGCCGCAGTCAAGCGCTTGCGCAGGAAGCTTTCGCGATCTCCTCGCGACCGCCGACAATCTTCTCTCGCGAGCCTTGATCCTGGTGATATAGAGCGCAAGGCTCGCGTTGGCGACGCTCGTCAAAGCGGGCGCTGCCCTATGAGCGAACTTCAAAATCCAGATCGTGCCCTCGAAACCTCCCACGCCCTCCAGATTCGATCATGCACACTGCGCATTGATACAAACTCTATAGCCAGGGCGAGAGCCAGCGGCACGGCTTTGCACAGCTGGAACGGGCGGAAAAGCCAGGGAAGCTCCTCGCTTCGGCAAAGGCATCCCAGCCGATACAAAAAGGGAAATTATATGACCGCTGCTCTCGAGCAAGGCAACAAACTGGATACCGTGTCGATAACGGCTGACATTGTCGCCGCCTATGTATCGAACAATCCAGTACCGGTTGGCGAGTTGCCGAAACTCATCGGCGACATTCATGCCGCCCTGAATGAATGGCATCGGCACGCCGGCGGTAGAACCTGTGGTAAAACAGGACCCGGCAGTTTCGATCAAGAAATCGGTGACACCTGACTTCATCATCTGTCTGGAAGACGGAAGGAAATTCAAATCGCTCAAGCGGCACCTTCAGCACTTCAACCTGACCCCCGACGAATACCGGCAGAAATGGAACCTGCCGTCCGACTATCCGATGGTGGCGCCGAACTACGCGGCTACCCGGTCGGCTGGCGAAATCAATAGGGCTCGGGCGCAAGGCGGCGACGCCCACGTCTGCCGCGGCGGAAAAACCAAAACGGGCTACTCGTGCGGCGGCAGCGGCGACGACTGCGGCGGCCATGAAGTCGCCGCTGAAGAAGGTCCGCAAGGCGCCGGCCAAAGCGTAACGCGCTGCACCTAGCGGACGTGCCAAGTTGTATAGGACCTGAACATGGCAAAGCCCCGCCTTGCGGCGGGGCTTCGTGTTTTGTCGGGTCACTCTGCGGCGCGGCGTGACCAGATGAGCGAGAACTCACCCTCGGTGTCGGTCTCGACCAGGCTCGCATAGATCGGAGCGGGGAAGCTGGGATCGTCGAGCTTGACCGAGTGGTAGTCGCGTCCCTCGCGCGAGGTCTTCTTCCATGCCGCCCCGAACTCGGTGGCGCCAGCGAAGATGCGGAAGTCGGGACCCTTTTCATTTTCGCCATCCGTCGGAGCGAACGTTACCGTCTTGACGTTGAGATTGAGGGTCTTGACCGAGCCGGAGAAGCCGTTCGCGGTGCGGGAGAAAGTGCCGATCGTAGCCATGGTGATGTTCCTTTGTGTTTTCTCGGGCCGCGCCCAAGGCGGCCTCGATGGTGGACGTGAGACCGGAAACGATCGGTCTGCATCCCGAAGGGGCTGAAACGAAGTGGAAGACGGCGACGCGAGGCTTTCTTGGACCGTGAGGAATGGACGCGCAGCGGACAGGGGAAGAAAACGCAGCGCCGACGTTGCGAGAAGACGATCGAGACGGAGTGAAACGAAGACGGTCTTCGGTCAGACCCAATCCATTCGAGGACGCCTTGGGCGTGGCCTGGAAAGAATACCCGGAAGGAACGCCACATTGGCTAAGATCCAGTCAGGGCCATTGTAGCTTGCGCCCTGCGCTTCTGAATTTCGGTCACAGACCTTCCTCACGCGCCAGGGCGGTGTTGGTCCTACTCCTAACCGGTGAAGAAGGGACGTCCGATTTCCCTAATCTTTGGGCTGAATCGTCATCGCGTTCGGGGCGGCTCCGAAGGCGACCAATTGATTGCTGAGGGCAGCACTTCTAAGCCGACAGATGCCGACGATTTCCTATAGATGCGTCACACCTGATCCTCCACCGCATGGCCGAATGTTCCCGCTGCGGTCACGCCGACGCGCGGTGAGGCATTGCTGGAAGGTCGGATTCACGCCGGGCGTCTGACGCCGAGGTGATGCGCTGCGTGACTTTCCCGATAAGAGTGGTGGAAATTCCCGGTTCGACCATTGGTTTGGAGGTGCATCCCGAGCATCTGCCGAAGCGCTTGATGATCCACAAGCCGATGAAGATCGACGGCAAGGTCGTCTGGCACACAGAGATTTCGAGGGTGGGACATGGCCAGGTCGAAAGGTTCGCAGCAATTATCACAGGCTGAAATTGAGCGCTTTGTGACGGCAGCGGAGGCACTGCACTTAAGTATCATCAAGCCGTTTATATCGCCCGATAGCGACCACTTACCGGCAGACGCGCGTCCTGCATGAGGTGCTGTTGAAAGCCGTGCGGGAAGTCACCGGGAAGGAAGTGGCGTTCATCCAGTGGAACGGGACAGGGCCGTCCAAGCCGTAGCGTGGCTCTAGCCGTTTTCGCAGCCGATCCCATCGCCGTCGCGGTCCAGATCATAGATATCCCTGCCGACAACAGTGACCGGGCCGCGTACATAGGCGGACCATTGCCCTTTCCGGAGGAGCAATCGACGTCGCTGGCGATTGGAACGCAGGCTCCCGCGTAGTTTGGGGCGCACGCGTCTTCGGCATGAGCGCAGCCGATGAAAGATGCCACACCAAAAGCGACCGCGCCTACACGACGGGAAGCCGCCGGCTGGATCCTTATCCGAATCAGCGCTGTATCTCAGTCGTCTATCTCTTCGCCTTCATCGTCTTCGTTCGAACCGCGAGACGAGTCTTCGACGAAGGTTTGGCAGCCCTCATTAAATGGTTGGCTGTTTGAGCTGCAGTCGCTGTCGTTGGAAATCTGATTTTGCTCAGCCCAGTCGTAGCCAGCTTTATGCCCGGAACAATCTTCGGTGCAGTCATTTCCTCCGAAAGTCCCCTGCGCATGACATGGCGTGGCTGATGCCGCCGCAAGCATCAATGTGCCCAAGTGGAACAGCCTTCGAATTCTCATCTGCGCCCCCCCCATGGTGAGCAACGCTGCTATCTAGGCGCCGCGAATATGCCTACTCGCACGAACCCAAATCACGCAATTTGGTCCTGATATCAGTGGCAGTGATACTCGCCAGTCTTGTGGTTGGTATGGCATCCATTGGCATCGGTGCCGCCGCCGTGTGCGAAGGTATCCATCGAAAATGCGAACATGGTCAAAGCCGCCATGGCGGCAAGGAAGCCCTCCCATGGCGAGCGACGGGCTTAGACGCCCAATTGCGCGGCCATCATTTGCGTGGCCGCCGTCGTCCGGTCAATGCCGCTGGTGATCGACAGCAGATGTCGTTTCGTCGAAAGAAATTCGGAGTCGCTGCAATCGGCCACAGCGCGCTTGAACAGGGCTCGCATGGCGAATCAGCGCGACCTCGCCGCTACCAGATCACAGACCAGCGAGGCATCTGTCGGCGCAAGTTGATTTGCGACGGCCTTTCGGATCGCAAAGCTTCGCGAACTCGGCTTTCTCAAAGCGGGTCAACGGCGCGGCGGCGGAAAATCAGGGGATTTCGGATTGGTCTTGGCCATGACTTCTGTACACGATTCAAAAATCATTCTTCGCCGCAAAAAATTGCCGCATGCCGCATCTGTGGTCGCTCGTCGACACGCAACCGACATGTCCCTCCGTCGCGCAGTCGCTGTGGTAATGGGGGTGCCACCGCCACGGCGCCACAACGGCCTGTGGCGAGTGTCGATCAGCCTGGCTGACTCATAGCAGCCCGAATGCCATTGCGGTGAGAAAGGCCACCACTAGCACCACCAGGACCCCAATAATCAGCCAGACGGCGCTCTTGGCGTCCATTTAGACCCTCAACTGTCGGTTCCATTGATCACATAGCGCGACGCGAAAACGCTCACCAGTCACTGTGACTCCAGCGGATACGCGTCCTGGGCGAACTGACGGGCGTTTGTGGATAGGGACTACTGTGGGAGCGTGGGTTCGAAAAGTGGGAATATTCGCGCGCAAAAGGCCGGCCGGCTTACCGGCCTGTCGCGCGGT
The DNA here is from genome assembly GCF_040318435.1 of Mesorhizobium sp. M1143. NCBI lineage: Bacteria > Pseudomonadati > Pseudomonadota > Alphaproteobacteria > Hyphomicrobiales > Phyllobacteriaceae > Mesorhizobium > Mesorhizobium sp. M1143. The sequence continues at coordinate 137,767 of NZ_JAMYMJ010000001.1, read as the reverse complement.
CAGTCTCAACTGGTTGCCGGCTTGGATGTAGGCGGCTCACGGCGAGCGAGCAGCTTGTCGATCCGCCTTCCATCCATATCGAGGATCTCGAAGCGCCAGCCCTCGTAGTCAAAGTGCTCACCGGCTTCCGGCAAGTGCCCAAGGCTGGACAAGGCGAACCCAGCGATCGTGTGAAAATCCCCTTCGGCAGACCCCGATCGGAATCCTAGGCGAGCGAACGCATCGTGCGCCAGCATCATTCCGTCGATGAGCAAGGACCCGTCATCGCGCTCGATGACATCAGGGTCCTCATTGTCCAGGTCAGGAAGGTCCCCTGCGATGGCTTCGAGCAGATCGGTCTGGGTGACGATCCCCTCCAGAGCGCCATATTCGTCGATGACGATCGCCAGACGCACCGGCGTCCGCTTGAACTGATCGAGTACACGGAAAATCGGCGTTGCCTCGTGAACGATCAAAGGTTCTCGGATGACCGCCATCGGGTCAAGCGTTTTGCCGTCGAGCACCTGGTCGAGAAGGTCCTTCTTCAGAATCATGCCAAGCGGTTCGTCTATCCCCCCACGGCCGACCAGAAGCTGCTCATGGCGACATTGCCGGATGGTGCGCAGAATCTCGTCAGGGATGTCGTCGGTATCGATCCAGTCGATATCGCGTCGCGGTGTCATGATGTCGGCAATGCGCCGATCGCCGATGTTGAAGACACGCTCGACCAGTTCCTGTTGCGTCTGATGAAGGAGCCCTGCCTCCTGGCTTGCCGCCACGAGCAGCTTCAGCTCTTCGGGCGAATGCAAGGACTCCTCGCCTGTGCCCGGACGCAGACCGCACAGACGCAGCACCAGATTGCCGAGACCGTTGAGAACAAGAATCGCCGGCCTGAGCAGGAACAGGAACAGACCGAGAGGGCGGACGACCCGAAGTGCCGTGCTCTCGCTGCGCTGGAGCGCCAGACTTTTCGGCGCTAGTTCACCCAGGACAATGTGTAGCGCGGTTATGATGATGAAGGCGATTGCGACGGCAATGGTGTGCGAAGCTGCCGTGGCCAGCGACCCCATCACTCCCAAGAGGAGTGGCTCCATCAGATGAGCGAGTGCAGGCTCGCCGACCCAACCGAGCGCCAGCGATGAGATGGTGATGCCGAGCTGAGTTGCTGCAAGGTTCGCATCGAGATTCACCAAAGCCCGTTGAAGGAGGCTGGCGTTCGAGCGTCCAGCTGTAGCCAATTCGTCGACGCGGCTTCGTCTAACCGCGACCAGCGCAAATTCGGCGGCGACAAAGAAACCGTTGGCGCCTACGAGTAGGAGAACCAACAGAATTCCAAGAATGTCGCGTAGACTACCATCGTCCGCAGGCATGATATCCTCTTTATGAAACAGCCACTCTCATCTCTCAAGCGCGTATGCCGCCGTCGTGGAACCGCCGTTGGCCATCATTGCGGAGCGATCACCGCAGCTCCGCCTCTGACAATCAGGGGCAAGATAGCCAAATCCGCGCTGAGTATCCTACCCCCGCAAAAAATCCGCCGGCGCGAACCGGCGGGCCAGAAATCGGATAGAAAAAGAACCGGTCATGCCGGCCGAACTAAATGTGGCATCTGGGTAGTCGAAGTCAATGGACCCGCCGCGTAGAGATCGCCTTTGATCCAGTGATTTAGCAATATCACCCCGATGCCGGCGAGGATCGCCAGCGCTATCATCCAAATGATCTTCTGACGGTCGCTCAATGTTCTAAACCCAAACCCGAACCGCGCGTGCCGGCACTTAATGGCACGACGTCGTTAATTGCAATGTGATCCCTATGAGAATCGCTGTGGCCTTGGCGGTCGGTCAAACTTTCTCATTTCGACGAGATTTGCCAGACAGCCACGCCAGTAAGAATAAGGCCGGCGGTACCTTCGATAGTTCGCGATATCACATCGAACAGGCGCGGCCGACGGTCGAAGAAATGCACCAGCCGTTCCCGAAACAGGATCGACAGAACTGCCACGCAAGACAACGTCAGTGCCACGCCGGCCATCATGGTGATTGCAAAGAGTATGCCCGCGACCGGAACACCTCTTGAGATCGCGAAGGTCATCGCGAAGAGCGTCAATGGACATGGGATCAGGCCGGCCATGACGCCCACAACCTCGCCTTCATGCTGATGGTGATGACCGTGGCTGAGCGCCCGCCAAAGCATCCACAGACCAATTAACCCGAGCAGGCCACGACTGACATCCTCCAAAAGCGGCGCCCGGCCGACGCTGCCCAGCGCAATCGAGACCAATGGCAACGAGAGGGCTGCAATCACAACGGCAATCGTGACATGGGTGAAGGAGAGTGTCAGCGACACCAGTAGGCCGCGACGGATGCTGGCATCCGATCCGGCCAAATAGGTAGCCAGCACGGCTTTGCTGTGTCCGGGTGTCAAAGCATGCGCAGCTCCGAACAGGACACCCATCGGCAGGAAGGCAGTGAACGCCAGCCAGTCGCCCCCGGCTGACAGCAATTTGATCTGTTCGGCGAGCGCCAAGTATATCGTGCGTTGAAACTCGACCAGGGTTTGGAAAAACACGTTCTATCCGTTCCGCCGCTTCAACTGCACGTCAATTCAAGGCGTGTCGCGAATATCTTGCCGAGATCGGTTCCGGTCGGATCGCTGAAGAAGGCATCCGTCAATTTCGTCTGATTCTGTGCGATTGCGGTATTCGGATCGGGGCGGACGACGGCCCTCGTGCAATCTTTCGGTAGGCCAGCCACGGCGATCTTATCGTCATCGGTGAAATCGATCGCGGTGTAGAAGGTCGGATCGTAGACGCCGATGCTCACCTTGCCGGCGAGCGCCAACGTGTCTTTCGGCTGCGTCTCGAATTGGATGATGAGTTGATTGTTCTCGTAGCTAGTGACCAGCCTCGCCGGCGGCGTCATCGCCACGTCCTTGCCTTCCACAGTGACCATTTGGAAATAATTGTATTCTTCCAGTGAGGCATGGATGGTGAGGGCGGCGGCGTCGAGTTCTTCGGCGTCGAGAGTAAGGTCGGAATTCTTGTCGAACTCCATCAGCACCGTCGAGGAGAAGAGCTCGTCGAACCGCCAGAGATGCTTGAGCGACTTAACCGACTTGTCAGCGCCAACCGTTAGGTCCAAACGGGCTTCCGCGAAGACATGAGGATGAGCGCCGACCGCGACGGTGGAGGCGAGCAGGAGCGCCATGCCAAAAATCGTGCTGGTCAGTCGCATTTGCGCTCGCTTTCTCGTCATTGCGCGCCAACCGAGTGATCTGGCAGCGCAAGCAGGCTAAATTGGGACGCGGCCCGCGAAGCCTTTTCAATCATCGACGATCGAACTTGCTATGATGGCGTTCGCTGTGCCCCGAACGGCTGGCGACGTCAAATGCACGAGCTGCTTGCGATTGCCCGCGATCAGTATGAACAGCCGGGAAACCTGCCTGCCCTTCCTCTCCTCGCCGATTTTTTCGGCGTCGGTGCGGTGGAAGAACCGTTTTTCAAACTCGGCGCGGTCGACATCGAAAAGCTTGAGCGAGCAGGTCTGGACGGACCTGCCGTCCATGGTCGCCCTGGTCACCGCGACCATCGTTCCGGCCGGAAGGTCGTCGCCGGTGACCTGCCATCCGCGGAACGCCTTCATGGCATCCACAGGAGCAAGTGCCGCGCCGTCGACGAGCGGCGTCCATCCGCGCGTCTTTGCCAATGTCGCGGTTCGCTCGAAGTCGGGGCCGTGCGCCAGGCATGTCGCGTGGAAGGCATCCAGCGCCCGGTCGACGCCATCGGCATGCGCAAGCGGTGATGCCAACCATGCGGCCGCAAGCGTCAAGGACAAGTAGGTCTTGGGCATTCGGTAGACTCGCGTATCGAAGCAGGCCGGGATAGCCAATCGGCAAGATAGCGCCGCGGCGGCTACGCACGCAATGCAGCGCGGCCCGCGACTACCGGCCCGCGCGTCTTCCTGGCGGCGGCGCGCCCGGTCCGGTCGCCGCGGCATGCGGCGCTCAGGCAGGCAGGATCTTGTCCGTGGTCGCGCGCACATAATCGAGGTTCATGGTCCCGACGGCGCCGGTATCGTCGACCCTGAAGCCTGTCTCGACCAGTAGAGTTCCGACCGCATTCATGTCGATATGCCCGTGCCGATGGAGCCTCGGCAATCTGGATTCGTGCAGCGGCCTTCCGAAGTCGATCAGCAGCAGTCGGCCTCCCGGCTTCAGAACCCGCTCCGCTTCACGGAAGAAGGTCGATCGGTCGGGTTTCGGCAGGTGATGCAGCATGAGCGTACCGATCACGATGTCGAATTGGCCATCCTCGAAGGGAAGTTCCTGGGCCGTCGCCTGGACGAAGGTAAGATCAACGCCGGCTCGCGTAGCCTTGACGCGCGCCCTCTCGACCATTTGGACCGATGCGTCGACGCCCGTGACGCGTCCGACCGCTCCGACCAACCGTCTCGCGGCTATGGCAAGCGTGCCCGTACCGCAGGCGACATCGAGCATCGCCTCGCCGGGCTGGAGCCTTGCCAGACGCAGCATGAATTCACGGAACCGGTCCTCGCGGCCCCAAGTCAGGACGCGCGCAAGCAGGTCATAGCCGACCGCCCTATGCAGGACGATGCCGATGCCCCTTTCGCCGGCGCCATGCGCGCCGGCAGTCCGCATGTGATGGAAGCCGCCCCAGAGTGCGAATGCCGCGACCGCAGCGAGGATGAGGCCGTGGACTGCAGCCGTCCAAGCACCGGCATTGAGATAGCCGTCCCCGAAATGAAGCATTAGCAGAAAACCGGCGACCAGCGACAGTTTGACGAGCACAGCAAGCATAATAACACCCTTTCGCGAATGCTGTCCGTTTCCAGCCCGATGACCAAATTGGTGCATTTCCTTTTGCCTCCTCGTCCGTTTCCGGAGTGCTCAAGGCATTCTTGAGCTTCTGGACTCGGCGTATCATACTGGACAGATTGTCCATTAGCGCTGTTGCTGGACAACGGACCGCTGAACGTCCCAAACCGCACGGTGGAAAGAGCAATGACCATTAAAATCGAGCGGCCCGACGACAGGGGTACGATCGACCGTCGTGTCGCGCGCACGCGCGCCATGCTGCAGGACGCGCTGATTGCTCTGATCCCAGAGTGCGGCTATGCGGCTCTCACCGTGGAAGACATCTGCCAGAAAGCTGATGTCGGCAGGTCGACCTTCTATACGCACTATGCCGGCAAGGACGAATTGCGCAGCGCGGCCCTTGAGGCGCATCTGCTGTCGCTGAGCAGGCGCGTGTCGGCAGACGAAAAGACAGGCAATCGCCTGTTCGAATTCAGCCTGCCGATGTTCGAGCACGCGCGGGCGTTCCGGTCGCTTCACAAAGCGCTACTTGCGAGCAGCGGCGACACGATCCACGATCAATTGCGTGAACGCATACGGCGCGCAGTGCGAACCGAACTGTCTGGCAAGCGGATCGGCGACGCGGGCGTGCCGCTGGAATTCGTCGTCCAGTTCATATCGGGAGCCTTTCTCTCGGTGCTTGCCTGGTGGATCGCCGAGGACTCCAGCCTATCGCCGGCCCAGGTCGACGACCTGTTCCAGCGGATGGCGGGTTCAGCTCTTCCGGGGCGGTCACCCTAGCAAGACCTTCCAAATCCAGATCTCGCGCCGGTTGAGGCTAACGTTCCTCGGGCGGCCGAATCTTGCGAAACGTCATGAGCAAAGGATTTCGTAGATGGTGTTCAAGCCACCGGCGACGAGAATTGGTCAGCCGAAACCGGAAACGGCAAGCAGGGGTCCGGCGACCGTCGGACTGACCGCCGAACCGCGTTCGGCCAGAGCCCCACTCGGACCGCCAATCTTCGTCGATTCAAAATCGCATGGCAACGAGTCGAGCTATTTCGGCCGGCGCTTGATCGGGGATGGCAAAGACCGAGCTGACGTTGATCTCACAAAGCGCATACGTGTCTTCACCTGACACAGTCCGTGGTCCGTAGAGAAAATCGGCATCCCAAATGATCGGCAGCGACCTGGCATCGACGCCTAGCACAGCCATCATTTGCGGCGTCCACCCGGTTTCCATATTGGTCCGCAGCGACTGAAACGGTTCGGCCGTGGCGGGATGCATTATCCGCGGCCCTGGTTGCGCAGCCTCGGAATCTGGCCCTTCAGGAGGTGGTGGGATTAGGGCCTTGATGAACTGGTGGCCAAAGCCGACCACCTTGTCGGCGCCCATGTAACAGCGGATCATCCCGTCGGGTAAACGCGGTTGGAATGGCTGATCCACGATGCAGCCATCGGGTGTCAAATACACCTCGCAGCGCGCCATGAAATCCGGCAGTGCGAGTTCTTCCGGCATACTGCCGCGTCGCGCGTGCAGCACCCGAACCGCCGGCTCTCCGCCAGGAAGCGAACCGATCAGCTCGACCTTCCATACTCCCTGGCCGCCATTGCCGCGGTTCTGCTTCAGCACCCGTGGACCGGCCGTCCGAAGCCGCTCCGGAAACGCCTCGCGAAAAGCCTCGGCGGAGCCGTAGAGGTAAGTATCGGTTCCCCATCCGAGATGCTTCGTACGGTGCAGAACTTCCTTCACGCCCATTTTCAGGATCACGTCTGGATGTGCACTCACCCAGGGGCCGCGTGCCGCCACGTCGCGCAGCAGCGGGTCGAGCACCGCACGGGTTTTTCCCTCGTGCAAGGGATCGACCCAGACCAGCACGCCGTCCGTCGCCAGGAGCTGGGTCCGAACCTCCTCGGCAAACTCTTCGTCATAAACGGCCGGTTCGGCGTGAACACCGATCGCAGCGAGTTCCTCGAACACGCGATGAAACCGGTTGTTCTGCGGTGTCGCCGTGCGACGCGCCTCCCGGTCACCGCGCCAGACCACAGCCACTCGCCTCGTGCCCATTATACCTCGCCTCCTACTTGCTCGCCCATCAGGCAGCCCCGATACGAAATAGACTGCGATGCTCGCATCCGAGCAGAAAGATCGCCCTAGACCGAGCCCGCCGCGACGCCGAAAAGCACGCCCAGGATCGAACATGCCGCTAGCACCGGGATCACGCCGACCTTGAAGCGGAATACCGCCAGCATCGCACCGACGGTCAGTACGAGAGACGGAATGTTGAGGGAACCGAGGACTGGCACGTCGAGCCTCATGCCCAGCAAGCCGATCTCATGCAAATCGCGAAACAGGACATGAAGCGCGAACCACACCGCGAGGTTCAGGATCACTCCAACCACCGCTGCCGTGATGGTCGACAGTGCGGCTGACAGGGCCTTGTTGCTGCGCATCGTCTCTATGTACGGCGCGCCGAGAAATATCCACAGGAAGCACGGGACGAAGGTCACCCACGTCGTCAGAAGGCCGCCGAGCGTTCCAGCGACCAACGCGTTAAGAACCCCCGGCTCCCGGAATGCTCCCATGAAACCAACGAATTGAGTGACCATGATCAGCGGACCCGGCGTCGTTTCGGCCATGCCGAGGCCATCCAGCATTTCTCCAGGCTTCAGCCAGCCATAGTGCTCGACTCCTTGCTGGGCGACATAGGCAAGCACCGCATAGGCCCCGCCGAACGTCACCACCGCCATCTTGGAAAAGAAGATGGCGATGTCGGTGAAGACATTGCCTTGCCCAAGAAACAGCAACAAGAAAAGGACCGGAACGAACCATAGCAGCAGAAACACCGCCGCAATCTTCAGCGACCATTCGATGGATGGCCGGGCATGCGCCGGCATCCCTTCGCCAAGCGCCGAGTCGACATCATCGACCTGCTTGCCACCAAGCTTGCCATGTCCATTGCCTGGCTGGAATGCGGCCCAACCCATCTTGCCCCCGACGTAGCCGATCACGGCCGCAACCAGGATGACCAGCGGGAACGGTGCATGGAAGAAGAACAGGGCGATGAAGGCTGCCGCAGCGAGGCCGACCATCACATTGTTCCTGAGCGCCCTCCTGCCGATCCGCAGGACCGCTTCGAGCACGATGGCCAGAACCGCCGCCTTCAGGCCGAAGAAGAGCGCCTGGATAGCGCCAACGTTGCCGAAGATGGCGTAGATCCAGCTCAGGACCATGATGGCGACCGCGCCTGGCAGCACGAACAGGATTCCCGCGACGAGGCCGCCTTTGGTCTTGTGCATGAGCCAGCCAATATAGATGGCCAATTGCTGCGCCTCCGGACCTGGCAGCAGCGTGCAGTAGTTGAGCGCATGCAGGAATCTCGTCTCGCCGATCCAGCGCTTTTCCTCAACGACGATCCGATGCATCATGGCGATCTGGCCGGCCGGGCCGCCGAAGCTGAGCATTGCAACGCGAGCCCATACTCGCATGGCGTCCGCAAACGAAATGTCATGGTCGTGGGTTTCGGCCAGAGATGGCGGCGTCGTGACGGACTGCTCCAGATTGGCCATAGTTTGAGTCCCTGCGGTCATCCGCGTTTCTTGCGGAAATACTGATAGAGGTTGTCGAAGACAGGAGCGCCCTGCGCGATCCGCTGTTCGTCGCTCTCGTTCGCCATGGCGATGCCTGCAATCAGACTGGCAATCCCAGTCGCCTCCTCGCGACCGAACTTGTTGTCCTTGAGGTCGATGTCATGGACGATCTCGGCGATGGCCTGGAGTGCCGGATCATTGATGCCGGCGCGGGTAAGCAGAACTTCGAAGCTGCAGCGATCGCCCTCATGGGTGATTTCGCCTTCGAACATGTCGAAGCGCAATTCCCCCTCCTTTGGCACGTATCCCTTGCCCGCTACGAAGCGGATGATCGCGTCAGCATCGATGAACCGGCGGATCAGCCAACTGCAGGCGATGCGGTCGACATGCACGTCCCGGCGCGTGACCCAGATTCGGCCCTTGAGCTCGCTCGGCTCGGCGGCCTTCTTCGGTTCCTTGGTCATGGCCTTGTCCTCTGTAAGCTGTGTTTCAAGTTCGGCGATCAGTCCCTCGATCGTGAGGCGACCGCTGGCACCAAAAAAGTCGATCATCACCACTTCAGTGAGCCGCTTGCGCAAGCGACCAAGTTGCGGACGCGCTTCTGCGTGTTTTTCCGATGTCGCGTCGGCCCCAATCGCTGCAGCCAGCTCGCGCGCTTCCCCAGCGATCTCCGCATAGTCGGCATCACGGGCCGCGTCGAACATCGCCCGCACCTGCGCGTCCGACAGACCGTCGACAAGGCGCGCCTCGCAAATCATGGCCTCGCCGCCGCCGGCGACGATCTCCTTCAGAAGCCATTCGAAATCCTCCTGCATCTCGGCATTGGCCGGCAGGGCGTAAACGGTGCTTTTGACTGCGACCGCGCCGATGCCTTGCAACCGTCGCCAGATCTTCACCCGGAAATAGGCGGGCTTGCTTGGCAGCTGATATATCAGGAGCAGCCAGCGCTGCTCCTGCGATTGCCCCTCACTCATAAGTGAACCGTATCATGGACTGAATTAGATGCAACACTTGTATCATGGCTCATGCGCAAATCATATGCGGGCGAAGCTCATCGTCGGTTGTCGAAGCGCCCCAGCGCACTTCCGGGCGAAGAAAGAAAGCTCATGTGGCGCCCCTCGAACGTCGTCCGGCAGGAATGGAGGCCCCGGAAGTAATGGCGACGGCACCTTCGTGTACACAGTCACGGACAATCGCATCACACGCCTCGCCATCAAGGCTGGTGTCACCGACAACGGTCGCGTCGAGGTGACCGCGGGCCTTTCGGAAGCGACATCGGTGGTGGCAACCACCCAAGGCGTGCCGCCCCTGAGGACTGCGGTTCAGCCGCAGATGGTTCGCTCCTCGTCCTTGGTGGAATACCCGGCGCAGCTGGGATCGATTCCCTCTCGCCCATAAGTGACCCGTATCAAACGCCTGAGCAAGATGCAACACTTGTATCATTTCTCGTTTGGGCATAACGTGCGCCTGCTCACGGATGGGCCGTGCCGCCGAGCGAGGAAATCCAATGCCGCACCAGATCATGCCGCTGCCGTTCAAGCCGCCCAGGCTCGTCGGACTGTCCGAACGCCTGCTGGCCAGCCATTATGAAAACAATTACGGCGGTGCGGTTCGCCGCCTCAACGCTATCGAACAGCGGCTCGATGAACTCGACTGGGGCGCAGCACCCGTCTTCGACATCAACGGGTTGAAGCGCGAAGAGCTGGTCGCGGCAAATTCGGCGATCCTGCACGAGATCTATTTCGATGGGCTCGGTGGTTCCGGCGATGCCGGAGGCGATCTTGCCGCAGCACTGGAGCGCGACTTCGGCAGCGTGGCGGCATGGCGCGCCAAGTTCATGGCTTGTGCTAAGGCGCAGGCCGGAGGCTCGGGATGGACGCTGCTGACCTGGTCGGAGCGCCGCGATCGGCTGACGATTCAATGGGCGGCGGATCACACCAATTGTCTCGCCGGCGGCATGCCGATCCTCGCGCTCGACATGTACGAACATGCCTACCACCTCGATTTTGGCGCCAAGGCTGGCGCCTATGTCGACGCGTTCATGAAGAACATCCATTGGGAGCGGGTTGCCGCCCGCCACCGGCGGGCTGTCGCGCAGCGCGATCCTTCAACAGGACCTGCATCGGACAATAAGGTTCCAACTGTTGCGCCAGAGGAACTGCGGGCCCGACTCGACCAGGGCGAAGATCTGGTCGTGCTCGACGTCTGCCTGGCCGACGATCTGGCAAAACGCAGCGATATGCTGCCGGGCGCCAAGCTCCGCGCTCCCGAGACCATTGCCGATTGGGCCGATGAACTGCCGAGGGACAGGCCTGTCATCGTCTATTGCGTGTACGGCTTCCAGGTCAGCGGCGACGCAGTCGCCGAACTGCGTCGCCGCGGCGTCGATGCAACGGCGCTCTCAGGCGGCATCGCCGCCTGGCACGCCATCGGCGCGCCAACCGTCCCTCTGGTGATGAGCGAAGAAAGGATTGCGTCATGAAATGGGTTACCCGTGAACGCCCGGTCATCGACCGCATCGCCTGCCCCTGGCTGATTGCACGCTTCATCGACAAGGAACCTGATTTCCTGTTCGCGGCACCTGATCAGGTGATCCGTGTTGCCCAGGAAGCGGGCGCGACACCCTACGACGTGCCCGGCGTCGAATTCACCCATGTCGGCGACGGTTGCAGCTTCGACACCTTCGTCTCGAAATTCGGCCTCGATCGCGACCCGGCGATCGTGACCATTGCCGCGATCGTGCGCGGCGCCGACACGGATCGGCACGATCTCACGCCACAGTCTGCAGGACTGCTCGCGATCTCCATGGGGCTGCGGGACGTGACGCCCGACGACCACGAGATCCTGAAGCACGGCTTCGTCATTTACGATGCGCTTTATGCCTGGGCCTCACGACGCAAGGCGGAGACCCATAGCTGGCCACCCGTCACGAAGCCGGCGGCGGCCTGAAGTAGCGGGCAACGAGGGCAGATCAAGTCGGCACTCAAATCACCGGCCGCCGCTCGCGTCGGCAAGGTGGCAGGCCGCGACCCCGCCATGCGGCACCGAGCGCAACATCGGCTCCTCGGTCCCGCAGACATCGATCGCCACAGGACAGCGGGTGTTGAAGCGGCATCCCGGTGGCGGCGCGCTGGGGCTTGGAGGGTCGCCCGCGAGGATGATTCGGCGACGGCCGGCCTCGATACGAGGATCCGGCGAAGGAACCGCCGAAAGCAGTGCCTGGCTGTAGGGATGGGCCGGCTCGCGAAACAGCGGCCGCGTCACGCCGGCTTCCGCGATGCGGCCAAGATACATCACCGTCACGTTTGAGCAGACCTCGCGCACGATCGCCAGGTCATGCGCAACGATGACGATGGTAAGGCCAAGCTGTTTCTGCAATGATGTGAACAGGTTGACGATCTGCGCCCGGATCGAAACGTCAAGCGCGCTGAGCGGTTCGTCGCAAACCAGGATCGATGGCTTCAGCGCAAGCGCGCGAGCGATCGAAACGCGCTGGCGCTGGCCGCCGGAAAGCGAACGCGGCAGGCGGTCGAGCACGGTCGCTGGCAGCGCCACCAGATCCAGCAGCTCGCCGATACGGCGCCGGCGCTCGGCCGGAGATCCGAGGCGATGGATCTGCAGCGGCTCTTCCAGCGTCTGGTAGACGGTCTGGCGACGGCTCATCGAGCCCAGCGGATCCTGGAAGACGAACTGGACCTCGCGGCTGAACGATTTGCGGTCCGACTTCAGCCACTGGGCGCGATCCCGCCCGGAGATCAGCACCGTACCCTCAGTCTCCTTCTGCAGGCCGACGACGCTGCGAGCCAGCGTGGTCTTGCCACAACCGGATTCGCCAACGATGCCATGGAAGGCACCACGCGGAATGGTCAGGTCGATGCCGTCGACCGCCCGCACGGCGCCTGTGCCGGAGCGGTTGGCGAAATGGACCTTCAGGCCCTTGACCTCAATCGCCGCAATGTCAGCCATGGATTGCTATCCCTTCCCGCCTCAGCACCACCGGGCATCCCACCTTGTGCGGCGTCCCGCCCGTCGAGATCGTCTGGAGCGGCGGCCGATGCACGCGGCATTCGGGCTCAACCAGTTCGCAGCGGGCAGCGAAACGGCAGCCCGGCTCCAGCCTGATCTGGTTCGGCGGCAAACCTGGTATTTCCTTGGTCGCGGCGCGTTCGTCGGCGCGGAAATCCGGTACAGAGGCAAGCAGCCCGCGTGTATAGGGATGCGTCGGCCGCGTCAGCACATCCATCGCGATCCCCTCCTCCGCCACCTGCCCGGCATAGAGCACCATGACCCGGTCCGCGACCGAGGCGACGACGCCGATGTCATGCGTGATCAGCACGACCGCGATGCCTTCCTCGCGCTGGATCTGGCGGATGAGCTCCAGGATCTGCGCCTGCACCGTGGCGTCGAGCGCAGTGGTCGGCTCGTCGGCGATCAGCACGCGCGGCCGGCTTGCCAGGGCCAGTGCGATCATGGCGCGCTGCAGCATGCCGCCAGACATTTCATGCGGATAGCGATCGTAGCGGTCTTCCGGGTCAGGGATGCCGGTGCGGGCGAGCAGCGAGACCGCTTCCTTGCGGGCATCCGCATGCGAGAGATTGGCAAAGCGGCGCGCCTGGCGCGCCAGTTGCGGTCCGATCTTCAGCATCGGGTTCAGCGCGCTCATCGGGTCCTGGAAAATGACGCCGAAATAGCGGCCGCGAAGGTCAGACAAGCGCCTGGACTCCATTCCGACCAGTTCGCTCGCTTCGGCTCGCGCCGATCCCTTGATATCGACGGTGACGCCCTCGGGCAGCAGCCCGAGCGGCCCAAGCGTCATGACGGTCTTGCCCGAACCGCTCTCGCCGACGACGGCGACTGTCTCGCCGGGACGGACGTTGAACGACACCCCATCGACCGCGCGCACGGAAACGGTCGTGGCGTAGAGATCAATGACCATGTTTTCTATGGAGTAGATCGGCTCGTCGCTCATGGCGCGGCTGTTCCCGTTTCGACGGCGTTCCGCTCCGCTTCCTCAAGGGCGCGCGCCTTGCGACGCTTGCGCAGCAAACCGCCGCGCACCGGCCTCGGCACCTTTTGCAACGCGAAGGTCTCGCCCAGCAGATTGAAGCTGACCACCACCAAAGTGAGCGCAAGGCCCGGAAGGACGACCAGCCTTGGGTATTCCTCGATGTAGCTCATGCCGTCGACCAGCATCTGGCCCCATTCCGGCGCCGGCGGCGCGACGCCCAGGCCGAGGAAGCTCAGCGTCGCGATGGCCAGGACAAGGGCGCCGGCATCGGCGCTGGCATAGACCACGACGAGGGCCAGGACATGCGGCAGGATATGGCGCACAAAGATCCACAGATGGCTGGCGCCCATCACCCTTGCCGCTTCGATATAGGGCTGTTGCAATTCGGCGGTGACCACGGCGCGGCTCATGCGGGCATAGTTCGCCCACCACGCCAGCGTCAGCGCCGTGATCATCGACCAGTAGCCGGTGCCGAGAATGCCGATCAGCGCCAGCGCGATCACCAGGCTTGGCAGCGCCAGCGCGATGTCGATGAGGCTGATCAACACCAGCTCGACGCGCCCGCCGACATAACCGGCAAACGAACCGATGCTGACGCCGATGGCAAGTGCAGCCACCAGCACGATCACCATCGCCACCAGCGATATGCGGGCGCCGCCGATGATGCGGCTCAGAATATCGCGGCCGAGATAGTCGGTGCCCAGCCAGTGAGCCCAGCTCGGTCCCGCAAGCGTGAGGTCGTAGTCTTGCGCGCCGGGATCGTAAGGCATGATCGAGGGACCGAGCACACCGACCGCGACAAAGAAGACGACTGGCAGCAGCACCAGCCAGGGCCAGTCCTTCATGCTCCTGAACAAGGACATGTTCATCGGATCAAGCTCCTCTCGCCCTACGCATGCGCGGGTCGACAAACATGCAGATCACGTCAACCATCAGGTTGACGACAACGAAGAACACCACGAACAGCAACAGAACCGACTGCATGCCGACGAAGTCGCGGAAGCGGATTGCATCGATAAAGAAGGCGCCGACGCCGCGCAGCGCAAACACCGTTTCAACCACGATCGAACCGATGATCATCAGCGTGAACTGGGCGCCGAAGGTGGTCAGGAACGGGATGGCGATGTTGGGCAGAGCCTCGCGCATCAGCACCTGTGTCCTCGTGTAGCCCTTCGCGAAGCCCGTCGTGGCGAAGGGTCGCGACATGGCCTCCTGGAGGTTGACGCGGACGACGCGGCTCAGCACCGATGCCGGAAACAGGGCGATTGTCACCCACGGCAAGAGCCACGAGGTGAAGCCGCTGACGCCGAAGGTGGGCAGCCAGCCCAGCATCACCGAAAAGACGATGACCAGCAGCGCCGCCACGAAGAAGTTCGGCGTCGAGGCGCCGACCAGCGAGAAGGCGTGGAGGAACCGGTCCAACGCGCCACCATTGCTGACCGCACCGGCAACGCCGAGCGCCAGCGACAGGAAAAAGGCGAGAATGCCGCCGCCCGCAAGCAGCGCCGCTGTCATCGGGATTCTGGCGGCGAATTCCTGCGCGATCGGTTTGCCGGTGCGCAGCGAGACGCCGAGATCGCCGGTGATGGCGCTGAAAAGCCATCGGCCGTAGCGGACCGGCAGCGGATCATCGAGCCCGAGGTCCTCGCCGATCTTCTTGATCATTTCGGCATCCGCGCCCGGGCCTGCCGCACGCTCGGCCATGAGCGCGGCGACGTTGCCCGGCGCCGCGGCAACCAGGGTAAAGGTCAATGCCGATGCCGCCACGACAAGCAGACAGGCAAGCAACATCCTTCGCAGAATCGTGCGTCTCATCGGAACTCCCCCAGGAGGTTCGAGGCGTTCAGGCCTTCAGCGTGATCGCCTTGAACGGCAGGTCGTAGTCCGTCGCGGGAAGCGCGAAGTTCTCGACGCGAGGATTGTGCGCCCACAGCCGCTGGCTGACAACGAGCGGGCAGATCGCCCGGTTGTCGTGCAGCCAGTCGTAGAGCGCCTGCATCTTGGCTTCGCGTTCGTCGCCGCTCGCTTCGAGCGCGGCCTTGACCACGCCATCAAGCTCCGGGGAAACATAGATCTTGCCGTCCGGCCCGCTGTCGGCGGTGGATACGAACGCGTTGCCGAGCGTGCCGTGCGGATCATAGGGCGCGCCATAGGTGGTGAAGAAGGCAAGATCATATTCGAACGCCGGGCGACGGTCGTGCATGGTGGCGTTGTCGACTGACGAGACCTGAACCTGGAAGCCGACCTCGGACAGCTGACCCTGGATCATCTCGGCGATGCGGCGCGAACCCGGCAGCGATTCCTCCGATACGAGGAAATCGATCGCCAGCGGCGCGCCTTCCTTGCTCCAGGCGCCTCCGCTTTCGCTCCAACCGCCATCGGCAAGGATTTTCCTGGCCGCGGCGACGTCGCGTACCGGCACGTTATGCCGCTTGCCCGAGGAAGGCACGTTGGCCGGAAAGAGATCCGCCGCCGGATCTGCGTAGCCTTCGAACAACACCTTGGCGATCGCGGCGCGGTCGAGCGAGACATAGATGGCCTCGCGCACGGCCTTGTCGGCCATCATCTTGGCCTTCGGCGAATAACCGAGCAGCATGGTTGCGGTGCCGGCCTCGGCCACCACTTTCATGCCGTCCTTTTCAAGCGCGCGGGCGCGGCGCGGCGACAGCGTCGCCACCCAGTCGCCGCCGATCACGTCGAGGTCGCCGGAACGCAGCGCGTTGGCGCGGGCGAGTTCGTCGGGAACCACCTTCAGTTCCATGCGAGCAAACAGTGGCTTCTCGCCCCAGTATTTGTCGTTGCGCACCAGCACGGTGCCGGAGGAATCGTAGCTTTCGACGATCCACGGTCCGGTGCCGACCGGAGCGGTCTGCTTGCCGCCGGCGTCGACCGCCTTCGGCGACAGGAAGCGCACCGGACGCACTATGGTGAGCTCCAGCAAGGCGGCGGGCACCGGACGCTTTAGCTTGATCGTCAACTTGCTGGGTCCATCGGTGACGATGCTGTCGAATGCGTCGGATACACCGATCCATGAGAAATCCGCGACGCCCAGCCAGCGTTTGAGATTCCATTCGGCGGCGGTCGAATCGAAGGGCGTGCCGTCACTGAAGGCAACACCTTCGCGCAGGTCGAAGGCGATCGAAAGCTGGTCGTCGGCGACAGCCCACTTGGTGGCGAGCCCGGGCTCGAGCGCGCCGTCCTGGCCATAGTGTATGAGGGCGTCGAACACGACCGTGTAGGAACTCAGGGTGGAGACGTTTTGCAGCAGGTCGAGATCGCCGGTTTCGGCGGCAATGGCGACCTTCAACGTTTCATGCCCCTCCGAGTACGCGGCGCGCGGAAACGCGGCAATGAAGGCCAGGCCGGCTGTGGAGGCCAGGAAATTGCGGCGGTCGAGAGTCATCATGTTAGTTCCCCTTTTTGTTTGATTGGCAACGATCATGTGCACGCTTGCTAATTTGTATAGACATAAGACATAAAGTCGGAAAACCGTTTGAGAGTTTTACCCCAGCGACCCACTTGGTCGCGGTTGCGGCCTACAGCCAGTTCAGCACCGCCGCCGAGAGCGCGAGATAGCGGCCGGCTTTCGCCATCGTGACGATCGCAACGAAGCTCCAGAGCGGCTCGCGCAGAACACCGGCCATCATCGTCAGCGGATCGCCGATGACGGGAACCCAGCTCAGCAACAGGCTCCATCGTCCGTAACGGCGGTAGCGCGCCGCGGCGCGATCGAGCGCAGTGGGCTTGACCGGAAACCATCTGCGGTCGCGAAAGCGGTCGATGCAGCGGCCGAGCAGCCAGTTGACAACCGAACCAAGCACGTTGCCGATCGTCGCGACCAGGATCAGCGCCGCCGGTGACTGGCTTCCGGCCAGCAGCAGGCCGGCCAGCACCGCCTCTGACTGCAGCGGCAGAATTGTCGCTGCGGCGAACGCGGTGAGGAACAGCGCGCCGAAGGCACCAACATCTCCCAGCATTGGGGCCGCTCAGCTCGCTTTCGGCCATTTTGGGTGCCTATCGTTAACGACATAACCATGCGCATGCTCGAAGCCTGCTTCGGTCCAGACGGCGTCCTCGAGGTGCGAATGCCCGTCAGACAGATCGTCATGGGCGTGGCTGAGAACGTCGGGATCGTGACGCGGCCACAACCACATCGCGGCAAAGAGTGCCGCGGCGCCAATGACGCCAAGCAGGATAAAGGTGAAGGGCAGGCCCATCGCCGCGCCGACGAGTCCGGCGATCGGATAGGTGATGAGCCAGCAGGCGTGCGAAAGCGCGAATTGCGCGGCAAACAATGCCGGCCGGTCGACGGGATCGGCCGAGCGCTTGATCAGCCGCCCAGACGGGGTCTGCGCCAGCGAATAGCCCAGCCCGAGCACGAACCAGAGCGGCAAGAGCAGCTGATAGCTGATGGCGAACGGCCCTGCGAACACGCCGGCAACCAGCAGGCCGGCGCCTGACAACATCGCAACCCGATCCGGGATGCTGTCCAGCAGCCGCGGCAGGACCAGCGCCGCGATCATCGAGCCGCCACCGAAGGTGGCAAGGGCAAGTGCCGTGTCGCTCTGGGAAAGGCCGAATTTTGCCTGAACCAGCACGACCGTGTTGACGATCACCATGGCACTGGCGGCGGCGACAGCGAGGTTGAGCGCCAGCAGGCCGCGCAATCTCGGCGTCGCCAGATAGATACGGATGCCGCGTGTGGTGCGCTCGTAAACGCCGCGCGGCTCAGAGGGTTTCGGGCTCGGCAGAACCACCGACACCACCAGCGCGGCCGACGCCAGGAAGCCGATGACCGTGCCTGCGAACAGGCTATGGAAGCTGATGACGGAAAGCAGTGCCGCCGCCAGTATCGGACTGACCACGCTCTCCAGATCGTAGGCAAGCCGCGACAGCGACAGCGCCCGCGTGTAGTCCTTTTCCTTGGGCAGCACGTCAGGGATCGATGCCTGGAAGGTTGGGGTGAAGCCGGCCGAGGCCGCCTGCAGGATGAAAATCAGGACATAGACCTGCCAGACCTCGGTGACGAAGGGCAGGAAGACGGCGACCGCTGCCCGCACGAGGTCGAGCGAAACAAGCATGGTGCGGCGCGGCAGGCGCTCGGCGAAGGCCGCCGCCACGGGCGCCACGCCGACATAGGCGATCATCTTGATGGCGAGCGCGGTGCCGAGCACGGCGCCCGCATTGGCGCCGGCAAGATCGTAAGCCAGCAGCCCCAGCGCCACTGTGGCAAGGCCGGTGCCGATGAGCGCGATGACCTGCGCCAGGAACAGGTGCCGATAGGTGCGGTCGGCAAGGACTTCCAGCATGATGTCTGTCTTCTCGGAATGCGTGGGAGGCGTAAGGTGCCGCGCCAGTCGTGAGATCAGTGATGGTGGCCTTCCGGCTCGACCATCTTGAATGGCAGGATCTGTTCCCTGTCCTTCACGGTCAGGATCAGCTTTGCCTCGAACTCGTGCGGCTCGGCCGGGGCAACACTGCTTTCGAGGCGGTGGTGATCGCCCGCGACAGGTCCCAGAGGCAGCGTCTCGGGTCCCTCGTGCCGTTCGATGATCACTGTCGCCTCGAGATCGTCGGCGTGGCTGTCGATGGTGAGGCGCATGCGCTCGCCGGCGGGCGTGTCGACGATTTCCAGCGTCCCCGACGCCAGATCGCAAGCGACCTTGAACGGATCGGGCGCGTGGTGAGCGTGTCCGGAACCTGCCACCACGGGTCCGCCTTCGCCCTCCAGGCGGATATTTGCCTCCGAAAGCGCCGGCAGGTGATCGAACAGTTCCCCTCTCAGCGCTTCGGTTATGCCGAGCACGTCCTTCGCCGTCGCGCTGTCGGCCACCTTGATGGCGACATCGGCATGCAGGCGATGGCCGATCCAGCGCGCCTGGGCCTGGGCGACCTGCTCGATGCCCCGCACATGCTCGGCCGCATGATGGATTTCCTCGACAATGCCGGGCTCTACGCCGTCCAGCATGCGCGTCAGAACCGCCTTCGATGACTGCCAGACGATGGCGAAGATCGCGATCGTGATCAGAAGGCCGATGATCGGGTCGGCGAGCGGAAAGCCGAGCCAAACGCCGATTGCCCCAAGCACCACCGCGAGACTGGTGAAGCCGTCGGTACGGGCATGGTAGCCGTCAGCGATCAATGCGGCGCTGTTGATCTCGCGGCCCACGCGGATGCGGAACACGGCGACCGCCTCGTTGCCAAGGAAGCCGATCAGGCCGGCGATCGCGACCCAGCCGAGAAACGCGATGGGTTTCGGATGGATCAGCCTGTCGATCGCTTCGTAGCCGGCGACAATGGCGCTGAAAAGAATGATGAGAACGATTATGATCCCGGCCAGGTCTTCAACCCGGCCCAGGCCGTAGGTGAACGTCTTGCTCGGCTTGCGGCGGGCCAGCACGAATGCGACCCACAACGGAATAGCTGTGACCGCGTCGCCGACATTGTGGATTGTATCGGCCAGCAGCGCCACACTGCCTGAGAGGAACACGACCACCAGCTGAAGCACCGCAGTGATGGCCAACAAGACGAACGACCATTTGATTGCCCAGATGCCACGTGTCGTAGTCGCGATCGTCGGATCGATGACGCCGTGCGTGTGGCCATGGCCACCCTCGCCATGGTCATGGCCGTGCCCGCCCAAACCCTGTGACATCGGGCCGAAGCCGAACCAATCGCGTATCTTGTCCATGACGACGTCTCTCACAGGTACTTGGTGATATCTTTGAACTCGTCGATCGAGCGGCGCTGCTCGAGCGCCAGCGGTCCGACGACGTCCTCAAGGCAGTGGTTGAGGTGGTCTTGGATCAGCGTCTTCTTCGCCTGGGCGATGGCCTTCTCCACGGCATGAAGTTGCTGGGCGATGTCGAGGCACGGTCGGCCGGCCTCGATCATCTCCACGATCCCGCGCAGATGGCCGTCGGCGCGCTTCAGCCGCTTGATGATGGCAGGATGGGTTTCGTGGACGTGGGGACGCTCATTCATGCCTTGATGCTATCCCCCCAGAGAGGATATTCCAAGCCTCAAAGTGGCCTCGATTCTGGTGCACGCAACCATTCGTTAGGATTTTAGAGAATAATCGTTAAGCATGCCGAATTGGATCCATAGCGCAGCCTTTCGCCTCGTCATCGCTTTCGCGATGACGCTCGGCGTGCTGCTGTCCCCAATGGGTAGTTCGGCCTCGCATAATCCGACTGCGCTCGCTGCCGCCGAGGCAGCGCGTCACGCAGAGCTGGCAGCACAGATCGAAAAGCACGGCCACAGCCATGACGATGGCGAAGCCGATGAGCAGAGCTTTGGTCATACCCACGGCCACAATCCGGCCGACCACACCCATGAGACGGCGAGCACGCTTCCGGGCTTCGCGCAGCCATCACCGCCTATAGGCCGGAGCTGGCTGGTTTACCCGCCTTCGTTTGCCGATCTCGAAATCCGTTTCCGGCTTGAGCGCCCTCCCAGGCAGATCGTCATCGTATGATCGCGGCCGCAAGCGCGGCCATCCTCAACGACGACGATTGGAATTCTCATGCAAGGATCCTTCTACGAGGGTCCGCCACGCACGCCTTGCGCGCGCTGGCGGTTGGCCCTTCCTATGCTTATTGCTCTCCTGACCCTCCCACTTCTTGCCGGGGCTGCTTTCGCCCATGCCGTGGCAGAAGGCGACAAGGGCTATATCCAGGAAATCACGGGCATCAATCTGCTGCCCTTCATCTATCTCGGCGCCAAGCACATGGTGACGGGATACGACCACATCCTGTTCCTGTTCGGCGTGATCTTCTTCCTTTACCGGATGAAGCACATCGGCATCTATGTGAGCCTTTTCGCGCTCGGCCATTCCACGACGATGCTGCTCGGCGTCTATTTCAACGTTGGCATCAACAGCTACATCATCGACGCGATCATCGGCCTGTCGGTCGTCTACAAGGCGCTCGACAATATGGGTGCCTTTCAGAGGTGGCTCGGCTTCCAGCCGAACACCAAAATCGCGACGCTGATCTTCGGCTTTTTCCACGGCTTCGGCCTGTCGACGAAGATCATCGAATACAACATCTCGCCCGACGGGCTCGTGCCCAACCTACTTGCCTTCAACGTCGGCGTTGAGGTCGGTCAGCTTCTGGCGCTCGCTGCTATCCTTATCGTCATGGGCTACTGGCGCCGGACCGACAGTTTCTGGCGCCACGCATACACCGCCAACACCATCATGATGACCGCCGGGTTTGTCCTGATCGGCTATCAGCTCACCGGCTGGGTCGTCTCCTGAACCTCCAAGTAAAGATCAAAAAAGGAATTCTCCCATGTACAACACAGACATCCCGACCCGCGCTGAACTGCCGACATCCATGCAGCTCCTCCGATCTACCCTCATCGCCATTGTCGCGGCAGCGGCCATCCTGGTGACCATCGTACTGCCGGCCGAATACGCCATCGATCCCACCGGCATTGGGCGAGCGCTCGAGCTCACCGAGATGGGCGAGATCAAGACACAACTCGCCGAAGAGGCCGAGCAAGACCGCCGTCGCGAATTGCAAAACGGCACGCCGACCGCAGTGCCAGGCCAAGATCAGCAGTCGAGTCTTCTGGAGCGCGTCTTCGCTGAACTGGTGATTGGCTCCGCCTCTGCCCAGGAACTGCGGACGGACGAAATGTCGGTCACCCTCAAGCCCGGCGAAGGAGCTGAGATCAAGCTCGTCATGGCCAAGGGCGCAAAGGCAAACTACTCTTGGACAGCCAATGGCGCGGCGGTGAACTTCGACACGCATGGTGACGGCGGCGGCGAAAACATCTCATACGAGAAGGGACGCGGGGCTGCAGAGGACGAGGGCGTACTTGAGGCAGCCTTTGACGGCAATCACGGTTGGTTCTGGCGCAACCGCACCGGTGCCGACGTCACCGTGACGCTGAAGACGAATGGCGCGTACACCGACATCAAACGCTTGATGTGATCGATACGGCACGTCTTATCCGGCGCCGTTTGGCGCCGGGGGAGATCAAGCAGGTGAAATAGCCAACTAGGACCAACACAGTTTGATAATATCCAACCTGTGTTGGTCCCCTTCGGACGTCGTTGGCGTTAGAATCAGCTCGCAATGATGTAACAGGAGAGTCGCGCTAGCTTCCCCAAAGCGTAATCACGCCGCATTGGCAGCGAGCGCGATCAAAACCCCTTGCGGCAAAGGGCTTCAAGATCCGTCTTTGTCATTTTCTCGATGCCGAGCGCAGGAAGAATGTCATTATCTCCCTTGAGGTCGCGGCCATAAGCCGCCGACAAGATGGAAATTCCGGATTCATGGAGTGTCGCCGGATTTCCGCTGATCTTCCCCAGAACGGCGGTCGGTAGCAGGCCGAACGGAACATCCTCGAGAATATAGCGGCTCTCGATGGTTGTCGGGCCAAACCCGCCGCGACCTTGACGATCCATCTCCTGGTTCATTTCCGAAACAGTGCTCATGGGTACGTGGAACGATAATGAAAAATGTTCCTGGACCGTACGAACCGCGATGCCGAAATGGGCAGCGATGGCCAACCGTTCGGCATCCAGAGCCTCGATCAAGCGACCAACGGCAGGTGTGACATTTCCCCCCTGGCTCCACTGCTCGGCCTTTTCCATGCGTGTGAGATTGAGAAGGGCAATTCCCAGATGGTTCTGCGGATTGAGGTTGCTGAGCGCAATCGCCAGCAGACCATCCCGCTTGACGAAACGATCGCCGAACAAGGCCGTGCAAAGCTCGTACCCTTGGTCGAGCGCATCGAAAGGCAGCGTCGCAACATCAAGCTTCCGGCGAATGGAAGTGACATTGACTTCGCTTGATCCGAGCTGGCGGCCAGTCAGTAGCGTTGTGCCCCAAACGACGATCGGCAACCTGATCTTGCGCTCGGCCAACCGCTTCCAGAGATACAGAGCCCCGAACGAACTATGCGAACTGATGATGACCGGAATTCCATCTGCCAGATGAGGGACGGCGGCGTCCATCACCATCTTGTGGCCGTAAGCCGGAAGCGCGATCACCACCACGTCCGCGTGGTCGATAGCATCTCTACAATCCTTGGCAATGCGCACCGGCACCGTCGCCTCGATATCCCCCGTCGCCTTCAACAATTCGCCAGTAGCCAACGTTCTGGTGCGGCGTCCCGACGGTGACCAAAGCGTTGGCGAGTGTCCCGATTGTGCCAAATAGGCCGCAAGGCCATAGGCAATTGCTCCGGCGCCCAGAATACTCACGCGCATAACATTCCTCCTGTTGCAGGCTTTATGGTTCGAGAATCCTTGCAGTCCCGGCCTACAAGTTTTTCATCACGAGGTTTCGAATTGCATGCACGTCGGGTGCCCCCAGCGTTTCGATCAAGGGCTCCGGCTCTGAGCCGGCAAGCGCCGCTGCGAACATTAGTTTCCGCTTGACATATATCAAAAATGAATGAGACGATGTCAATCATACGGATTTCACATGTAGGGAGAATATGGAAACTCGGGACCTTCAGACCTTCCTTGCGGTTGCTGCCAGCGGCAGCATTACCAAGGCGGCTGACATGCTCGGGCGTTCCCAACCTGCGGTGACACGCACCATTCAGGATCTTGAGGGCGAACTTGGCTTCGAATTGCTGCACCGGGTCGGCCGACGGGTGCAGCTATCTGAAGAGGGTGTCGCATTTGAAGAAGAAGCGCGGCGACTGCTGATGTCCTTCACCGAACTCGCGGCGCGGGCCAAGATGATCGCCGCCGGCCGGGGTCGGATCCTGCAGATTGTTACAACCTCCGCGATCGGCACTGGCCTGATCCCGACGGCCATGGCCGAGCTCAAGGGTATCGAGCTTCCGCACGAGACACATCTCGGACAGTTTCTTCCCTCCATCGTCGCCCAGGAAGTGCGCAGCGGTCGTGCCGAGATCGGCTTTTCAAGCCTGCCGCTCGATACGCCCGGCCTGGATGTCCTGCGGCTCTATTCGGCGCCCGATGTTGCTGCTGTGCGGGAGGACGATCCGCTGGCAGAACTCGACGTCATACCGCTTTCGGCCTTTGCCGGCCGTCGCGTCGCTACCTTGCTCAACCCGCTGCGTTTCCAACTGCATGTCTCCAAGGCATTGGCCGCCAGGGGTATCGACACCGGGCCAGTGATCCGGACGAATACTGCCTATGGCGCGTTGCAGCTTGTGCGCCGGACCGGCGTAGCCGCTGTCATCGATCCCCTCACCGCTTATGGCGTGGCCTTGCCTGGGGTCGCCATCCGCCCGATTGACGCGACCGTCCTTTTTTATTGGGGCGTTGTTGCTGCCGAAAAACGCCCCCTTCGTCCAGTCGCGCAGGCGTTGATGGATGCGGTCGAGGCGGTGGCTGAACGGTCGATCGTCGGCTTCAAGAAACTCGATCCGGCCCTGGCCGGCCAATTGGTGAGCGATCCTGCATCCGGCACAAATCACGGAACGGGAATATGAAGCATACTCCCACCGCGCCAACGTCGACAGGTCTTGCCGCGCTCGAAGCACAGCTCGCACAGGATCTTGAGTTTCTCGAACTGCCCGCCAAGCCATGGGTTCCCGCGCGTTCGCACGACGGCGTGCCGGTCCGTGATGTCGTTGTCATCGGCGCCGGCATGTGCGGACTTGCCGCCGCGGCAAAGCTGGTGCTGAACGGGATAACCAATGTCGTGGCCTATGATGCGGCTTCGGCCGGGTTCGAAGGACCTTGGGTGACCTTTGCCCGCATGCAGACGCTTCGGTCGCCGAAGACCCTGCACGGTCCGTCTCTCGGCCTGCCGCAATTGACGTTCCGCGCCTGGTTCACTGCGCAATGGGGCGTTGAGGCATGGCGTTCGCTGGACAAAATCCCGAAGGGCCAATGGATGGACTACCTGGTCTGGTACCGCAAGGTTCTCGGCCTGCCGGTCCGCAACAGCGTGCGGATGACCGGACTGGCACCTGTTGGAGATCTGATTGCGATCGATATCGAAGGCGCGGAAACCGGCCGGGTTCTCACCCGTCGTCTCGTTCTGGCCACCGGTCGGTCCGGTTTGGGCGGTTTTGCCGTGCCCGATTTCCTCAGCGGCGTCGATCGCGCCTATTGGGCCCATTCCGCCGACGACATCCACTTCGATACACTGAAAGGCAAGCGTGTCGCTGTCATCGGCGCTGGTGCCTCGTCCATGGACAATGCCGCAACGGCGCTCGAGGCGGGAGCCGGCTCTGTTGACATGTTGATCAGGCGCAAGGAAATGCCGCGCATCAACAAGCTGACCGGCATTGGCAGCCCGGGTGTTGTACTCGGAATGCATCACTTGCCCGATGCCTGGAAGTGGAAATTCTTCGATTATACCGCCTCGACCCAGACGCCGCCGCCGCGTTCATCGACACTTCGCGTGTCTCGGCACCCCAATGCTCGGTTCTTTCTCGACTGCGGCATAGTTGCGGTGAAGCAGGAAGCAGGGACCTTGCTGGTGGAAACCACGCAGGGGCCGATGCGCTACGATTTCCTGATCGCGG
Source organism: Mesorhizobium sp. M1143 (assembly GCF_040318435.1). NCBI lineage: Bacteria > Pseudomonadati > Pseudomonadota > Alphaproteobacteria > Hyphomicrobiales > Phyllobacteriaceae > Mesorhizobium > Mesorhizobium sp. M1143. The sequence continues at coordinate 111,906 of NZ_JAMYMJ010000001.1, read as the reverse complement.
CAACCGGCTTTTCAAATGATTTCAGCGGCCGCCCGGAATTTGCGGCGATCGCCCCACATATCCGTACCTGGTCGGATGGCCGATATAGGCCGGATATGGGCCCGGCTCGTGCAGGCATGTCCGACGCACCGGACCTAGGTCCCGCCTTCGAGTTTCGTGAGCGCGTCCCCGGCTCCTGCCCGATGCTGTCGCATATCCACTGCTTCAACGACGCCGCCATGCTGACGCACGGCAAGGTCTCCGGTGATATCCCAGCCGTCAGCGCGGGTGCCGACCGTTTGGTCCGCGGCATTGCCGCATCGCTGTTTGCCGAAGATGTCGAAACCCACTTCGCCAACCTGATCGCTTACGACACGCCCGAACTTCTGGGCGACGAATGGGTCGATTCAACACCCTTGTTGGAGAAGGAGGCCGCGCTGTGATCGACGCAATGGACAAGGCCGCCGGTCTATCACCGGACGATGCGCTTTTCAGCGCGCGTCGGTTTCGGCCTGAATTCGTGCTGGGGGCCGAGGAATGTCGCCTCTCCGTCCTGCAGCCAGCAAACGACCAAGGGCTTGCGCCTAATTTGCGGGTTGCTCTGGCCCGTCGCATGGCCGCTCTGAATGCCGATCCGGTCCTGATGGCCGAATATGATGAGCAGCTGGCTCAGCTCGATCCGACTGAGCAGCTTTTGGCCTTAGCCCAGGGGGAAACGGATTTGGAAGAGCCATTGGCGACCATCGCACGCCATGTGGACCTGATTACGCTGACACCGAAAAAGGCGGAAGCGGGCTACATCGCCCTGCTCGCCCAAGCTGGATTGAACAATCCTCAGATCGTCGCCCTTTCCGAGCTCATCGCCTTCGTCAATTTCCAGACGCGGGTGGCAACCGGCCTGCGATTGTTGAGGACGGTATGATTTCCGCGGTGCGCCTGAAGCCATTGAATTGGCATCCGTACATAGCGCCGGTCGAGCTATCCGAGGCCACGCCGGAACAGCTTGAAGCGATGAAGGTCACGCCATCAGCCAAGAAAGTTTCGGAATATGTGCGCACCCTTGCGCATGACCCTGAGAGCTACCTTGCTCGCACCGTCTTGTTCAACGCAATCATGTATGTCGAAGGCGGGCTTGCCCGCCCTGACCGCGAGCTGGGTGCATTAGGTGCGTCCATCGTCAATGGCTGCAAATTCTGCGCCGTTGTTCACGCCCGCAGGCATGCAGAGCTGACCAAGAACGACGAAGTGGTCACCGCGCTCTATCTCGATAAACCTGAAGCGCTCGGCCCACGCGATGCTGCAATCTACAGTTTTGCCCGCCGCCTGTCGGCGGCCCCGTCGGAAGCGACGGCAGACGATATCGCCGCGCTTCGATCAGTCGGCATGGACGACCGCGAGATTATCGACCTGATCCACTCCATATCGATCTTCGGCTGGGCAAACCGGCTGATGCACGTTCTCGGCCATGCAGAGAGCGGGTGATGATGTCGCATGCGGTCGAAGCAGTCCGTCTCACACTTTCCGAAGGGCCAACCAGAAATGCTTGAACTCAAAGCTGTAAAGCTGTCTTACGGAAGCACGCAGGTTCTGAACGGCGTCAATCTCTCGGTAAAGCGGGGTGACGTGGTTTCGATCATCGGCCCCAGCGGCACCGGCAAGACCACGTTGCTGAAATGCATCAACTACCTGGCCAAGCCGTCGTCAGGAACCATCGCGTTCGATCAGATCCGGATGGATTACCAGCGTGCCGACAAGGTCGCTGTCCAGGCGATCCGGTTGCGAACGGCGATGGTCTTTCAACAATTCAACGTCTTCAAGAACATGACGGTCCTGCAGAACGTGATGGATCCACTGGTCGTCGTGCAGCGCAAGTCCGCGGACGAGGCGCGGGAGATCGCCTTGCGGGAGCTCGAGCGGGTCGGCCTCACCCCGAAGCGAGACAGCTATCCCTCCCAACTGTCGGGCGGCCAGCTCCAGCGCACCGGCATTGCGCGCGCCCTGGCGGTTCGTCCCGACGTGATACTCTTCGATGAGCCTACGTCATCGCTGGATCCAGAACTCGTCGGTGAAGTCCTGAAGGTGATCAAGGACGTCACCTCGTCAGGGATCACTTCGCTGCTTGTGACCCACGAGATGCAATTTGCAAGGAACATCTCCAACCGGATCGTCTTCATGGACCGTGGCGTGGTCGCCGCCGATGGCAGCCCGGCTGATATCTTCGACGCGCCTTCCAGCCCACGACTTGCTCAATTCCTGCAGTCAGAACTCGCTTTTCAATAATCCAACAACAAGGGAACCAAGACATGTCTGCAATCACATCCAATTTCTCTCGCCGCTATGCCCTGGCCATCGCCGGCGGCATCGCGATTGCCCTTGCAACGGCGGGGGTCAGCTATGGCCAGACCGTTCGCACGATCAAGATCGCTACGTCTGCCGAATCCAAGCCGCTGGCATGGGGCGCGATCGGCGTCGAGCCGCAAGGCTATGAGCCCGACCTTCTGAAGGCGATCAACGCAAAGCTGCCCCAATACAAGTTCGAAATGGAAGGCGTCTCCGACATTGCCCAGGAAACCGGTCTCGCTACGGGCAAGTACGACATTGCGGTGGGTGGCTACTACAAGTCGCCCGAGCGCTCCAAGCAGTTCTTCATTCCGGAAAATCCTATGGGCGCCAGCCTGATGAAGATCTACAGCAAGAAAGACAGCGGCATCAAGGAAATGAAAGACCTGGTCGGCAAGAGGATCGTTCCGACAACGGCCGGCGGTGGAACCTACAAGTTCATCATGAACTGGCAGAAAGAAAACCCGCAATACAAGCTCGATGTCACGGCATCGAGTGCAGGCATTCCCTACCCGAACCGGCTCGACGAAGTTCAGAACGGCAAGTTCGACGCTCTCGTCTTGCCGTCCAATCTCGGTGAGCAGACCGTCATCGAGCAAAAGAAACTCGATATCGTAGCGTCCGAACCAGTGTTCAGCAACAACACCTACATGCTGATCCACAAATCAGACGAGAACAAGGTTCTGGCTGACGATGTGAACAAGGTTCTCAAGGAATTGAAAGACGACGGCACGATCGAGAAGCTCTCGCAGAAGTGGTTTGGCGAGGGCATCGTCCAGTACATGAAATAGCACGGCCGTCGAGGGCCATATTCGCTAGTCAGCGGCAAGGTTGAATTGCAAGAAGGAGCGTTTCAAAGTGGATGTATCTGCTATGATTCCCGAGTTGCTCTCGGCACTGCCGCTGACGCTCGCCATCACGTTTACGGCCCTCATTTCCGGGTTCTGTCTGGCTCTCATCGCGACAACACTCCGGGTTCGCAGGGTGCCACTGATCAGTCACCTGGTGGACCTCTACGTGTCCTATGCCCGGAGTGTTCCTGTCGTCCTGCAGCTGTTCGTCGCGTTTTATGGGCTTCCGCTGTTGGTGATCCTGTTCGGCGCCAAAGATTTTATTTCGCCGACGATGGCTGCCATGGTGGGGTTGAGCCTCTACCATGGAGGATATCTGTCGGAAGTCATGCGGCCTGCATATCTTGCCGTCGATCGCGGCCAGCACGATGCGGCCGATAGCCTTGGATATACGTTCCGGCAGAAAATTACTCGCGTCGTCGGCCCGCAAGCGGTGCACTTCGCACTACCGGGCTACGGGAACTCCGTCATCTATCTGATCCATAACGTTGCGCTGGTCATGTACATCGGCGCCGCCGACGTCATGGCGACTGCGCATTTGATCATGGAGCGCGACTACAACCAGTTCCAGTTCGAAACCTACCTCGTTCTGGCGGTCATCTATTCGCTGATGTGCCTGGTCGCATGGCTCATCGTGCGCTTCTTCGAGCTTCGATCACCGATGCAAGCGCCAGAGGCAACGACAACAACTCCGATCAAGAAAGAGCTCCTCGCGAGCGTCTGACGTAAGGGTATTCAACCATGTTTGATACCGATATTTTGCTCCAGGACACGCAGGAAATTCTGAGTGCCGTACCCGTGACCGTTGGAATGGCACTCTTGATTTTCGTCCTGTCGACGATAGTCGGCAGCATATTCGCGCTGATCGAATACAGACGGGTGCCGGTTCTGCGAGAGCTCATCATGACTTACAAGATCGTCTTCAAGGGCGTTCCAATGGTCATCGTGATTTTCCTCGCCTATTTCGGTCTGCCGCCCGCATTCCAGTTCCTGTTCTCGTTGCTCGGGATCAACTTCAACGCTCACGAAACCCCCAATTGGGTCATTCTTGTCGTTGCGATTACCGGCTGTGTCGCCGCGTTCCAATCAGAGATTATCAAGGGAGCCCTGAATGCATTCGACACCGGTCAGTCGGACGCGGCCCATTCGCTCGGCTATACGGGCGGCCAACTGTTTCGACGTATCCTGTTTCCCCAGGTGGCCCTCACCGCAATTCCCGACCTGACGACTTCGATGATGGTCATCATGAAGGCGCTTTCTCTCGGATTCGCCATCGAGGTCGTCGATATCTTCGCCCAGTCCCAGCTGACCGCCGCCCTGAACTACTACTACCTCGAAGCCTTCGTGATTGCCGTCGTGATCTACATGGTGATTGCCTATATCGTCACACAGATTGCCGACAGGCTGGAGCAGGCGCTGAGGGTGCGGACGTAAGGCGGATGTGGGATAGAATCGTCAAGCTTCGGATATCGAGCCGCAGCTGGGAGGCAATTCTTTCGGGGATGAAAAGCTTAAGGAGAAACCCAAGTAGCCGATGTCTATACCGTTGAGTTTCATGCGTTTGGTTGATAAGCATCGTTTGTCGCTGCTGACTGGCTTCATGCCGACTGAAGCACCGATCGCGCCGGACGCGCCAAACCTCAATCCTGGCTGGGCCGCGTCGGAACATGTCTAGCAAAAAGCCTGCGATCCTTGTGCGCCAATGAAGCCCGCGACCGGACAGCCCTCTACCTTGCGGGGTGGGATGTTTACCTCGGCTTTTTGTTGCGACCAGACGCGGTGGTTCCGCCCGACGTCTAAACCGATGTTTTCTTCAGGATGGAGCCGATGGCCAATGATATGATCCGCCCCGCGGTCAATGCGGAATTGCCGTCCGGATCTTTCGACGGAACAAATTCCACGGCCGCGATGCTGCATATCGTTGCTTTCGCCGCAACACCTTTCATCAGATCCACGACCTCCCAGTACAACACCCCGCCCGGCGGGAACAAAATTCAGCAGGCATGATTGATGGGTCGAGCCCGTCGAAGTCGAGGTTTATGTGGACATTAGACTCCGAAGGAATGGCATCCAGGATCGGCTGAATGCCTTTTTGACGGACGGTCTGCGCCGAAAAGAACCTTACGCCCCAAGCTTTTGCATCGGCGATTTCCTGGGGTCCGGCCGAACTTCGTCGCGGCGTGTAACAATCTCGAGGACCTTGATGCCGATTGTTGTTCTCGGAATCCCATGCGCTACGCCGTATCCGGGCGCCGTCGAATACACCCACGCAAATCTGGATGCACCGCGCGATGGAGGCGGCGGTGTTTCCCGACGTACGAGCCAATCCGGTCCTGAGAGGCGCCATCGCGGATGGATCGGCGCGATCCCGATATCCGTTGAGGAAGTCGTAATCCCACAATATGCCCTTCTGATGCGCGCCATGAAGCCGATCGTCTTGCCGGTGTCCAGCGCCGACCCGCCGCCGAACGCGACTACACCGTCATGCTTCCCACCTCGAAACATGCGCACACCGTCCTCCACGTGCTTGTCCCGGGGGGTCGTCCCTGCATGCGTCTTCTCATAGGGCAGGAAAACGCCATTGGTCATACCGTGATGTGTGTCGTAGAGCGCGCCGACCGGATGCGAGAGTGCGTGGACGGCGCCCATCCCTTTCGGAAAGGCGACAGCACCCATCGCAGCAGCGCTGATCAGGTCACCATGGGCCTCGACGTCATTCGGATTCGAATACGCCTTCGGAAGGTTTTCGAAGATCAAGCGCACACCTTCGATGGCGATCGCGTCGCACATCGGATGATAGTAGGCGCTCGACAACGCCTCGATGCAGTGCGCGAGCGCGTCCATCCCAGTTCCGACAGTGATGAGCGGAGGCATGCCTACGATCAGTTCGGGGTCCCCGACGACAACCTTGGCCTCATCAGGTGATGGAACACCACGTTCTTGGTGTGCGTGGCCTCGTCGGTGATTATCGCACCGCGTCCCACATCGAAGCCCGTTCCGGCCGTGGTCGGGACGGTGACGAACGGCGTATTGCGGGGCCTCGGCTTGCGCCGAGCATGCGTCTTCCGTCCATCGTAGCGGGCCCGCCATTGGCCGGCGGAAGGCCTATGCGGCTAATGCTCTTCCCCCCGCCTGATCGCAAGATCATCGTGGTGCGTCCAATAATAAACGGCAGCTGACATTGCTACGATGCCCAACGCAAAGCCGATCGCCAACCCCAAATAAAACATCTCTGCCTCACGGCGATAACCATGCTTGGCGAAGGCATACACCAATTACAAATTCTGAGTAAAGGGATCAGCAAATATGACCAAATTCTTCGTCGACGCGGATGGCGTCTATCTCGGCGGCTTTGACGGTGCAGACGTCAAGTTGCCTGAAAATGGCACCGAGATGCCAGAAGCACCGGAAGATGCGCGCCAGGTCTGGGGCGGCAAGGCGTGGAGTGCCGTTCCTTCCGTGCGTCGCATGGTCCTGGAATCGGTTGTACAGGCTCGCATCATCGACGCGGGCAAGATGGCGCAGGCCTATGCCGCGCTGACGGGCAATCCAATCTATTTTGCCCGCTGGTCCGCGCCGGATCGGCCAGAAGTCTATAGTGACGATCCTGACGCTGTCGGACTAGTCCATGCTCTTGGGCTCGATCCTGCGGTCATCCTCGCGCCTTGAGTTTTTGACGAATGATGTCCACCGGCGTCCGCCACATTCGATATCGGCCAGCCTCGACGATTTGCCGTGCAACGGGCTCAGCAGCGTATGCATAGAAGAAGCGATGTACACGAGATTCTGCGAACGCCTTCTTCCCTCGTGTATTATAGTCCCTGATCTTGAGCTTATGCGGGCTGATCGTCCGCCCCCCCAAGGACAAGGCTATGCCGATGCAGAACTGCTCCGCAGCGTCAATTTTCGATATCTGATGGACAGCAAGCATCGGTGGATACGCGTCCATCAGAGCGGGAAGATTGTCTCGATGCAATCCGAGAATGCCGCTTTGCCACATAGGTTCGCGGCCCGTGATAACATGTTCGCCGATCCTAAGGCCTTCCCCTTCCAGCACAGGCGTCCATTTGTGGGGTTTCTCTAGGCGTCGCATCACTGAATGCTTAGGCGAAATGCCTTCGGAGGCATGAGATAGAAATCCCGCTGGGTAGTGGTCTGAGTCCATAAAAATGAGGCGGTCGGTCATCCTCAGGAGTTTGATCAACGCCCGGGCCTTGATGCCAAAATGATATTGACCGCTGAAGGACCAAGCCTCTTTCTGCATGTCAGTCAGAAGCAACGTCTCCATGGGATAGTCGACAAACAATTCGGGCCTGTCCGTCGCAACAATGATCTTTGCTTCTGGACAATGATACAAAAGCTTGAGTGCGCTCAGCAACGCGCCGCGATGGTACAATTCGTTTTCGCCATACGCGATGTAACCGAAGATGTCCCTCATCGAGTGGCGTGCTTTGCGATGAAAGTCTCGATCGGACCGCTGAGAGTAGCTGCCTCGCTCTTGATCTTATCGTCGTCCCACAACCACCACTGTATTTCCAGCAATTGCGCAACGGTATCAGCAGGGAACCGGCTGCGGATAACTTGCGCGCGATTGCCGGCCACTATCGCATAGGGCTCGACAGACTTGGTGACGACGGAGCCGGCACCCACAACAGCGCCGTCGCCGACTGTCACGCCTGGCAATATAATGGCACCGTGGCCAATCCAAACATCGTTGCCGATCGTGATGCCCCCAGGCTTGCCAGCGTTGGGTAAAGGCTCAGGCTGCTTCAGGACGCGGCTATAGATCGGGAATGAAGTGGCACTCTTCGTCTGGTGTTGGCCGGTGCACATGAACAGCACTTGGCCAGCAACAGAGCAGAAGCTACCCACATTTAGAGGGGCTTCATTAGTCGGAAAAAGCACCTTCCGCCAAGTGACGCCATAAGTGTGGCGGCCAACCGACACATTATCGGGCAGTTTCGCGCGCGCGTCTTTGAACCATTTAGAGAATACAGACATTAGACATCCCGCCCTGGCCGCAAAATAGCGGTTACCTTCTTTCAAATGCAACCTCAAGAGGCTTACACATGGACCGCAATTTCGTGCGGGCGCTCGCGCTCGTTCTCAAATCGGAAGGGCTCTGGTCGGACAATCCGGCCGATCCTGGCGGCGCCACCACGAAAGGTGTGGCGCTGGAGACCTTCCGCGCCTATATCAAGCCCAGCGGCACCAAGGCCGACCTGAAGGCTATCACCGATACCCAGCTTGCAACGGTCTATCGCCGCCAGTTTTGGGATGCGGTGCACGGCTCGGAGCTTCCGGCCGGCGTCGACTATCCCGCCTTCGATTTCGCGCTCAATTCGGGTCCAAAGCGAGCCGCAGAATACCTCCAGCGCGTGGCCGGCGCGAGGGTCGACGGCCGACTAGGACCGGACAGCCTCAAGGCGATCGGCGCCAAGCCTGCCGGCGTCATCATCGACGCCTATTGTGATGCGCGTCTCGGCTTCATGAGGCGGGCCAAGAACAAGAGACCGGCAAGCTCCTTTGGCTGACCTTTGGCAAGGGCTGGACGGCCCGCATGGCAGCCGTGCGTCGCGATGCCATGCTGATCTCCGCACTGCCTGCATCGCCGCCGCAGATCAGGGTTGAGGTGCCGGTGGAGGTGCCGAAGCCTGTTGTTCCCGAAGGTCAAGGAGAAATCCGGCTTCCTGTCCTGGTTGACCGGCCTCTTCGGTTCCGGCGCGCTTGGGCTTGGCTGGCTTGCCGGCATGACTGGAAGGCCGTTCTGCGGGCGGCGGCGTCCTCATCGTCTTCATCCTGATCTTGCTCTTGCGGCGCTCCCAGATCGTCGCGGCGGTGCGCCAGATCAAGGCGGAGGTTGCTGAGTGATGGAAGGCTTTCGCGAACTGCTCATCCCGGCGTTCGATCGCCTGCTGCGCACCGTCGGCGCTATCAACCTGGTCCTCAGCGCCGGGTTTGCCGTCCGGTTCTGGTGGCCGCTATGAGCGCGGTCATCGCATGGCTCCTGAACAACCCAACCGTGCTTGCCTTTGGCGCGACCATCATCGGCGCGCTTGGCTTCGGCTTTCAACAGCGGCTTGCCGGCGCCAAGGCCGAACGCAACAAGCAGGCGGCGGCCAACGTGATCGCCGCAACCCAAGCCGACGAGATCGATGATGCCGTCGCCGGTCGCGCGCCGGACGACAACCGGGGGAGGCTGGGCAAATGGTCACCAAAGCAATAGCCCTTGCGGTGCTCGTCGCGATTGCCGGCTGCACGACGATAGGCGGCTCGTTTTGCGCGGTCGAGCACCCGATCCGCCTGTCCGCCGAAGCAATCGCGGCGCTTTCAGACGGCGAGGTGAGCCAGGTCTTGGCCCAAACGAAAAGGGCGCCAAGCTGTGCGCATGGAAAGCCTGACATGCCAACATCGGCGACGAAGAGCCTGGAGATGATGGTAGGCGGCCTCGTCGCCGCTTTGGAGGGTGTCCAGCGGGACGTCACCGAAATCCGGCGCGATATCAAAGATAGCGACGCCCGGGCCGCGCTGAGCTACGAGCAATCCGAACAGCGCGCCGCCGCCAGCCGATCGAAGATGTACGCCAAGACCGACGAGTTGGTGGAGCGTCTTTCCCAGACCGAAGGCGCAGTGAAATCCCTCAGTGAAGACATGACTGAGGTGAAGGCCGTGACAGCGGAGGTCACCCGGTGGAAACTGATGGGGCTCGGTGCTCTCGGCGTAACAGGCATGGCTGCGGCGGCGCTAGCCTCCCTTGTCACCGCGTACTGGTCTGATATCTGGTGGGCGCTGCGCGGCGGCTGATTGGCGACGACATGAAACCAACTATCCGACTTCGCCCCGGCGCCTCACGGTATCCGGGGCTTTTCGCTTTTCTGGTCCCAACCGATGCCAAATTGAGTGCTGAGGTTGTTATTGGGGGCTACTTGTTCCATTCGTTCATTCTGTATAAGCGCGAGCCTAGCAGCAACCGGAAGCAAGTATTTGAGCAAGTCGAATTTCCGGCCTGAGATCCAGGGGCTGCGTGCTATCGCTGTCTGCTCAGTCGCTTTGTTCCATGTCTGGCCGTGGCTGGCCCCCGGCGGCTATGTCGGCGTTGACGTGTTTTTTGTCATTTCTGGTTTCTTGATCACCGGCGTCCTGCTGCGGGAGGTGGAGGACACCGGAAGAATGGACCTACTTGGTTTCTATGTTCGCCGGGCGCGGCGCCTCTTGCCTGCCGCGATGCTTGTCCTTCTGCTGGTGGGCTTGGCGACCCCGCTCTATCTACCCTCCGCGCTATGGAGGGACGGCACGAATGAACTGGTGCACAGCGCCTTTCAATTGGAGAACTGGCGGCTCGCAGCGAAGGCGATTGATTACCTGGCGATGACGAGCGCGCCGAGCCCGGTCCAACATTACTGGTCGCTGTCGATCGAAGAACAATTCTACGTTGTCTGGCCGGGGCTGATCATCGGCCTCCTGTGGCTTTCACGAAAAGTCCACAGGCCTTGGCGACCCTTGCTGGCCGCCGTGCTAGGCGCAATCTTCATCGCCTCGCTTGCCACCTCCGTATGGCTCACGCTTGTTGACCCGGCGCGGGCGTATTTCGTCACTCACACCCGCATGTGGGAGCTGGCGCTCGGCGCTCTGCTGTGTGCCATGGTGCCGGAGTCAGCCGACACACGGATCGGGGTACGAGCGCGGCGATTGCTTGGGTTTGCCGGCGTCGGCTCGATTCTCGCAGCCGCCTTTCTGTTCTCGACCAAGACACCCTTCCCCGGCTATGCGGCGCTGTTGCCGACCGTTGGGACCGCGTTGGTGATCGTCTCTGGTCAAAGCCAGTCGTCGTTCAGCGCCTTTGCTTTGCTCAAGTCACGACCGTTCCAATTCCTCGGCGACATCTCTTACTCGCTCTATCTTTGGCATTGGCCAATCATCGTTTTTTTCACCCAGCAAAGTGGCGAAGCGATCGGCCTTTGGGGCGGCCTGGCCATCCTTGCAGCAAGCGTCGGTCTAGCCGCCATCACCAAGGTTCATGTCGAGGACCGTTTCCGCCACCGCGCATCGTTGCGATCACGCCCCCGACTGGTCGAGTGGCTGGCCGTTTTTGCCCCGGTTCCTTTGGTGCCTCTAATCGCATTTTGCGCTGTCTCGATAGAAATCGCCCGGCAACAAGCATTGATCTCGGACAACCCGAATGACTATCCAGGGGCTAGGTCCTTGTTCACCAACAGGCCGGTGCCGACCGTAGCGGCCTATGCTCCTTCGCTGCCGACAATAAAGCAGGATAAGCCACAAACGGACAGCTGCCGCCCGCCTCGCGAAAACGGCGAACCTGTCGGTTGCCAGGTTGGCGATCCAAATGGGCGGCTCAAGGTGTTCCTGGTTGGCGATTCGCACGCAGAGCACTGGCTTCCGGCGTTTCAGGTGGCGGCGTCGGATCGAGGTTGGAATGCGGAGAGTTTTACCAAGCCCGGATGCCCGCTATTTCCTACCATGATCATGATGTCTGACAGCGACCGTCCGTTTCCAGATTGCCTGACCTGGGGTCAGCATATGCTGCGAATTATTCGACAACAAAGGCCAGACATCATCATTTTCGGGCAGAGAGACGTTTTACGTGCTTATCCCGACGACGGAAGCCAAGTGCCCGTGAGCGATACGTTGGTGCAGCTATGGCGCAGCATTGAGGCATTGGGCATTAAGGTGGTGGTAATAGCCGACACACCAGCTTGGGGAACGAACCCGGAGCGGTGCATGGCTCGGGACGGCCACTGCTCTGTTCCATATAAATCGGCACGTGATCGGGATCCCGTGGTAGTTGCCCAGCGCCTCTACCCGCATGTGCCGCTCGTCGACTTCAGCGACATTGTATGCCCGGGCAACATTTGCCCTGCGGTCATCGGCAATGTTTTTGTCTGGCGCGACACCGATCACCTGACCGCCACGTATTCCCGCTCAATGGCCGACATTTTCGGCAAACGCATCGACGCGGCAATCAATTAGCTGAGGGCGGCCGGCGCTCATTGGTCGAATTCTAGCGGCAGGTGATCCGGTTTCTCGTGCCACATCACCTGCCGGGAATGAGATCGTTCTTACAGGCGAACGAACTTGTCGAGATGCAGGCGTATCCGTTGGCCTTCTGCGAAGGACAGCGCGAATGATTCAATCACGAATGATCGGGTAATTTCCTGGTCTTCCTCGGCCACACGAACGGACCATTCGCCGCAGGCTTCGACGACTTCCACGCAAGGCAATACTTTGCGGATTGGTATCACGTTATCCATCACAGCCTCCCTACAAAAAGCAATGGTAACGTCGAGTTTTATACGCCCGCCGAAAGCGGGTTTTCAATAACAAAGATGGTCCGGGTTCATACCGTTGGGGTCAGCGGATCGCGGCTGGGTAACTCAGTGCCGCGACGTGATGGCGGATGGATGTGCTCGAACAGGAGATGACCGATCTGCTGCATCGCCGTCATATCCGGGTAAGCGGCTAGAACGGAGCCTTCACCGCCGACGCTGCCGAGCATCGGTATCAACACAAAGCTGTGAAAGTTCTGCTTCTTTTCCATTTTCGTACCTGCGATGGAGAGGCCGTTTGGTCTCATGGGGCGCTTTTTTGTTAGCGGCTCGTGCCCATCGGGCGACGCTTGTCGCCAGCGCACGCGTTCTTCCCGCTCAAGCAGGGCAATTTCGCAATCGCTTTCGCAGCATCGAGCGGCAGCCGAGAATATAACCCTGTTGCTTCTCATCCTCGTTCAGAGCGACATCCAGGTACTGCTTCATGTCCACGGAACCGGAGATGAGAGCGCATTTGCACTCGCCGCAAACTCCGTTTCTGCAGTCCGAAGGACAGTAGTGCCCGGTGCGCATCGCCGCTTCGAGAATTGTTTCGCCGTCTAGTACGGCGATCTCGTCCGCAAATTGCTGCACGATCAGTTTGTAGGACATCTCCACGATCCAGTATTGGCAGGCAGATTCAATTCGTAGGGACGCGCAACAAACTCTGCGCCCCTGCTGAGCAAGAGCCGACGTCGCGACTGAACGCAATTTGAACAATGCGAAGCAAGGTTTCGCTTTAACCGATGCAGGCTTGCGCCGGCGCAGATGACTGAGCGGTCGCAACACGTGACAGGACTTTTTGCCCGAACTTGATCAAGCTGTCGGCCTGCCGGTACTCGGGTCTTTCAAGGAGCGACGTGGCCCAGCCCTTCAGTGCCGAAACCAAATATTGGTTCGCACAATCATGATGGCCTGCCGGCAAGAGGTCGCGACATTCGTATACGTCCGCGATGACCCGGCAAAAGGCCGGATGCCCATCTCGGTCGATGACGACAGGAGAAATTTCCAATGCCCAACGCTCAAGTTGTTCGGATAGACACCATGGCCCCCGGAGGTCATGCACTTTGCTGACTTGGAGTTGGGGCCACCCGGCCGTGGAGAAGTGACCATTCGGCAGATTGCCATAGGCTTCAATTTTATCGATATATCGCAACGCAAGGGCATAGCGCGCTTCTCTTGAATACTGGCCTGGGACATGAGGCAGTGGGAGTGGTTGAGGATCTGGATTCCTCAGTAGAGGAGTTCAAGATCGGCGATCGGGTCGCATATATGAGCGCGGGCACAGGAGCCTACGCGACATTCAGGACCGTCAACGCCGAGAAGCTGGTTGCCGTTCCCGATGGTCTTTCGGACGAAGTGATCGCCGCCCACTTCTTCAAAGGTCTGACGGCGCAGTATCTGATACAAAAGACGTTCCCCGTGGAATGGGCATCTGGTGCTCCTGCGCCCCTCCCGGCGGTGTCGGCTCCATCCTGGCGAGTTGGGCCAGTAAGCTAGCGGCAACCGTCATTGGGGCGGTCGGATCGGACGAGAAATGTTCGTTGGCGAAAGCCAACGGATGTGCGTTCGCTGTCAACTATTCCAGAAAAGGCTGGGAGGACGAAATTGTCGAATGGACCGGAGGTACCAAGGTCGACGCAGTTTTGGATTCAATAGGCAAAGACACATTCCTGTCTTCGCTGGATCTGGCCACCCCTTTCGGAACTGTCATTGTCTTGGCATGGCATCCGGACCGGCTCCGGCGATCGATCCGGAACTCTTGAACCGCAGAGGCCGTCTCTTCCTGACGAGGCCTTCCATTTTTCCGCACAACGCGGCAGCGGCGCAATTTCGGGAGAACGCCGCCAACCTGTTTAAGGCCATGTCGGACGGAATGTCCGATACCAATTCCTACTCCCGGTTCGAGTGGACCCAGGTTCAAGACCTGCATCGGGCCCTCGAAGCGCGCGAGCTATCCGGTCCTGCTGTGATTATTCCCCAAATCCCCTAAGTATGCATCACGGACGGTCGCTGACATCGGCCTGGAAGATCGTGTTGCCGTTCGATCCTGGGATTGTATGACACGCTGGCGCACTGCGGCGAGGCGTTGTTCCTTTGCTCGATGATCCTCCAGGGCGGGCTCCAAATGGTCGTATGGCGGGAGCACATGCCTCGCCATGGTCGCCTCGCGCCACGATGAGCTCGGCGACGCGGTCGAGCGCTCGCTCAAAACCGCTGTGCTGTGGCTGGTCGAGGCGTGTGCAGTTTTGCACACGATCTCCCGTAATTATTTGATTTTGCTCAACTGTCCGTCCGGTCCATCATTGAGACAAGTCGTGGTTTTCAACGTCGTGACGCTCGACACCGACTTGCCGTCACCCTGGCTGACGATAGCAAAGAGCGCCCCCCTCAGTAGTAGGTCTTGCGATGTCCCGCTACCACTTCAACCCCGCTATCGTACGCAATGGCCCGATTGTGGCGGCCGCCCAATGCGGTGTCTGTGCAATAGCGGCTATATTTTGCCCTTCCTATGGCGAGTAGAAGCCTTCCGCGACCTAGAGCATCTCGCTCAAGTCACGCCAATGCCGCTAACGATGCCCTCAGACATTCTCGCCGTCACCCACGCGTATCGACTTCACCCCTCGGGAGTTTCGCGCACGCCTGTCGGGCTTCGCCTTCGATCTCGATCTTGCTCCGCGCTTGAAGATCGAAGCGCACCGTTACGGTGCGCATGCGTGCATGCAGCACATCGTCCAGCGTGCCGCGCATTTCATGCAGATAGGTCAGCGACGACTTCCCAAGCTTTTCTATAACGGTGCGAACGGTGATCAGAGTTCCCACCTCGGTTTCGTGCACGTAGTCGATCTCCATCCTCACATCCGCCCAGCCGAGCGTCGGCGTCAAACGGGGATCGGCGATCCTGCCAAGCAGCTGGAAACTGGCGTCGTCGAACATAGCGACGTAGTGACGGACGTTGAGATGGCCCATCGCGTCACACATCCAAGGATGGACGACGCCGACATAGGTTTCAATCGGGGGCGTCAAAACCCGACCTCGTTTCCGCCCTTGAGATCCAGCAACTGGCGGGCTTCGTCGGGGGTTGCGATTTCAAGCGACAGTTCGCCAAGGATGCGCTTGATCTTGGCGACCTGCTCGGCATTGCTCTTGGCAAGCGCGCCCTTGCCGATATAGAGACTGTCTTCCAGCCCGACACGCACATTGCCACCCATGATCGCACCCATCGTGCAGAGGTTCATCTGGTGCTTGCCGGCGGCAAGGATCGACCAGAGATAGTCGTCTCCGAACAGCCTGTCCGCCGTCCTGCGCATGTGCATCATGTCTTCGGCGTCGGCGCCGATTCCGCCCAGAAGTCCGAAGATCGTCTGGACGAAAAGCGGCGGCTTCAGCAGCTTGCGGTCGAGAAAGTGCGCCAGCGTGTAGAGGTGACTGACATCATAGCACTCGAACTCGAACTTGGTGCCATAGGCCTGGCCGACCTCGACAATGATGCGCTCGATCTGCTCGAACGTGTTGGAGACGATGCCCTTCTTGGTATCTTCCAGGTAGCCCTTCTCCCAGTCGTGCTTCCAGTCGGTGTATTTCGGCGCGATGTGATGCAAGGCGAAATTCATCGACCCCATGTTGAGCGAGCAGAGTTCGGGCTTGGCGGCATGGGCGGCTTCGAGACGCTCGTCGAGCGTCATCTTGAGGCCGCCGCCGGTAGAGATGTTCATCACGGCGTTGGTCTGCTGTTTGATGCGCGGCAGGAAGTCCATGAAGAGCTTAGGATCGGGGGTCGGCTTGCCCGTCTCGGGGTCGCGGGCATGCAGATGGATCACCGAGGCGCCAGCTTCGGCTGCGCCGACAGCCGCGTCGACGATCTCGGTAGGCGTTATCGGCAGATAGGGGCTCATGGTCGGCGTGTGAATCGATCCGGTGACCGCACAGGTGATGACGACTTTCGGCGATTTCTTCATGATCGGGTCTCCCTTGTCTGCCTTTTGGTGTTATCGATCGAGCGCGAGGCAATCCTCGCGGCCACAGCCCAGCCGGATCGCCGTACCCGGATCGAGCTTCGGCTGAGACGACGAAGTAGCAAGCTTGACGATGAATTTCTGGCCGCTCGCGGTCGCGGCGACGAGCCGGACATGATCGCCGACGTAGATTGATTGAACGACCGTCGCCGGAATCTCGTTGAGCGCCGTGACGCCGTCCTGCAGAACGGACAGGCGCTCGGGCCTTATCGACAGCGTCACCCTGACACCCGCAGAAAGCGCAGCACCGCAGGACATGGCGTTCAACACAACGTCGCCGTCGTCGAGACGGACGTATACGCCGCCATCCTCGCTTCCGGCCAGCACGGCGCCGAACATGCGGTTGTTCTCACCGATGAAGCTTGCGACAAAGCTCGCCGCGGGACGCTCGTACAGTTCGCGCGGCGTCGACAGTTGCTCGATGCGGCCGGCGCTGAACACCGCGATGCGGTCCGACATGGTTAGCGCTTCAGTCTGGTCGTGCGTGACGTAGACGAAGGTCACGCCCAGCCGGGCGTGAATATCCTTGATCTCGAACTGCATCTGCTCGCGCAGCTGCTTGTCGAGGGCGCCAAGCGGTTCGTCCATCAAGACAAGATGCGGTTCGAAAATCAGGGCGCGGGCAACCGCCACACGTTGTTGCTGCCCGCCCGAAAGCTGCGCTGGCCGCCGATTGCCGAATTCGGGCAACTGGACCATGTCGAGAACGTTCCCGACACGTCGCCTGACCTCCTCGCGGCCAAGTTTGCGGACCTCGAGCGGGAAAGCCAGATTTTCGGCGACCGTCATGTGCGGGAAAAGCGCGTAGTTCTGGAACACCATGCCGATGCCGCGACGATTGGCGGGAACGTTGTCGATGCGCTGACCGTCAATGAGAATTTCGCCCTCGGTCGTATCTTCGAATCCTGCCAGCATCATCAACGCCGTCGTCTTGCCGGACCCGGAAGGGCCTAGCAGCGTCAGGAATTCGCCGCGCACGATTTCCAGGTCGAGCTGGCGCACCGCCTGGACCGCATGCCCGTAGCGCTTGCTGACGCCGCGAAACTCGACGTGAACCGGCCCACGCGGAGATCCGCCCATCACCGCGCCTGCGCCTTCGGATCACGGCGCACCGAAGTCGGGCGCTTTCGAGCAGGCTGCGCCTCAGCCGCCGCCGCGGCGCGAAGAATGATGTCGGCGGCCTCGCGCAGATCGGCCACCAGGGCCTTGCGCGCAGCCGCGCCATCGGCGCGACGCAGCGCCGCGAGCATTTCGTCGTGATGGTCCAGGCCCAGGCCGTAGGTCACGTCCGAGCGGACGATGTTCAAGAACGGTCCTGCCTGCAGCCACAATTTCTCGATGATCTGCTGGATGAGAGGTGACCGCGCGGCATGGTACATCGTGAAATGGAAGCGCCTGTTCAGGCCGAGATAGTTAGCCATGACGTTGCTCTCGACGCACTCGCGCATCAGGCTGTTCAGCTTCGCCAATTCATCGAGTTCTTCGGGCGTGATGGTCGTCGCAGCCCATTCGGCCGCCGTCCCTTCGACGCTGCAGCGCACACGCACGAGATCCGAAATACGCGCCACCGTGGCCTCGGGGACGATGACGCCCCGGTTTGGGTGGTCGAACATCGCCTCGTCGCTGACGAGTTGCCGCAAGGCCTCGCGCACCGGCATGGCGCTGGTCCGGTACTGTTCGGCAAGCTGTCGCACGACCAGTCTTTGGCCGGGCAGGAAGTCACCGTTCATCAGTGCTTCCTTCAAGCCCGTATGGACACGAACATGAGCTGTCTTTTGCGCGGCCGAGCCGGCGGTGGCATCCTTGCGATCGAGCATCAGTTTGTCCGGCGGGGCAGTATTTTGAGGTTGCTCGACAGGAAATCGTCGAATGCGGCGGCGAAGCCGTCGAGTTCGGCGTCGCCAAATGGCAGTGACAACGCCAGCATGCCGCGCGGCGTCACGTAATACCCTCGCAACAGCATCTCGATATGCCACAGCGCAATCACCGATGGATCGGCATCGTCGAGCCGCGCCGGCGTGTCCACCGGCCCCCTGACGAAATGCAGGTTCATCAACGACCCGCGCCCTATGACGATGCCCTCGACGCCATGTCGTTCAAGTGAGACGTTCATCGCTTCACGCAAGCGATCGCCGCGCGCATTGATGGCGCGGCTCGCCTCTTGCGTCAGCACCTGCGTCAGACCGGTGAAACCAGCAGCCATGCTGAGAATATTGTTGTTGAACGTCCCGCCATGCGAGAACGCACCAGGCAAAGCCGGATCGAAGCGGTCGACGAGGTCGGCGCGTCCACCGAATGCGCCAAAACTCGCACCGCCGCCGATGTACTTTCCGAGCGTCACGAAATCGGGAAAAATTCCGTGCGCGCCATGGAGCGCTCGATAGTCGAGGCGCGAGGTCATGACCTCGTCGAAGATCAGCAGCGCGCCGGTCTCCTTCGTCGCTGTGCGCAGCGCCTGCAGGAACTCGCGGGTCGCCGGGATGCAGCCGCCGCCGCCCATCATCGGTTCGACGATGACGGCGGCAAGCTCGTCGCCCTGTTCCTTGATGAGCGCCACGGCGTCTGCACTATCGTTGTAGTCGGCGAAGACAAAGGGGAAAGGCAAATTGAGCGGTGAGCCGCCATGCGCAAAAGTCAGTACGCCGCCGTGATAGCCTTCCCGGAAGGCGAGTATCTTCGAACGCTTCGTGATGGCGCGAGCGGCGGAAATCGCCATGATGTTCGCCTCGGTGCCCGAGTTGCAGAAGCGCACGCGCTCGATGGCTGGAAAACGCTCGACCACCGCCGCTGCCAGGCGCGCCTCGTAGCGGTTGGGTGCACCCAGCATGATGCCGCCCTGTATGACGTCCACAAGGGCCGCCGAAATCGCCTTGTCGGAGTGGCCGTAGAAGCCGGCGCTGTATTCCGAGACCAGATCGACATAGGTATGGCCGTCGAGATCGGTGACCCTGCAGCCCTCGCCGGAGACGAACGAAACAGGGAATGGCGGGTACCAAAGTACAGCCCTCGTATTGCCGCCCGGCAACGATGCCGCGGCCTCGTTCTGGCGCGCCAGGCTGTTCGGGTTGGCGTCAGCGAAACACTGTCGCGCCTCGTCCAGAACAGCAGCGAGACTGACATTGGCGCGCACGTCTCTAGTGCCTTGCAGCATTCGATCAAATTCCCTTGTCTTTTTAACTTTCTTGCACCCTATCGCAAATTCCTGTTGCAAATCAATCCATTTTGCGTTTGAAATTTGATCAAATCTACAATGATAAGAAAGGGGAACTGCGATGAGGACTTATCTGCAAGCCGTATCTGCCGCCGCGATCTGCCTCGCGACCTCCACTTTTGCCGCGTCCGCGGCCGATCCCGTCACGGTGGTCGGCTGGGGTGGTACATGGGACAAGGCCTACAAGGATGGAGTCTGGGACAAGTATACCGAAAAGACGGGCGTCCCGATCATCATGGAAGAGTGGGGCGGCGAGGTCGCCAAGGTGCGTGCCCAGGTGCAGGCGGGCAACATTACCTACGACGTCGTCTCGGTGGAAGCGCCCGCCATGGAAGTCGGCTGCGCCGAAGGCCTGTTCGTCCCGCTGACGCCCGAGATCACCGGCGACGCGGCGAATTATCTCCCAGGCACCCTGCATGAATGCGGTGTCGCGTCCGACACATGGGCAACGGTTCTTGCCTACAACACGGATGTCTATAAGGGCGACGCCGCGCCAAAGAGTTGGGCGGACTTCTGGAACGTCGAGAAATTTCCAGGAAAGCGCGGCCTCTACCAGCAAGCGCAGTTCACACTGGAAAATGCGCTGATGGCCGACGGCGTGAAACGCGAGGACATGTACAAGGTGCTGGCCACGCCGGAAGGCGTCGACCGGGCTTTCGCCATGCTCGACAAGATCAAGCCGAACGTCGTCTGGTGGTCCACCACGACGCAGGGCATCCAGAACCTGGACAGCGGCGAAGTGACGCTCAGCGACGCGTTCAATGCACGCATCACCAACGAAGCCATCAACGAGAAGAAGCCTTACGCCATCGCATGGGACGCCGGCTTCTTCTACGGCACCGACTACTGGGCCGTGGTGAAGGGCGCACCGCACCAGCAAGGCGGGCTGGATCTCCTCAAGTGGTTCTCCATCCCTGAAAATCAGGCCGGCTTCTCCAAGCTCTATGCCTATGGCACCGGTCGCAAGGAAGCCGCCGACCTCATTCCCGCGGACTGGAAGGCCAACCTGCCGACGTCGCCGGAGCACCTCCAGTACGGCGCCGCCTATGACAACGACTTCTGGACCGAGCACAAGGAAGCGCTGGAAGAACGCTTCAAGGCCTGGCTCGCGAAGTAACTTGGGCATGCTGGTCGGGACAAAACCGGCTATGAAGCGACGCCAACGGGGCGGCATGCTCGCCCTGTTGGCGGCTCCGCTTATATTATTCGTCGTCATTCTGTTTCTGTGGCCGCTGGCGCGCTTCCTGGCTCTGGCCGTCGACAACTCGGATTTCTCGAACAACCTGCCGCGCACCATTGCCGCTCTGGCCGGCTGGAAAGCAGAGAGCGGCCTGCCTGGCGAACCCGTCTTTGCAGCACTCGTCGAGGACCTGGCCGACGCGCGGCGCGCCGGGAAGGAAGGCGTCCTGGCGCAACTCGTGAACCAGCGCGTTGTCGGTAGCCGTTTCCTCGTCATCAAGACGGCAAAGGATGCGGCCGACGGCGAGCTCGGCATGCGCCCCGTGCGCGACGAGGTGCTCGCCAAACAGGCCGGCTGGAAAAACATCGATCTCTGGCAGGTCATAGCGCGTCAGCAAAGCGCGCGAACGGACTATTATCTGCTTGCGAGCCTCGACCTGAAGCGCGGCGCGGACAATTCGATCGAAGCCGTTTCGGCCGACCGCGCCATCTTCGTCGACGCGCTGCTGCGTACGATCTGGATCAGCATGGTGGTGACGGTCATCTGCGCGGTGCTCGCCGTGCCGCTGGCGCAGGCGATCGTCAGCGCGCCGCCTGCCTGGTCGAAGCTGATGTTCGCGCTGATCCTGTTTCCGCTCTGGACATCGCTGCTGGTGCGCACCGTCATCTGGATCATCGTGCTGCAGAAGAACGGTCCCGTGAATTCCACACTGCTCGGATTGGGTATCGTCAGCGAACCCCTCGACCTCATCTACACCCGCTTTTCGCTGTACCTGGCGATGGTTCAGGTTCTGCTGCCCATGATGGTCCTCTCCGTCGTCGCCGTCATGCGGCGGGTTCCGACCACCTACATGCGCGCGGCGCTGTCGTTGGGTGCGCCGTGGCTCACGGCGTGGCGCCGCGTGCAGTTGCCGTTGATCCTGCCCGGGATCCTGTCCGGCGGGGCGATCGTTTTTGTCTTCGCGCTCGGCTATTACATCACCCCGACGCTTGTCGGCGGGCCGACAGACCAGATGATCTCCAGCTACATAGCCTTCTACACCAACAGCACGCTGAACTGGGGCATGGGCGCAGCGCTTTCCCTGCAACTGCTGATGATCCTCGTATTGTTTGCGTTCCTGTTCTGGACGGCATCCGTCCTCTTCCGCAGCAAGGCGCATGTCGCATGAGCGCCGACCGCTTCCGGAAATGGCTGATGTATGCCTATGCAGCGACGTTGCTGGCTTTCATCATCCTGCCCCTGCTGATCGTGGTCCCCATGTCGCTGACCTCGAGCAATTCGCTGGCATTTCCAACGCCGGGCTGGTCGCTGCGCTGGTATGCCGAACTGTGGGTCGACCAGCGCTGGCCGAACGCGCTGTGGAACTCGGTCGTCATCGGGCTATCCACCACGGTTCTGGCTTTGCTGCTCGGCATACCGGCGGCGATCGGGCTCGCCTGGGGCGATTTTGCCGGCAAGCGAATCCTCTACGCAATAATCGCCGCGCCTTTGGTGACGCCGGTCGTCATCGTCGGCGTCGCGGCCTTTTCATTCTTCGCCACGCTGGGACTCGTTGGCAACAAGCTATCGATCATTCTGGTGCATACGGCGATGGCCGTTCCTGTGATGCTGACGACCGTCGTCGCCAGCCTTTCGACCTTCGACCGGACGCTGGTTCGTGCGGCGGCATCGCTCGGCGCCGGCACCATGCGCACCTTCTTCAAGGTGGTGCTGCCGCTGATAGCGCCGGGCGTGGTTACAGGGGCCATCATCGCCTTCATCATTTCTTTCGACGAAGTCGTCGTCGCAAGCTTCCTCTCGACGGGCGCGGAGCGAACCTTGCCCCGCATGATATTCTCCGGGGTTCGCGAGTCCATCAGCCCTGCCATCGCGGCCGTCGCCGTGCTGCTGATCGCTTTCTCGGCGATCCTGCTTGGGGTCATCGCCATCCTGCAGAGCCGTTCGCAAACTCTCCGCGCAGAGGCATCGGCATGAAACTGGTTCCGTCGGTGCAGCAACTCGAGACCGAGATGACGGCGTGGCGGCGGCATCTCCATGCCAATCCCGAGCTCGGTTTCGAAGAGTTCGAGACGGCGCGTTTCGTGGCGGACAAACTGCGCGCGTGGGGCATCGAGACGAACGAAGGCGTCGGACGCACAGGTGTCGTCGGCACGCTCAGGGGCAGGCTCGGCGCTGGTCGCAGCCTTGGCATCCGCGCCGACATGGATGCCCTGCCGATGACTGAGGCACGGCCGCTGGCGCATGCGTCCCGCACCCCCGGGCGGATGCATGGCTGCGGCCATGACGGCCATACCACTATGCTGCTCGGCGCAGCCTCGGCGCTTGTTCGCTCGCCCGACTTCGCCGGCACGGTGCATTTCATCTTCCAGCCGGCCGAGGAGGGTCGAGGTGGGGCGCTTGCCATGCTGAACGAGGGCCTTTTCGAGCGTTTCCCCTGCGATGAAGTCTACGCGCTGCACAATTGCGAACGGCCGCTCGGCGAGATCGCCGTCCACCGCGGAACGGTGGCCGCGGCGGCCGATCGCTTCGAGATCGTCGTCTACGGAAGGGGCGGCCATGCGGCGATGCCGCATCTGGCGATCAATCCACTCCCCATCGCCGCGCGCATCCTGCTGGCAATCGAAGCCCTGCCCGGCCGCGTCACCGATGTGCATTCTCCCGCAATCGTCACCGTTGGCAGCCTGCGCGCAGGCGAAGCCTTCAACACCATCCCCGATACGGCGTTTCTGACCGGCACCGTGCGCACCTTCGACCACCAGATTCAAAAGACGCTGGAGACGGCAATCCGCCGCATCGCGAAAAACGAAGCTGAAGCTTTTGGCGCCGGCGTCGACATCCGCTACGAAACGCCCTTCGCACCGACGATAAACACTGCGGCGCAGGCCGACGCGATGATCGCGATTGTGAACGAAGTGATGGGACCGGCAAGTCTCGTCATCGATCCGCCTCCCGAGATGGGTTCTGAAGATTTCTGCTACATGCTGGAACAGCGGCCCGGCTGCTATTTCCTGCTCGGCCAGGCCGACGATGCGCACCAGGCCGCGGCTCACGACACCAACTACGATTTCAACGACGCAATCCTGCCGATTGGCGCGAGCCTTTGGGTCAGGCTCGTGGAGCGCCGCCTATCAGCCAGAGGCGCATCGTGATGCAACTGACGGAAAAGGACATCGTCTGGCGAAGCCATTGGCTGCGGCAGGCCCTGCCCGAGGACCCAGACCTTGCGCCTCCGCTCGAAGAGGCGACCCAGGCTGACATCTGCATCGTCGGCGGCGGCTATCTGGGCTTGTGGACCGCTATACGCCTCAAGGAGCACAATCCCGCCTTCGATGTTGTCATCGTCGAGCGTGACATTTGCGGCGGTGGCCCGAGCGGCCGCAACTCCGGCATGGTGCTCTCGGCATGGACGAAATACAGCGCGCTCGCCGCGCTGCGCGACGGAAACGATGCACTTTCGATCATCAAGGCATCCGAAGCCGCAATCGGCGGCATCGAGGCTTTCTGCAAGGCCGAGGGAATAGACAGCTGGTTTGATCGGATCGGCTGGATCTGGGGTGCGACGTGCGAAGCCCAGCTTGGCGCCTGGGACGACGCGTTGAACAAGCTGGCGGCGCATGGCTACGTGCCGGCGCGACGAGTTTCGCGCGACGAGATCGCAGCGATGGCCGGCACGACGAGCCACCTCGGCGGCGCGTTCGATGCGTCGTCGGCAACCGTGCATCCCGGTTTCCTCGTGCGCGGCCTGCGCCGGGCAGCACTAACACGCGGCGTGCGCATCTATGAAAAGTCGCCGATGACGCGGTTTTCGCGCGACGGCACGCTCAAGGTGGAGACGGGGAGAGGCACTGTGTCTTGCGGCAAGATCGTGCTTGCCATGAATGCATGGTCCGGCGCCATTCGAGAACTGGCGCCGGCAATCTTCAACATCTCCAGCGACGACGCCATGTCAAAACCCATTCCAGACCTTCTCGACAAGATTGGCTACCGCCGCGCGCCGCTGATGATCGATTCCCGCGTTTTCGTCGGCGGTTGGTCACCGACGCGCGATGGTCGGCTGTCTGTCGGCGTCAGTGGGGGCGTCATCGGCCTCGGCGGCATCGTCGACAGGCGGTTTCATGGTCTATCGCCACGGGTCGCCGACATGCGCCGCGCGTTGCGGGACGGTCACCCGGCGCTCGCCGACTTTCCGCTCGATACATCATGGAACGGCCCGATCGATCGGACCGTCAGCGGCGTGCCACTGTTCGGCGCCCTGCCCGCCAACCGCGACATCGTCTACGGCTACGGCTTCTCCGGCAACGGCACGACGATGGCCTATCTCGGCGGCAAGATCCTGGCCGGCCTGTTGACCGGCGGCGAATCCGAGCTCACCCATTCGGCGCTCGTGCGCCCAGTGACGCGAGGCTTCCCATCCGAACCATTCCGGTTCGTCGGCGCGCATTTCGTTCGCGGCGCGGTGCGGCGGCGCGACGATCTCGAACATGCCGGCCGAAAACCCGACCTCTTGACCAGATGGCTCGCGGGACTGGCCCCGTCCGGCGTCACCCCTTCGAAAGCCAACCTCCGCGCAAGGAAAGGATAAACGGTGTCCAAGGCCAAGATCTTCAAGCGCAGCGAATTGACCCTGAAGCCGTCCATCACACCGACCGGCACATCCTCGATTGCCCGCGTCATCAATGCCGATATCAGTCGGACCATGGGCGGCGGCATCGAGTATCTCGAGAACGCCTCGATCGACTGGACCGTGACCTACGACGAGGTGCTGTTCATCCACGAGGGCACCCTGACGATCGAACTCGACGACGGTCGCCATGAGTGCAATCCCGGCGATATCGTCTGGCTGCCAAACGGCACCCACCTGAAATACATCGCCACCGAGCGTACCGGCTATTTCTATTGCCTTTACCCGTTCGACTGGGCAGCGCGGCAGGGAACGGCAGAACCCTGAACTGACCGGCACTCCTTTTCCATGCGTTGGCCATCCGCAGCGCAGTTCCGAACCCGGGGCGTCCACCGCGCATGTCTGGCGGCAGATTGCAGCGACACAGCTCAGCCGCAGCACCTAAGCAGGAACCGGTAGTTCGACGAGTGGGGGGAAAGGCGGTAGCGCTCTCCCGCTACCAGCCTACCTAAGCTACTGAAATCATAGTAAAAACGCCGACCTATGGTAGCGCCCTGTCCGAAAAAATCTTCAATGATTCTCAGGACCTAGCCTGCTACCGTTGTGACGCCAACGAACGTGTTGCAACGCTTCGCAGACGACAAACTGCGCCTCGAGAGACGTGATTTGCGGGAATTGAAGTCTGCACCTGCGGACCCATTCGGTCCCAATTCCGAGGCGCAATCGACGCGGATTTTCGAATGGCGCGCCCATGTCGCACGCCAGCCCTCAACGCTCGGCGGCTTATGCCCAAGTTATCCAGCTAAATTAAGCAGTCTCATCGGGCGGGCGCTCTGGATTCGCCGACGCCAATCCGCGTGAGCGTACGCGGATCGTCTGACAGATACGATCAGCGAGAGAAGCGAGCGCGCCCTGCACAGTGCGTGCCCCAAGAACGGATTGGAGGGTAACGGCCTGTGTTGCAAACCTATGTTTGAAGGCCTCTCCGCCACAGAGGAAATCGACCAATCCCAAGCCGTGATCAAACGACCACTGTATATACTCCGTAATCAGGACCGCACCCGGCGACGCTCGGCTAAAGTCAGGGTCGTAGGTGGTAACGAATGCCATCATGACGTTGTGCTGGACGATGTTGATGGAAACCGCGACCATCGCACCATTGCATTCAAGTACGAAAATGCGCAGCACACCGGCGCGTGACAGCGCGTCCACCAGGGCGGCAAGAACCGGCTCGCCCTCTTCGAAAAGGTCGGATTCACGCGTGTGCTTTTCCAGCCATCTGCGCTTCAGCGCCGACAGTCGCTCCAGCAATGGCTGCAGCGGCTCGTCGGCCGACAGGAGGCGGAATTTCACTTCGCCTGTTTCTTCCAGTATCTTGATGCCGCGCCGATAGTTCTGGCGCATCTTTTTCGGCTGGTCCGCCAGCCATGCTGCTCCGCTGGCCCACTGTCCAGCGACGCGATAACTGACTTCCTCCCGGTGATTGGCGCGAAGCTTGACGCCGCTGGAAGAGCCCGGTGTAAAAATCCTGCGGGCTGCCGCATCCGGCGACAGACGATTGATAAAAGCAAGATCGAAGCCACCCGCCGAACAGATCCGGTTCCAGAGGTTCTGGAGGGCCGATAGGGAGCATTCCGGCGCGACAAGAATATCACCATAGTCCGTATAGCTATTGGCGGCCCATTCGAGGAGCCGAAGTCCTTTTCGTCTGCCGATCGCCAGGGGAATGACAGCGACCAGCCTGTCATCGCTCCATACCAGGCCGATCCGCAGCGAGCGCCGGTCGCGGTCACGCACGGTGCTCCACCATGCCGAAACCCAGGCATGGCTCTGAAAGATCAGTGCATGGGTACGATGCCATAGGTCTACCCATTCGGCTTCGATGGCGGCCAGGCGATCCGTCGAACTGACGATTTCCAGTCGCTCCGCACCAACAGCGTCAATCGAAGCCATTTTGTTCATGGTTGGAGACGGTCCTGCGGCTGCGCGACATCGATGCGCTTTTGAAAAAGTCGCATGATATGGTTTGCCATTTTCTTGAGCGGCAGCACGTAAAGTCCGAAAAGCGACTGATAGTCGCGTACGTCGCGATCTATCAGTCCAAACTTGAGGTCTTCGTCCGGATCCGGGATGAACTGCGTTCCGAATATGCGATCCCAGAATGAAAAAAGCAGCCCGAAATTCTTGTCGTAGTGGCGAGGGTCGACACTGTGATGCACCTGGTGCCAGTGCGGACACAAGATGACGCCGTTCAACCGGCCGAAGGAAATCTTCAGATGCGTGTGGCGAACAAAGTCCATCATGAGAATGTTGCGAATGACATAGACGTTGATGCCAAATATGGCGATCTCGACCGGATCAAGCGCAATCAGGCTCCACAAGCCGAAACTGATCCCCGGTATGACGCCGTCCCAGATCCGGTTCATCAGATCGTCCAGGGGGTGAACCCGGTCCTTGGTGATCCCAACCATCACTTCGGCCGAATGATGCACCTTGTGCAATTCCCACAGGAACGGGAAACGGTGCTGGGCAACGTGATATAGGTAGTAGGAGATATCGTAAGCAACGAGCATGGTTGCGGTGAAGAGGATGATCGTCACTGGGCCGGCGGGGCCGGGTATCAGCGGTTGCGAGATGCTGAAGAGCCAGCCGACTGCCTGGTTTGTTGCATATCCCGTGGCGGCAACGAAGGTGACACCGGCGGGAATGAGCAGGAAGGGCATCACCAGCCTTTTCGTGATCCAGAACAATGCGTCCGCTCGCGCCGATGGGTGCATGATGACTTCCGCGGGAAAGGCGAAGTCGAAAAAGTCCCGGAAGGATTTCTGTTCGACCGTTCGCCAGTAGGCGACCACCGCGCTCCCCAGCGCCGTGAGCAACAGGAGACCGAGTGTCAGCAGATCGATGTGTGAGAGTTTTTCCACGATCACTCTGGCGAATTCCGAAAACATCGATGCAGTGGCTCCTAGGTGGTGAAATGGTGATCCGGCTCGTCGCGAAGCACATATTGCCAGGCCTATCATATGCTGCCCGCAACTGTGTATCGGGATGCGACTGGCAGAACAATCATGGCCAAATTAGCAGATCAACGGTGTCAAAACCGCTAAATATCTGAACGTAATTAATGTCGAACGCTGCGCCTGCAACCTGCCCGTTATCGGGTCTGCGGCGGACTTGGCGCGAGCCGGATGACTACTCCCTTTTCGCCTACTTGGCCACGCCATGCGAGGCGTTCGGCTGGCTGCCTTGCACCAAAACGCGGCGAAACCCAGCCGCCCTGGCCCGGTGTGTCGCCGCCGGAACGGATGTGGATCGCTGCGTCTGGAAAGTGGATAGTCATCAAAGGTTCAGCGCCGCGCAATATCGTGACAATGTTTCCATCCCTGTTGGCGTGGAGGTCGGCGGCGAGTTGGAAGACGATCTCAGCGACGCGGCTGCCGCCGAGCAGTTGGTCGGTCACGAGGATGCCGTCGCCATCGCGTGTCACGGCGCGTTGATGCACAACGCCGAAGCGGCCTTTGTACCCGTCATGTCGGGCACACAGCCTCCAGTGCGGCCCCGGCTCGCTCTCCACCAATGTCGCAACCGCCTTGTGCGACCAGTTGAACGCCCCGGAGATGATGCTTTGGCTTTTACCCTCTAGGTTCAGCGTGTTGTGCGCCGGCGTCGAGCGGAACCAGTCGCGCCAGCCTCCCCCCGAACCATAGAGCCATGTGCCGGGGTCGACCAGCACCGGATCGCCGTCAATGCACAGGGTGAGCGACAGCGCGTCGGCATGACCGTGCGCCGCTATCGAAAGGTAGCCCAGCGGGCCGTGGTCGTATGTCAGATGGACGTTGCGACCATTCATCTCGCCGCGCCAGACGGAGAGCCCGCCTTGCGTGAATGTATGCAATCCATTCGGCACCGGCGCCGGCCGCGGTGGCGCGCCGAAGAAAAGCGCACGAAAATCGCCAGGCTCCGGTGCGCTGCCCGGCATCCGTAGAAAACCACGGATGGCGGCCGCGACCGATCCGACATAATCGGTTTCGCCCCCCAGCGTGATCACGCGGCCTTCATCATTGTCGCCGAAGCCGCTGGTTTTCGGCGGGAGCCAGCCTGCGAAATTGGCGAAAGCGGCCAAACGCGCTTCGACGGGCTGGGGAAAAGGCAGTCCGGCCTGGCGCGCCGCCGCAGCGCACAGCAGGAAAAGTTCGGCACTGAAGGCGGCGTAGGTCGGGGTCTGCTCGGCCCCGGCGCCATCGGCCAGGATCTGTTTGAGCACCTCAGCCAGGAGCGACTCGCGAGCCACCTCGGCCCCGAAAGCCAGACCGATCAAATATTCGCCAGCCAATTCCGCGACGAGATGGTTGTTGGCGGACGAAAAACGGGAGGGAAACCGCGGCAGCCAATAGGCGCTTGCCGCCAGTATTTCACCGACTTTTTCTCGCGTCGCCGCGCCAAGCCGGTCGCCGACGAGGTCGAGCGTGACAATCAGGCTGATGGCTCGTAGCGCGACCTCGATGCCCGAGGCCCAGCCAACGCCCCGAAATGGTGGGTTGGCGAAATGCCAGCTCTCGATCGCCGCCTCGATGGCCGCACGGGATTGATCATCGCCGGTGAGAAGCAGATGGGCAGCCAGTGGCGGCAGTTGCTGCAGCCGGTTGATTTCCCAGACATATTTTACATCGCCACGGCCGGTGGCATGGCGAAAATCGATATCGAAAGTATGGGTCTTGGGGCCTGGCCAAAGCCGGCCGGTCACCGGATCAAGGCGCCAGAGCTCGGGTGGAAAGAGAGTATAGGGGTCTCGCTGTGGCCAGGTCTGCCCAAGTGCTGAAAACTGGCCCCGAAGAGTGTTTTGCGCAGCCGCCTCGATAGCTTGCCGCTGGGCTGGTGTCGCAGCGGCCGGCACAGCATTCCGCAATCCGTGCAGCACCGGGTGCAACTGCGGCGACGCATAGCGCTGCCAGCCGTTGTCGCGGCGGCGCGAAACGGTCCTCCGGCGCTGCTCGTCCAACCGATGCAATATCTCGGCCAACTCCATGCTGCGCAATCGGTTGAAATACCACCCGACCCTCATCCGCGCTCCGCCAAGATTTTGATCCTCATACACCATCCCGTCGAAAAAGCGTGTGGCGGCATCCTCTTTTCCGTTCCCGCGGTTAATATCTTCGGCCATGACGCGGAGTTTTGCGATGAGAAAAGTTGTCTACGTCATAGCGTGCGCGCTTGGCATGGCTTTGTCAGCCGAGGCGGCGCCGATCCCGCTTGAGCGCGGCGTTGGCGTCCATGAATGGCTCAACTGGTCGCCGGTGGAGAAAGATGGTTCCTACAAATGGCCGCCCTATCGCAGCGAGAAGGAATGGCTTGCGGGCGGCAGGCCGCTCACCGATTGGCCGGACGGCGACCAGTTTGGTCGCATTCGATCCATGGGCTTCGACTTTGTCCGGCTGAGTGTCGACCCTGGCCCTCTGCTTGCCAGCGAGGGCGCCAAACGACAACAGGCGCTGGACATGCTTGCCGCTGCGGTGCAGCGGGTGGTTTCAAGCGGGCTCAAGGTGGTTTTCGATCTGCATGGCGTCAGCCAGGTTCCGGCCTACAGCATGGAAATGATCCATGGCGGGGCCGACAGCGAGGGTGTTGCCCGCTATCGCAAAATGGTAGTGGCGGTGGCTGCCATGCTGATCAAAATTGGCGCCGACAAGGTCGCCCTCGAGCCCTATAACGAGCCCGCCTACTACCCTTGCGATTCAAGCGGCAGCGATGACTGGCAGCGGATCATGGCAGGCACGGTTCGCGATATTCGCGCCGTCAGCAGCGAACTCACCATCGTCGCGACCGGCGCCTGCGGCGGGAGCATCGCGGGACTGGTCAACCTGGACCCCAACTTCGACGACCCCAACGTCTATTACAGCTTCCACATGTATGATCCGCACAGCTTCACGCACCAGCGGGCCGATGACAAGAACGCTTTCTCCTCCGGCCTTCCCTGGCCTGCCGACGCCAGCACGCCCGAAGTGGTCGCCGAAACCCTCAAGGCGCAGATGGACGCCGCCGGCTTGAGCCAGATCGAAGAGGTGATGAACATGGCCTCGGCGCGTGAAACGATCGCCCGATACTTTGAGCAGAATTGGGGGCAGAGCCAGCTCGAAGCGGGTTTCCGTCAGGCGGTCGACTGGGCTGAAGCCCATGGCATAGCGAGCAGACGCCTGTTCGTGGGCGAATTCGGCGTTATCCTGATGTCTGCGGATGGCCGCATGGGAGCTTTCGATGCTGATCGCCTGCGCTATCTCATGGCAGTGCGCAGAGAGGCGGAACGCTTCGCGATGCCGTGGTCGGCCTGGGAATTCTCCAATCCTTACGGAATGAGTGTTATCCAACCCAAGGGGCCTGCGATCCCGGACCGGGAGATGTTGCGGGCACTGGGCCTGCCATAACTCGTCATCGGGTCAGGATCGGTTCGAGCGGTCTGCCTGGTTGCTGGCGATCAATCGCGTGAAACCCAAGGACTGTCGTCTCCAGTTGCAGCCGAGAGGGCCTGATCGAACCAAATCAGGCTCAGTTTTAAAATCACTCCACCGAGCAGCTATTTAATATATTCGCTGTAGATTGGTGTCCTCGATCATACGCAAACAAGGGAAAGAGGGCCAAGGGAAAGAATGTGCGGAATTGCCGGCTGGATTGGGCGCAGGGTCGAGAAGCCACAAGATCGGGCCGCCGGGATGTCGAATGCCTTGCAGCATCGTGGTCCCGATGCCGAAGGCATCGAACTCCTGGACCTGAACACAGGCGAGGACCAGTTGGCATTGGTGCATCGCCGCCTGGCGATTATTGACTTAAACGCCGATTCAAATCAGCCGATGCAGACCGAGGACGGACGGCTCCGGATTATTTTCAACGGCGAAATATACAACTACATCGAGTTGCGTGAGGAGTTGATCGGTCTCGGCCACCGTTTTCGCACACGCTCCGACACGGAAGTGCTGCTCAGGGCTTATGACCAGTGGCGCCTGGCCATGTTCGACCGATTGAGCGGGATGTTCGCTTTTGCGCTGTGGGACGCTCAACGGCGCGAATTGATCCTCGCTCGCGACCCCTTTGGAAAAAAACCCCTTTACCTCATGCAAGGCAGAAATTTGCTGTCGTTTGCCTCGGAGATCAGCGCGTTGTTGTCTGCGCAGCCAGATGGCCAGCAGCTCGATCTGGATGGAGTGCGCGAGTATCTGACCTGGCGTTACGTGCCTGGACCGCGGACGCTTTTCAAACAGATCCGCAAGCTCAACCCGGGAAGCTACGCTGTGTGGTCGCAAGGGGAAGTAACGGAAACGCGCTACTATGCGCCCCCGGATCAGACCGATCTGACAGCGGATATCGATCCAGGAACCGCCAAGCGGCGATTTCTGGAATTGCTCGACCGTTCTGTCGAGATCAGGATGCGCAGTGATGCGCCGTTTGGCGCCTTTCTGTCCGGGGGCCTCGACTCGTCGGCAATCGTTGCCCTGATGACCAGGCACAGCGACAACCCCATTCGTACGTTTTCGGTCGGTTTCAGCGAACAGGCTTACAGCGAGCTTCCATTCGCCCGGCGCGTCGCCGATCATTTCAAGACCGATCATTGCGAAATCGTCATCCAGGCGGATGACCTGATGAATCATCTGCCCAAGATGGTCCGCCATCGGGGGGCACCTGTTTCACAAAGTACGGACATTCCAATTTACCTGATGTCGGTTCGAGCCTCGCAGGACGTCAAGATGGTGCTTACGGGCGAAGGTGCGGACGAGATTCTCGGCGGCTACCCCAAACATCGCGCAGAGTCTCTGGCGGGTGTCTACCGGTCACTTGTTCCAGCGTCGCTTCACAACAATCTCCTCGCCCCTTTGATGCGCGCATTGCCCGGCGCATCGGCCAAGTTCGATACATTTGCCCGAAGCGCGGGTGAACGGGACTTTGCCACCCGGATGATCTCCTGGTTTGGAGCCATGACGGCGCGGGAACGCGATTCGCTCCTCGGTGGGTTGGCCACTTGCGGCCATGACTGCAACGATTTCCCGTTCTCTTCGAGTGTGACGGAATCTCATCTGCGCCGTGTGTTGTTTTTTGATCAGACATCGTGGTTGCCCGACAACCTCTTGGAACGGGGCGACCGAGTGATGATGGCCGGTTCAATCGAGGGGCGAATGCCATTCCTTGATCGCGATCTGGTTTCCTTCGTCAGCCAACTGCCCGATCGTTACAGGCTGGGCTTCCTGCACAGCAAACAGATCCTGCGCGACTGCATGGCCGGCATGGTTCCCGACGAGGTCCTCAACCGCCCAAAGATCGGCTTCAAGGTGCCCGTCGCCGAATGGTTCCGCGGGCCGATGAGCGATTATGTACGGGACCATCTGTGTTCGTCCCATTCGGTCATCCGTAGCTATTTGAGCGCCAAGAAGCTGGACCAGATTGTCAGGGAGCACGCCGAGCGCGCCGCGGACCACGAAAAACTGATATGGGCGCTTTTGAACCTGGAGATATTCCACCGCGAATTCGCGCTTGGCCCGCCGCAGTGACGACAATGAAGGACAGCGTCAGCGCTTGACCGATCGCGCCTCGGACGCGACCGATCTCCAGACATCGCAGATCGCGTCGACAAACGGTGCAAGCTCAAGCCTTTCCCGGTGCACCGCCATGGCGGCGGCGCCAAGCCGCGCGCGCAGCGCCGTATCCTCGACCAGCCGAGTTAACGCCTCGGTCAACGCCGCCACATCGCCGGGCGGCACCAACAGACCGGATTGTTCGTGGGTGATGATGTCCTCGACCGCGCCAACCGGGGTGGCCACGACAGCCAGGCCGGCCGCCATGCCTTCGATCACCGACATTGGCAGATTTTCGGCGAACGAGGGGAGCACCAGAATATCGGCCGAAGCGATCAGTGATGCGACCTCGTCAGGTCCCACCCAGCCCGGAAAAGCAATACGGTCGGCAATCCCTAGAGCGACCGACCTCGCTCGTGCCGGCTCGACCTCACCATCGCCGGCGATCGTGGCACGCCAACCCCTGAGATGTTTCATCCGCTCCAGCGCCTCGCCCAACTGCGGCACGCCCTTTCGCTCGCCGATGCGGCCGAGGAACAGGATGTGCACGTGATCGCCTCCGCCGACATGCGCCAGGGAAGGAACTGCCGTGGCGTTGGGAACGATGACAATATTGCCGCCGTTCGCCGGTGCCCGGCTGGCGACGAAATCGCGCCAAAGCCCCCCCAGGACAATCACCCGGCCGGCATGCTCGAACAGAGCCCTGATACGGCGGCTCATGAAACTATGATCATCTTTCCAGAATGTCTGATACTGCGCCCCATGCAGATGAAGGACATATGGTATCGACAACAGCCTGGCGCAGGCGGCGATCATCATCTTGCGATAGGTGCTGCCGGAGACCGATATATTGATGTGAATGACGTCGGCGCGTCTGTCGAGGCGGGCCGCAAGCATCCGCGCGCAAAAACCAAGCATGTAGAAGATCGAAAGCCCGACATGTCCCGGGCCACGGCTGGAAAGAAAGCGCAGATCGATGTCGGCGATCTCTTGCCGTTCGAACTCCTGCTTCAGCGCCCCCATGATCCGGTCGATGCCGCCTTGTCCCGAAACGCCCGAGGGCGTTGCGACCAAGACATGTATTTTTCTATTGTGGGCGAGACGCTGCAACATGACACCATTTGGATTGCGGATGCCGGGTGACCCTAAAGCAAACGTTCCAAAAAAGGTTTACGACAAATCTTTTGGTTCAAACTGTATCCGTTCACCCTTTGCCGTCATCATGCTGGAATTCCCGTCGGTCAACGGTTAATCGACGGCAAATTTTCCGGGGACAACCCTTTGCTGCTCCGTTCCACACTCATCTATGGCCCCGCTATTCTGCTGACGCGGGTTTCCGCTCTGCTCCTGCTGGTCGTCATGACGCGGTTGATCGACCAGACCGAGTATGGCCTGCTGACCCTGGTGGTCACCGTGGGCGAAATGACGGATGTTGCCGTTACCAACTGGCTGCGCATTGCCTTGCTGCGGCTTGGTGGAAAAGGCGACGTCAGCCGTGGCAGCCTGATGCTTGCCGGACAGGTATTGCTTGCCACCACGGTGCTGGCCCTGATCATATCCGTGATCGCCTCGGCGGTGATCGTGCCGGAGCGCTGGATCGAATTTGCAATCGCCGTCTGCAGCTATCTGATTGCCGGCTCCATCAGCCGGTTTGCGTTGACGGTGCTGCAAATGCAGCAGCGTCATTCCCTCTATTCAATGCTTGAATATCTGCGCGGCCTGCTGCAACTCGCCTTGCCGATCGCCGCCATCCTTATCTTCCAACGCTCGTTTCTGACGGTATCGCTCGGCTCGAGCCTCGCCGTGCTGATTGCCGGCATCGTGGCGTGCGTGGTGGCATCCGGGCGCGTTATTGGCGGCCCGCCGCGCTTCACCCACAAGGAGTTTTTTGCCCTCGGCGTGCCCCTCGTCATCATGGCGCTGGTCGGTTTCGGTCTCAACAGCGCTGAACGCGTCTTCCTCAAGCTCTACTACGATGCCGGCGCGGTGGCTGTCTTCGCAGCCGCCTACGCATTGGCTCGGCAGCCGATCGATATGGTCGCCAACGCAATCAACATGGGCGCATTTCCAGAAGTGGTCAGCCGCTTCGACGAAGAGGGATCCGAGGCGTCCGGGCGGTTGTTGTCGCAACTCATGGCCTTGATGATACGCCTTTGCCTGCCGGTCGCAGCAACGCTTATCGCGCTCAGCGGCGACATCACGCGACTCCTGCTGCCCGCGGAATATCATGGTCGCTTCGGTCTGCTGTTTCCGATCATCGCCTTCAGCGTTCTTTGTGCCAATCTCACAAGCTTCGTTTATGGCGTCGTGGTGCACGCACATAAGCGGCCGTGGTTGCTGATCATCGCCAATTCCTTCGGCTCGGTGGCAACGATTTCACTGTCTTTTCTGTTGATTCCCACCATGGCGGAGGTTGGCGCGGCGTTGGCGTTGGCGGGCGGATCGCTGGCAGGTCTTGCAGCCTGCATCGTCATCGCCGAGAGGCTCACGCCGGTGCCGGTGCCCTGGCGCGACATCGCTGTCTCAATCATAATTTCTATCTGCACCGGATTGGCCGCCAGCCTCGCCAGCACTGCGCTGGGCTATATGCCGGCGATCTTTCCGCTCGCGGCGGGCGGCGTCGCCGGCGCTGCGGCTTTCCTGGGACTGACCTGGTTGTTTCACCCCGCGGCCGTGACGCATTTCATCGGCAAGCTAAGGGCACGGCTCCGGATCGCATAAATCCCGCGCTATGAGGCATGCTTGTCTGAAAGTCGCGAGCTTACGGATTGACGTTTCGGCGTCCCCGGCGAGACCAGAACTCACGCCACAGCAGCAGTGCATAGGCGGTGTTGGTATCGTAGTAGCGGCGCCACAAGCGTCGCGGCTCCTGCGCCACGCGGAACAGCCACTCCAGGCCGGCCGCCTGAACCAGTTTCGGTGCCCGGGCGACCTTTCCACCATAGACGTCGAAGCTGCCGCCCACGCCCATGACGAAACTCGGAGCGAGTACGTCGCGATAGCGCTTGAGAAAGCGCTCCTTGCTCGGCGTCGGCATCGCCACAAACAGGCAGTCGGCACCTGAAGCGTTGATGGCCTCGACGATCGCGGCCTCTTCCTCCGCCTTGAAATACCCATTGCGCCGGCCGGCAATGGCCAGGCTCGGATGATCTCTGGCAAGTCGGCTTTCAACTGCGTCGAGAATGTGCTGTTCAGCGCCCAAAAGGTAGGGGCGATAGCCACGCTTGGCGCACAGCGCAAGCAGGTTGATCATGACGTCGACGCCGGTCACACGCTCCGGCAACTCGACGCCGCAGAGCCGCGCGCCCCAAAGCACGCCTTTGCCGTCGACATTGACCATATCCGCCCCGACGACATCCTCGCGCAGTTCGGCATTCTTGCGCATGTTCACAAGCTTGGCGACGTTCACGACAACATGATGAAGCGGTCGCCGCGTCGCCATCGCCTCGTCTGCGATGGCCAGCGTCTCGGCCATGGTCAGCGCATGGATGGTCGCACCGAGAAACTCGCGGCGGCGTGATGCCAATAGGGAGTGTTGCGCCCATGCCGGGTCATGCGAGTTCATGCCGCTTCTCCGGTGCGAGCGAGAGACTGCGAGCGTTCCATTTCGGATTTCTTGCCTTCGATGCGGGCGTCGGGCTTGCGCGCCTTGCGCCAGGTCCACAGGCCCCGTGTGTCGACGAGCTTCTTGTCCTTGAGCGCTTCGGGATCGATCAGATTGAATTGTCGATGGTCGACCAGCAGGACGACGATATCGGATTGGTCAATAGCGGAAAGTGCATCGGTGAACATGACGCCGCTGCCCTCGAGCTCGTGTGGCAACTGACGCGCATTGGGCTCGGCAGCGACGATCTTGATATTGGGAATCTTGGACAGAAGCTTAACAACCTCGACAGCCGGGCTCTCGCGCATATCGTCGATATTGGGTTTGAAGCTGAGGCCAAGACAGGCGATCGTCTGCTTGCGGGTCGGGTCGAGCAATGCCTCGATGTCCCTGACCACCGACAAGGGTCGCTCGGAATTGATGCGCCGTGCCGAACTGATCAGCCGCGTATTGTTCGGTGCGGCGTCGATGATAAAATACGGATCGATCGCAATGCAGTGGCCGCCCACGCCCGGGCTCGGCTGCAGGATGTTCACGCGAGGATGCCGGTTGGCGAGATCGATTACCTCCCAGACGTTGAGCGACAGATCCTGGCACACCGCCGCAAGCTCATTGGCGAAGGCGATATTGACATCGCGGAACGCATTTTCGGTCAGCTTAACCAGTTCCGCGCTTTCGGCCTGGGTTATGAACAGGTCGCCGGCGACGAAGCTTGAATAGAGTGCCGCTGTCCGCTCCGAAGACTTTCGGGACAGCCCGCCGATCGAGCGATCATTGTTGATCAGTTCGGTCAGCACCTTTCCCGGCAGCACGCGCTCAGGAGAGTAGGCGACCAGGACGTCAGCTTCCTCGCCATGTGCGACGGGAAATTTGAGATCGGGTCGCAGTTCAGCGAGCAGCGCTGTCATGACACGCGTCGTACCGACCGGCGATGTTGATTCCAGCACCACCAGGTCGTCCCGTTTTAGCACCGGAGCGATGCTTCGCGCTGCCGCAAGCACGTAGCTGACATCCGGCTTGCGGTCCGGGGTGATCGGAGTTGGAACGGCGATAATATAGGCATCGGCCGGCTGAGGCGTACTGAATGCCTTGAGCTTGCCATTGGCGACGACTTTCTGGATCAAACCATCCAGGTCCGGTTCGATGATGTGGATTTCGCCGCGGTTGACCTTCGCGACCACCGCCTCGTTGATATCGACACCGATGACATCGAGTCCGCGGCTGGCAAAAATGGCACAGGTCGGCAGGCCGATATAGCCCATGCCGATAACGGAAACGGTTTTGATTTCAGCCATGATTCAGCAATTCCTCAACGATCCGGCTCGCAGCTTGGCCATTGCCGTATGGATTGTGCCTCTCCGCCATGCCGCGATAGACGCTCTCATCATCGAGCAGGCTATTGGCATTGGCCAGAATTTTTTCGATATCGGTGCCGACCAGCCGGGCAGTACCAGCGGCGATCCCTTCGGGTCGCTCCGTGTTTTCCCGCATCACCAGCACCGGCTTGCCGAGTGAAGGCGCCTCTTCCTGCACGCCGCCGCTGTCGGTCAACACCAGGTAGCTCTGTTTCTGCAGGTACAGGAACGGCAAATAGTCCTGCGGGTCGATCAGGTGGATGTTCGGCACCGTCCCGATTTCGGCCTCGACCACGGAGCGCACATTCGGGTTGGGATGGACCGGGTAGATGATCTGCACATCCCTGCGCGCCGACAATGCCTTCAGCGCGGTGCAGATTCTCTGGATGCCGCCATCGAAATTCTCACGGCGATGACCGGTGACGAGTATCATTTTCTTGGTCGGATCGATGAAGGGGAAACGAGCGGCGAGCTTGGCGTTCATCAGCTTGTCGGCATCGATCTCGCTGGAGAAATGCAGCAGCGTGTCGATCACGGTATTGCCGGTTACGAAGATGGTGTTCGCAGCCTTTCCTTCGGCGATGAGATTGTCGCGCGCCTCGGTGGTCGGCGCAAAATGCCAGGTGGCGATGTTGCCGGCAATCTTGCGGTTCAGTTCCTCCGGAAAGGGAGAGTTGATGTTGTGGCTGCGTAATCCCGCCTCGATGTGGGCAACCGGAATCCGCTTGTAGAAGGCAGCTAGAGCCGCGGTCATCGCGGTGGTTGTGTCGCCCTGGACGACGACGATGTCCGGCTTCGCCTTCTCCAGCACCCCCGCCATTCCGAGGAGCACGCGCGAGGTCACGTCGAACAACGTCTGACCTGGCTGCATGATGTTGAGGTCGTAGTGCACCGGCAGGCCCGTCAGTTCAATGACCTGATTGACCATCTCGCGATGCTGGCCCGTCACACATATTTCCGTGGTGAAGCCTGGATGGGCGAGCGCGGCCCGCGCCACCGGAAAACATTTGAGCGCCTCCGGCCTCGTGCCGAACACGATCAGCAGTTTTCGCCTTGAGGGCAAGTTCGGATGTGAAACGGCGTTCATGGTTGACCCTGGTCACCGAAAGCGTGGGCGCCCGGCTGACATGTGCTTTCAGCCTAACAATAGCGCCCTGAACCGCCTTCGTATTCAAAAAAATTAACGTATGATTAACGCTAGAGTCCGCAGCCCCCCTTGGGCAACCCTTGCCAGGAACTGTGGGGAAAGATACCAGAGCAAAGCCATTTTTTGCTTTAACGAGAATAACTTGGGTTGACTAATATTTTAATCATCGGCCACGCCGTCGCATCCCGGCGCTGGGAAAATGAGCTTTTTAAGCGGTTGGATGCGGCAGGTTACGTGGTCTCGAGTTGCAACGCGCCGGCGGCGGCGCCAACCGCGCGGGGGCTGGACACTGTCTTGGCGATCGAGAGCCGGCGTTTCGGTCCCTCGCTGGCGGGCCGGTCCGAGCCGTTGCCGCCCATCGATCGCGGCCCTCCGGACCTCGTCATAGATCTCACTGCCAGCGCAACGGGGCAAGACGCGCCAGTCCTGAGGCTCGAATTTTGCGGTCGCAACAGCTTTCCAGCCGGCGTTGCCGCAATGTTGGCGAGCGGACAATTGCCTGAACTTGGCGCTCGCCTCGATGGCGTTGTCGTGGCCCAGGCTAGACCGATGCTGGCAGACAGGCTCTGGCTATCTCGAAGCTGCAACGACCTGCTCGCCGGCGCCATGTCGCTGATCATGCAAACCGTCGCCCGCTTCTTTGCGGGCAAGCTTGTGCCGGTAAGCGACAACCCGGTGCCGATCCTGAAGAACGACAGTTTTGTTCGACACTATGTGCCCTTTTTTGGCAGGGCTTTGATCGATCGCGCCGTGCAAAAAATCAGGCGGGGACGACGCCCCTTCTATTGGCAGGTTGCCTATCGGGTGATCGACGGACCAGGCATCGCCGAAACCGGGCAACTCGACGGCAAACCGTTCACAGTCCTGCCGGACGATGGCCAACGCTTCTATGCCGACCCGTTCGTCTTCGAGGCCGACCGCCGCCATCATCTGTTTGTCGAGGAATTCCCCTACGCGACGAGTCGCGGCGTGATTTCCGTCGCCGAGCTCGGTGACGATGGCACTTTCGGTGTTCCAAGGGTTGTATTGGAGGAAGCGCACCACCTGTCGTATCCGCAGGTGTTCGCACACGATGGCGAGATTTTCATGATCCCCGAAAGTGGTTCGGCTCGCGAACTTGTGCTCTATCGCGCCGCGCAGTTTCCCGACCGCTGGGTCCGCGACACCGTGCTGATGGCGGACAGGGATTTCAACGACGCGACGCTGCTCGAATCCGACGGTCGCTTCTGGCTGGTTGGAACGGAGCGGTTCGGCTACGGCAGCGCGTCGGACACGATGGCGGTCTATTGCGCACCCTCGCTGCGCGGGCCATGGGTCGCCCATCCGCTCAATCCCATTGCCGTCGATCATTCGGCCACCCGGCCGGGCGGCGCCTTTATCCGCCACGACGATGCCCTGGTGCTGCCGGTGCAGAACGGATCGAGGGCCTATGGCGGTGGTCTGGGGCTGATGCGGCTTGAGCGACTCGACGCGTCCGATGTCCGTTTTGCCTCGCCCCGGCCGATCGGCGCGGGTCCGGCATGGGCACGCACGGGCATTCATACGCTTAACCGCGCCGGCAATGTCGAGGTCGTGGACAGCGCGGGCTGACTGAAGCGCTGAAAGCCGTGAGCGTCCCGTTGCGTGGCCTGCTTATTTGTTCTCCGTGGCAATATGAGGAAGCGGTGTGTTTCTCGTCTTCCTTCTGCCGTTCAGGGTCTGAAGAATCGGCTTCTCGATCGTCTCGTAAATCACCAGACTGACGAGGCAGGCTGCCACGATGCTGACCACCGACACCAACAATACCGTTGTCGGATGCTCGTATCCGACGGTGCGTCTGGCCAGGTACGCCACAGCGCCGATCACGAAGATATGCGACAGATAAAGCGCGTAGGAAGCGTCGCCCAACTGCTCGAGAAGGCTCCAGTGCTTGAGTTTCGGCTCCAGAATGAGGCTGAGATGAAGCAGGCCCGCCGCCCACATTGCTTGTCCCGCGAAGCTGATCTGACCGAAGAGCGGCGTACCGTCATCGACGAATGAAAGCACCACGCCTGCAGCGGTCATTACGCCGAATATCCAGGCATGGCGTATGTCGGAAGTGAAATCACCGTCCAAATAGCGCCGCCCTATCCACATGCCGATTACGAATGCCACCGGAGAAGGGTTGAGATAGAACTGGATAACAGGGTTGGTGGGAGCCAGCCACAGCCCGGCTATCCACATCGCAATGAAAAAGACCGTCAGCACAAATACGCGCGAGGTCACGGACAGGAATGCGAACACCGCAAAAGCGATATAGAAAAATACCTCGTAATTGAGCGTCCAGCCGAGTGAGAGGATTGGACTGGCGCTATCCCGTCCAGGCGCTTCGTGAACAATGAAGAGGAGCGACTGAAGATAGTGGGGCCATGTAAAGACGGTCTTCTGGAAGAGACTTGGCGCGAGCGCCGCCAGAACCGCGGCGAGGCTGGTGAAAAGCCAGTAAAGGGGGATGATCCGGATTGCTCGGCGTTTCAGGAAGGTGGCAGCGGAAAACGGACCATCTCCCGTAATATGGACCATTATGAAACCGCTGATGACAAAGAACAGAACGACGCCCAGGCGGCCCGCCGTCACAATAATCAGATTGTCCACGCCAATCTGATAGGAAAAGGCGTGTGCGAACAGAACCAGCAAGGCGGCGCAGGCGCGAAGATACTGAATCGAATAGAATTTCTTCACCTTGATCTCCTGCGCTTTGCCGGCGCCTGATGCCATTGTGCCGTCCACAGGCAGCGCGTCGGGCGCCGTGCAAAGCATCGCCATCAATACGACCGGCCAATTAAGTGTGGGTTACCGAGTTCACGAAATAGCGTAAATCCGGCTGCCGATGCACGTCGCGCAAGTGCATTGCGTGCATTCGTTCCCACGCGGCGCACTTTGGTGAGATTTCAATGAGCGGTGTCCGGCTTTTCGGCAAAGCTGACATGTGGCGGCCCATGCCGGGCATCGCCACTGTTAAGATCGGGTTATCCATATTCCTTTACGTTCGTGCAGGAAAATGTACCCGGGGGCGCGTTCGTCACCTGCCATCTCAATCGCAAGCCGCAACGCTGGTCGGATAATCGTGAGTGTCACCCCCACAGAGCAACAGTTCGTGACCGCGCAGGCCAGCCGCCAAGACGCCCTCACACTCCTGTTCTTTCTCCTCGCGGCCTTCGCTTTCCTGCTCCGCTCGACCATCTCTCCGCAATTGATGAATATGGTGATGTCCTATTCGACGGAGGGGGGGTCGTTTCCCGAAAAGCTGCATATCGGGACCTATGCCATCTTTCTGCTGC
Source organism: Mesorhizobium sp. M1143 (assembly GCF_040318435.1). Lineage (NCBI taxonomy): Bacteria > Pseudomonadati > Pseudomonadota > Alphaproteobacteria > Hyphomicrobiales > Phyllobacteriaceae > Mesorhizobium > Mesorhizobium sp. M1143. The sequence continues at coordinate 68,425 of NZ_JAMYMJ010000001.1, read as the reverse complement.
TTGTCGTCATCGCCACGACCCGGCCAATTCGGCTCGAAGGCGATGAAGTCAGGCTGTTCAAGGCGACATTGTTATATTCGCTGCTGCTGTTGTGGCTGGTGCCTTATCTCTTCGTGATAGGCCGTGCCGGCTCGGCCGGCTTCATAATCGATTCCTATCTGGTCTCTTGTGCCGCGGCGATGATCATGCTTGCCCTGGGTGACCATGTGCGCAGGGCGCTTGGCAATGTCATCGTCGGCATGATTGTCCTCAGCGCCATCATCGGAACGATCGAGGCCGTCACCCAGCATCGATTCCTGCCCTATCCCCTCGTTGAGCTGGACTTTCGGCCGATCGGACTGTCGGCCCATCCGCTGGCGCTGGGCGCGCTTTGCACCACCGCCATAGGTTTCGTTGCATTGACGCGGTGGCGTATCTGGGTGTGCGCGCTTTGCATCTTCCTTCTCTTCATCGGCACGGCCGCTTCGGGCGCGCGCACCGCCCTGCTGCTCGCTTGCGGCGAGATCCTGTTCCTGCTCGTGTTCCTGCCTTGGCCGGACTTGTCACCCAGACATCAACGCCAGGCCAAACTCCTGGTGCTGATGCTGACGCTGGCCGGTGGCGCCATACTGATTGCGATACTCTTTTCGGCGGGGCTGCTGAACCGCTTCAGCAATACGCTCTTTGATCAAAATTACGACGCGCGCGTCAAGATCTACGATGTATTCAAGTTCGTTGAATGGAGGGACATCCTGCTTGGCATGAATCCCAACGAGTTGTTGAAGATCGTCAACGAAAAGCTCAACCTCCCCTTCATCGAAAGCACGCCGGTCGTTCTTACGCTTTTGTTTGGCCTGCCGATCGCCCTGCTCTTCGCGTTTGCTTTCTTCCGGTTCCTTTTCAAGCTCCTGCGCAATACGCCTCGGGCCGCCCATATCGCAGCGGCCGCGTCCATTCTCGCGGCATTGTCAAACAATGCCCTCTCTTCGAAGGCGCCGGATATCATGCTGCTCGTCATCTTGTTGCTCGCTTATCGAAAGCCGGATGGGCGCCAAACCGGCACGCCCCTTCAAGGCCAACCAGCATCAACAGCGACATGACGCCAAAGCCCGCTCCTTGTGGGTGCCCTCGCGACGACCTCTTGCTTTTCCATTTGAAACGCCTGCACGCTTTGCCAGGCTACGACGGGCGTGGCAGAATACCGACCAAGGGTGGATAGATCGCTGTTCCAGAACGCGCCTGACACGCCTGGAAAATGAAATGTTAACGATGTTTCCGTAAAGCAGGCTGTGCGTATTGAATATTAAAGGGTTAGCATGATGTCCGCCGCTTCCGGTCCTCCTCCAACCGCGGCCGCCGCCGGCATTAGCCCCTATGAACGGATCGAAAATGCGCGGCGCGCCAGCAGGCCAAAGCCGCAACAAACCGCGCCGATCATGGCACATGCGGCGGCACCCGCTGTAACGTCGGCCCCTGTAACGTCGGCCCCTGTGTCGCCTGCACCCGTGGCGCCGCCTGTAGCCGAGCCCGTCACGACGGTGACGCTCAACAAGATCGGAACCTTTCTCGAACTCGATTTCGGGCGTCTGTTTGTCTGGCTGCGCGCCGGCCTTGCTCTGGTATGCCTGCTGGCAATCGCCGGCGGGATCATCGGCGGTGCCTACGCTCTGCTGAGCAAGCAGCGCTACACCGTGACCACGGACATCCTCATCAATCCCGCCAATCTTCAGGTTGTTCCGAACGATCTTTACCCGCAATCGGCCCAGGTCGATGGACAGCTGCTCAGCGCGCGCAGCAAAGAGCGCATCTTGACCTCGGGCAGCGTGCTTTCACGTGTTGTAGACGATCTTGACCTGGCCAGCGACCCTGAGTTCTTCGACGCGGACCGAAGCCGCACAGGGACGGACGGCGCCAAACCCGATCCAAAGCTTACCGCCCTGAAGAACCTGGCGGAACGGGTTAGCAGCATCGCGGATGAAAAGTCGTTTGTCACGACCTTGATGGTATCGGCGGAAACCCCCGCTAAGGCGATCCTGATTTCGCAGGATATCGTCAAGACTTTCCAGGAAGAGCTGGCCAGCGCCGAGGCTTCCGGCGCCAGCCGTGCCGCGGCCGCGCTGGACGGGCGGCTGGGCCAGCTCAAGAGCGATGTGCAGGCGGCCGAAGAGAAGGTCGAGGCCTATAGGCGCAGCCACAATCTGGCCACCAGCAATGGGCAGCTTGTTTCCTCGCAAACCATGACCCAGCTCAACGGCCAGATCGTGGAGACGCAATCGCGCGTCATCGCCGCGCAGGCAAGTTACGACGCCCTGCTTGCCGCCGGCGCAAACGGCACCAATTCCGGTCCCGCCACGTCGGAGGCGCTTGTGGCGCTGCGCGCAACGGCCAACGGCCTGCGCCAGCAGATCGATTCGCAGTCGATGACCTTTGGCCCCCGTCATCCGTCGATCGTCAGGCTGAAGACGGAGTACAACACGGTCAGCGCGCAACTCAGCGCCGAATACGCGCGCACCCTGCGCCTGGCGAAGGTCAATCTCGATGCCGCCAAAACCTCGTCGGCCTCCCTCAATGCCAAGATGAATGACTTGAAGGGCAACGTGTTCTCGGATAGCGATTCCGAGGTTGCCTTGCGTGAACTTGAACGTGACGCCGCGTCGAAGACGGCTATCTATGAGAGCTTCCTGTCGCGGGCACGCCAGATAACCGAGCGCGAACAGATCGACAGCACCAATGTGCAGGTGATTTCAACCGCAGTGCCGCCAAAGGGCCGTTCATGGCCCCCGCGCACCGTCGTGATGATCGGCCTGGGGGCAATTGGCGGCATGATCCTTGGCATGTTGCTCGCCATTACCCTGGGTATCGTGCGCGACATGCGTCTTCCGCCGAACCGCCCGGACGTCATTGCCAGCCGCGCCTGAAATGGCGAAGCGGATTGTCTTTCACATTGCCAGCCTCAGGGGCGGTGGCGCCGAGCGTGTATTCGTCCTGATGGCGAATGAACTGGCATCGCGCGGCCACAACGTCACGCTTTTTACCTGGAACGCGCAGGGGCCCAATGCCGCCCTGCTTTCGCCTGCCGTGGATCTGGTCGATTTCGGCCTCCTCATTCGCGGCGAGGGTTATGGCAAGTGGGCGACACTGAAAGGCATCGTGCGAAGCGCGGGCCTGCTTGGCCGCCTTTCTCCCGACGCGATCTACAGCGCCCCGGAATTCGCCAATCTGGTCGTGGCGCTGGCGCTTTCCCTCGCGCGAAGCAGGGCGCGGTTCTTCCCGAGTTTCCACGCCGCCGCCTCACTGCCTTCCGGCAGCCTTGGCGCGAAAATGGCGGTCTGGCTTTCGGCCCTGGTTGCGGCCCGCGCCACCAGGGCCATCGCGGTTTCTGAGGGTGTCGGCGGCGATCTTGTGGCCCGAGGCTTCCCGAAATCCAAGGTCGTGGTCATCAACAACCCGCTGCCGCCGGTTGCGGCATCCCAGCAACGCTCCTACGCCTGGCAGGCAGAGCTCGCGGCGCTGGGCGACGGCCCCGTCATCATCACCGCCGGACGCCTGGTGCCGGTTAAGGATCATTGGACGTTGCTGCGGGCCTTCGCTGTGCTGCGCGCCGGCCGCCGGGCTCGGCTTGTCATCTTCGGCGAGGGTCCGCTGGCCGACGAGCTGCGCGCCTATGCCGAAGAATCCGGTATCGGCGCAGACGTTCTGTTTGCGGGCTATGTCAATGATCTGGCGGCCTGCTACGCCGTAGCTGACTTGTTCGTCCTATCATCGACCAGCGAGGGCTTCGGCAATGTTCTGGTCGAGGCCATGGCAGCGGGGATTCCGGTGGTCTCCACGGACGCGCCGCACGGCCCGCGCGAAATACTTGATGACGGCCGCGTCGGCGCCCTGGTGCCGGTCGGCGATGCCGGGGCTCTGGCAGTGGCGATGGCCGGAATGCTCGACCAGCCGACAACCGCCGCGATCCTGAAAAGCAGGGCGGCGGATTTCGAAATTGAAAAGATCGGAGACCGGTACGAGGCGTTGCTCTGAATTAGCGCATGGATCGGCTTGCGGCAGCATAGGAATGCGCCATTGATGGGACAGGACGCCGCCAACATAGGCCGGTTACTCCCAATCCAATCATGATCTTTAACATCAATTTACCCGGAGTTGGTAACAACAGGGAACCCGCGTTTTATCCTCAGGATAGGGATTTTCCTTGCCGCAGCATCACAGCCTTCCTGCCGGCCGTGCAAACGATCGCAATTGGCCGCGATTGCACCGCTTCATGCGGGTTGAGCTGGAACTCGCGCCTGACGTCCTGGTGCCGCGAGCCCAAACGGAACTGCTTGGCCGGACGGCCGCGGCCATTCTTGGCGAACAGGCGCACGAAACGATCCTGATCGACATGTGCTGCGGCAGCGGCAATCTTGCCGTGGGCATCGTCAGCGAATGTCCTCGGGCTCGGGCATGGGCGGCGGACCTGACCGACAGCACGGTTTCGCTTGCCCGCCGCAATGTTGTGCGCCTCGCCCTGCAGGACAGGATCAAGGTCCGGCAAGGCGACCTATTTGCCGCGATCGAGGGTGACGGCCTCCACGGCGCTGCCGACATGGTTTTGTGCAACCCGCCCTATATTTCCTCATCCCGTCTCGATAGCGAAAGCGCGCATCTGTTGGAGAACGAACCTCGGGAAGCTTTCGACGGCGGCCCTTACGGTATTTCGATCCTCCAAAGGCTGGTCCGGGATGCCGCAGCTTTCCTCAAGCCAGGCGGATGGCTGCTGTTTGAGTTCGGCGAAGGTCAGGATCGGCAGATAGCAACCCTTTTATCGAGAACGAAATCCTACGAAACCCCAACCTTTGCCGTGACGGCCGACGGCCAGCCCCGTGTCGCCATGGCGCGCAAACATGGTGGCCGGGTTCCCGGAACAGGGAGCCCGGCGTGAGCGTCGTCCGCGCCCTCGATCAGGCCGACCTTGCGGCCGTCGCGGGCATGTTTCAACGCATGCTGCGCAAGAAGCGGGGGCCAGCGCCGGCCTCCCTCGTCGATTACATGAGGCGGTTTTATCTGGACGCACCCGACTGGGGCAGCGGGCTCCGTTCGCTTGTCCATGTCAATGACGCCGGCCAGGTTTCCGGCTTCGTCGGCGTTCATGCGCTGCCGATGAAATTCAACGGCCGGCAGCTCTACGCTGCCATCTGCAGCTCGCTGATGGTCGAGGATCACGAGACCGATCCGATGGCCGGTGCCCGCCTGTTGAAGGCCTTCCTCGATGGTCCGCAGGACATCTCCTTCAGCGAAACCGCCAATGATACGTCCGTGAAACTGTGGACGCGGCTTCGCGGCGTTGTGCTGCCGCAATACAGCCTTGACTGGGTTCGCGTGATGCGGCCGGCGACCTTCGTGCTCAGCCTTTTTGCCAGTCACATGAAGCTTGCCTGGATGTTGAACCCGCTCGCCCGGATGGTCGACCGGCTCTACCTTCGCAAAATGGAGGGCGGTCAACGACGCTGGACCGGCGTCGTCGCCAACGCATCGAGCCGGGGGGCATTTCGGACCTCCGAGATCGACAGCGGCAGCTTTGCGGGGCTGCTGGAGCCGCTTTGCGCCCAGTTTCCGCTACGTCCGCAGTGGGCGGAAGGTCAGCTCGACCATATTCTGGGCGATGCGGCGCAAAAGCCGGATTTCGGAGAGCTTGTCTGCGTGTCGGTGGCATCGCCGAACGGCGCCAATGTCGGCGCTTTCGCCTACTACGCTCGACCGGACGGGATCGGCCGCGTGCTGCAGGTCCTCGCTCTTCCCGGCCAGGCCGGGCCGGTGATCGATTGCCTGGTCGAGCATGCCGCCCGGCGCGGTGTCTCCGGCTTGCGCGGCCGCGTCCAGCCCGCGCTTCTGGACGCCATGCTTGTAAGACGCATAGCCTTCATACCGGTCGCCTCGACCGTCGTGCATTCACGCGATCCCGAGCTTCTCGATGCCATGAAGAACGCGCAGGTCTTTCTGAACGGGCTTGCGGGCGAGCAGTGGAGCCAGTTGATCGGCGGCCGCTTCACCTGAAGCGTTCCGCCTAGAGCAATTCCAGGAAAGGGTGCGCGGTTTTCCGTCCGGAATGGCATAATGCATCAGGTCAGGAGCCGACTTCGTCCACGCCGCCAACGAGCTGCGGGCGCAGGTGCAGATAGCGCGTCGCCTTTCGCTTGGCGGCGATGTCGGCCCAGACACGTTCGATCTGTGAGGCGGCCAATCCCGCCGCTTGCCCTACCACCTCGGCGGACACGCCGTTGTTGAGGCCGTAGAGACACAGATCCATCCGATCGTAAGGCAGGGAGAAGTAGAATTCTTCCTGCGTCTGCGCCAGCGAGTAGGTGTCGGTGGTCGGCGGCCGGTTGCGGACCTCTTCCGGAATGCCGAGATAGGCGGCTAGCGCATAGACCTGCGTCTTGTAGAGATGCGCGATCGGCTTGACGTCGGCGGCGCCGTCGCCGTTCTTGACGAAGAACCCCTGGTCGTATTCCAGCCGGTTCGGTGTGCCGAGCACGGCGAAGTTCAGCCGGTCGGCATGATAATATTCGAGCTGCTTGCGGGTGCGCTGCTTCATGTTGGTGGCGGCAACGATGCCGAGATAGACTGCCACCGGCATCCGCAGTTTCGTCTGCTTGCCTTGCGGGTCCTGCACCACCAGCGACGAGATGTTGTAGCCCTCGCCTTCGAGCACGTTCGCGATCACGATCTTCGAGGCCCAGCCCTTGCCATAGTCCGGGACCAATTCGCGGATGAAGGCGTCGCGGCGTTCATAGCAGCCCATTGCCCGCAGGGTCGGCCCGATATCCTCCACAACGGCCTCGACGCCGAAAGTGTCGGCGACCAGATGGCCGAGCCGCAGGCTTTCGGGGTCGGAATCGCTTTCCGGCATGAGGACGCACAGCACATTCTGGTGGCCGACGGCCCGCGCGGCCAATGCAGCCGAAACGCTGGAATCTATACCGCCCGAAAGACCGAGCACGAGGCCGCGCTTGCGAATGCCGCGCAACTGCTCGCGCAGGGCCGCCACGATCCTGTCCGTTTCGGCGGGGGGATCGATGGCCAGGGCTTGCGTGAAGGCCGGCGCATCCTGGGTTGAGCCGATGTTCATTGCTCGGCCTCCATCATCTCAGCCGCGAGCCGGCGGCTGACCTTGCCCGACTCAGTCTTCGGTAATTCGCTCCGGAACTCTATGATTTTGGGGACCATGAAATCCTCCAGGTGGCGCGCGCAGTGACGAATGATGTCCTTTCCGCCAAGCGCCGGGTCGGACCGCACGACGAGCGCGCCGATCGCATGCCCCAGCACCGGATCCGGCACGCCGACGACCACCGCTTCCGCGATACCTGGATGGGCGTGGAGCACGGCCTCGACTTCCTTGGGGGCGACCTTCTCGCCACGCGTCTTGATGATGTCGTCCTTACGCCCGACAAAATAGAGAAAGCCGTCCTCGTCGGTCTGGAACAGGTCGCCCGTATAGAGCACCTTTTCCCAAGGGTTAGGCCCCGGCCGGAGCGCTCGTTCCGTCGCGGCCTGGTTGCGCCAATAGCCCTGCATGACGTGCGGACCGCGGATGACGAGCTCACCCGCCACGCCCGCCGGCATGCGTTGTCCAAGGTCGTCGACGACAAAGGCTTCCGTGTTGGGGATGGCTATGCCGACCGACCCTGGCCGGCGGTCAAGTTCCTCGGGTGGCAAATAGGTGCAGCGCTTGCATTCGGTCAGTCCATACATCGAATAGATCCGGACGCCGGGCAGCAGCGAGCGCAGGCGTTCTATGTGGGCTGGCGGCAAGGCGGCCGCGGTGTTGGAAATATAGCGGAGGCTGGGCAGGAAACCCGGCGCCAGATCACGCATCTGCAGGATCATCGCCGCCATGGTAGGCACCAGCGGAAGGCCGGTGACGCCCTCTTTGCGGACGCGTTCGAAGATCTCGTGCGGGAAGGCGAAGGACTTCTCGAGCACCAGCGTGGCCCCGAGCCTGACTGCCATCAGCAACTGGTAGAGGCCATAGTCGAAGGCAAGCGGGAGGACGTTCAGGATGATGTCGTCCGGCGCGTTGCGCAGATAGGTGGCGATCGACCCCGCGGCAGCGTCGCAATTGCGATGCGTCATCATCACACCCTTGGGCCGGCCGGTCGAACCTGACGTGTAGATCAGCATCGCAAGGTCGACGTCGATGCCGCGATGGTTTACCTCCGCGCCATCGAACGTCAGGCAGTCAGTCAGGGACGCGGCCCCTGCCGGGCATTGCCCATCGGCCCCAGGGGTGGAAGCCACGAAGATGCCGGGCTTGCCTTGCGATGCGCAGGCTTCGGTGACCACGGGCATCAGCTTCGCCTGCGTCAGGACCGCCCTGGCGTCGCAATCGGCGATGACGTAACCGAGCTTGTCGGCCTTTGTGGAGGGGTTGATCGGACTGAAGGTCGCACCTGCCTTGAGTGCGGCAAAGATCGATACGGCGGCCTCCCAGCAATTGTCCATGAAGATCAGAACGCGGTCGTCGCGCCTGATCCCATTCATGAAGAGAGCGGTGGCCAGCCGGCTCGAAAGGTCGTCGAGTTCTTCGTAGCTCAGCCTTTTGCCCCTAGTGACCAATGCCGTCTTGGCCGGGTGGGCAGCAGCCTTCGCCATCAGAAAATGCTCGATCCGCACTGGACGTTCCTCGCCGTTGGCGCTTACGCTGCCAGCGTTTGTGCTCTCGCCTCGATGAAGGACGAGATGCGGTCAAGCGAGTCCAGGTTGGCCGGAACGATGTCGGCATCCACCATCGCGATGCCGAAATTGTCCTCGATGAAGGCCACCAGCTCAAGCACCGCAGTCGAGTCGATAATGTCGTTCTCGATCAGCGAGGCTGAATCCGACAGTTTGTAGGAGGTGTCGCCGAACAGGAAGTTGTCGACGATAAAGCTTCTGACCCTGTCCTTGATTGCCGTCATCGTATCTTTCCTTTTCCTCGCCGTCTCAGGCCGCTCTTGCCGCGCCGACCGCTTGGCCGGCGAAATTCTTCTGCCACAGCTGCGTCGACAGAATGCCGACGAAGGCGGCGTTGTCGCGAAATCCGGTCGCGGTCTCCATGCGGCATTTCTCGTGGAGCTTGGCCACCGCCTTGGCGTTGAACAGGCCGCCGGCGGTAATGCTCGCCTCGCCCAGGCAGTCACGAACATAGTCTAGTTCCTCCGCCCCGACGAAGGAGCGGGCCTCCGGGGCGCGGTAAGGTTGCTTGGTGCGTTTGCCGATCGTCGCCGGAAGGTGGTGCCTGGCCACCTTGCGCAATATGTGCTTCTCCATCAAGCCTTGCAGTTTCATCTCCGGCGGAAGTCTTGCCGCGAACTCTACCACGCGATGATCCAGGAAAGGAAACCGCCCTTCGATGCCGTGCGCCATGGCCATCCGATCGCCTTGGCTGGAGAGGATGTAGCCGGGCAGGAGGAAGCGGGTTTCGAGATACTGCGCCTGATGCAGTGGATGCCATAGGGAAAACGCCTCGGGCAGGCGGCTGGTCAGCTCTTCAGCCGCGTCATAGCCCTTCAACGTCGCACGCAGATCGCCGGAAAAGAAGATTTTCGCCGCCGCCGTGGTCTTGAAGCGTGGCCGATGCGAGAACAGCGGATCGTCGAGGGCAGCGTTGCTGGTGCCGAAGAAGGCAGCCAGATACTCCACCGATTGCTGTTGCAGGCCCGGCAGATACGGGTAAAGCCGGCGGAACAGCTGCGGCCTTATGCGCGATGTGGGCTGCCGCCCGCAGAACCGGCGGACACGCGCCTCCTTGAAGACGTCGTAGCCGGCGAAGACCTCGTCGGCGCCTTCACCCGTCAGCACCACCTTCAGGCCGGCCTGGCGAACCAGGGCGGATAATTTGTAGAGTGGCGCTGGCGCCGTGCGGATGATCGGCCGCTCGGCAAAGCGGACGACCTCAGGAAAGACCCCGGCGATATCGCGGGCGCCGCATTCTATGGCGTGGTGGCGCGTGCCGAGCGCCGAGGCCATTTCGATCTGAAAGGCGCTTTCGTCATGCTCGGCGCTGTCGAAGGTTACGGAAAATGTCTCCAGTCTCCGAGGAGTCATGCCGGCGGCAAGCGCCGAAACGAGCGACGAATCGAGCCCTCCGGAAAGATAGGAACCGACCGGCACGTCGGCCCGCATGCGAAGCCTCACCGCATCGGTCAGAAGGGCTTGCAACTCCTCTGCCGCGTGGTCCTCGTTCGTGATCTTCGACGGCTCATCACGATGCGGATAGTCCAGGTGCCAGTACCGCTTGACCGTGACCTGCCCCTGCGTCGCAATCATCACACTTGCCGGTTCCAACTCGTGGATATTGCGGAACGCCGTGCGCGGAGCGATCGGCGCCCACAGCGTAAAGATCTGGTCCAGCGCAATCGGATCAATTTCAGCGGAGACGCCCGGGACCTTCAGCAGGGCTTTGATCTCCGAGGCAAAGTAAAGCACCCCGTCCTTGCTTGTGTAGAACAGCGGCCGGACACCCATCCGGTCTCGTGCAAGCACCATTCGTCGCTGCCGATTGTCCCATATCGCCAAGGCGAAATCACCGTTCAGGAGAGACAAGCAGTCTTCGCCCATCTCCTCATAGAGCTGAAGGATGACCTCTGTGTCGCTCGACGTCCGAAAGTGCCGGCCCTTGGCGATCAGCCCTTCGCGCAGTTCTATGTAGTTGAAAATCTCGCCGTTGAACGCAATCGTCAAATTGCCGGCCTCGTCGGACATCGGTTGCTGGCCATCGCCGATGCCGATCACCGACAGCCGCGCATGCCCGAGCCCGGCATCGGGTGCTACGAATTTCCCTTGCTCATCCGGCCCACGATGGGCAATTGCGGCTACCATGTGCGTGAGCAAAGCTTCCGCATCCCGGATTGACCCGAAATAACCCCCGAATCCACACATCCCTTGAACTCATATTGAACGCTAAGGAACGGAACATAACCTCGATAGTGGCATCTGAGGTTAATCCGATATTTTCACCGAGCATGTGGTTAACAAGAAGTTTGCCACGATGTGGTCTTCGTGGCTAGGACGCGATGGCTCTCCTTCACCTCGCGGTTGCGGCCGTAATAGCCGGAACGATAGCCCAGGCTCGCTCTAGGCCTTTTTTCCGGGTTGGCATGGCTGGACACGGGCAGCTAAGGCTGGAAATGTGATTGCACGTCTTCGCTGCCGGGGGGCTGGCCGGAGGACGAGGAGGATGGCGCTGAATTTCGAATATATTGCCGGCCATCCGGCGCTGCACCGTCATGTCGAGGCGCAGTCGAAGGCGCTGCTGCATATCTATGAAACGAGCCCACGCCTGGCCGCCGTGTTCGCCACGCAACAGCGCTGGTTGCTGGCTCACACCGGCCTAGCCCTGCATTTCGCCCGCGACCCGCGCGATCCCCGCACGGAACTGACACTGGCCCGCTTCATCGATGCCGTGCTTCACTATTCCGTCGCCAGCCGCAACACGGCCGAAGCCTTCATCAAGGAGATGCTGTACTATCACATCATCGAATACCTGCCGCACACCGGTGATGGACGAGCCCATCCCTTTCAGGTGACGGCAGCGACGCTGAAGGAATTCGATGGCTGGGTGGTTGCGCATCTGCGCACGCTCGACGGTCTCGACGGCGGCGACCGTCTCGCCGCCTTTCTCGAGCAGCACGGCATGATTGCCAGGCTGCAGCCGCTGGTGGCGGAAGGCCTGCTCTCCTCCAACCCTGTGCGTGAGCCCAAGCAGACGTTTTCGCTGTTCATCTGGCTCAACAATGGCGGCATCGTCATGGATTGGCTGATGTCTGGCATCGATCCCGACAATGCCGGCCTCGACCGGATCCCGACCAGCGTGGTTTCGATCGGCGAATTCGCCAGTTGGCTAAAACTCTCGCGCACCCATCTTGCGCGCAAATTGCGCGACGCCGAAAAGCTCGGCAGCGTCGGCTGGCTAGGCCAGCGCGGGCATTCGGTGATGTGGGTGTCGAACAGCTTCTACCAGGAATACATGACCGTCCAGGCCGCCAAGCTTGCCGTTATCGATGCCGCGTTCGAAGCCTGCCGACCGGCGTCGCCGCACGCTGGCTGAACGTTCGGCGCAGACGCTGTTGCGCAGCCGATCGTGCCGACCGCGAGGACCCGTCCGGGCGCATGGCCGAGGTGGCCTTTCCGCCGTCGGGATACGGACATCTGGACAGCGGGGGCGAAGCCTGAAAGCGGAACGATCCGCGCGAGCGGCAGCGATCCGCCCGACGAGTTCGGGTGGATCAACTGGTCAAAGGCCGGGCGCAGCATCTCAATCGATGTCGAATGACACGCCCTGCGCCAGCGGCAGCGCCTTGGAATAGTTCACCGTGTTGGTGGCGCGGCGCATATAGGCCTTCCAGGCATCGGAGCCGCTCTCGCGGCCGCCGCCGGTTTCCTTCTCGCCGCCGAAGGCGCCGCCGATCTCGGCGCCCGACGTGCCGATGTTGACGTTGGCGATGCCGCAATCCGAACCATCGACGCCGAGGAAGCGCTCGGATTCCTGCAGGTCGCGGGTGAAGATCGACGACGACAGTCCGGCGCCGACCGCATTGTGCTCGTCGAGCACGGCATCGAAATCGGAATATTTCATCACGTAGAGGATCGGCGCGAAGGTTTCTTCGGTGACAGGAGCCACCTGCTTCGGCATTTCGACCAGCGCCGGATGCACGTAATAGGCATCGGGATGGCCATTCTCGACCCGCGAACCGCCGGTCAGCTTGCCGCCGTGAGCGGTGGCTTCCTTGAGCGCCTTCTGCATGGCGTCGAAGGCCGCCTTGTCGATCAGCGGCCCGACGAGCGAAGACGTCTCCAGCGGATTGCCGACCGAGACGCTCTCATAGGCCTTCTTCAGCCGCGGCAGCAGCGCGTCATAGACGCTGTCATGCACGAACAGGCGCCGCAGCGTCGTGCAGCGCTGGCCGGCGGTGCCCATGGCGCCAAAGGCGATGGCGCGCAGCGCCATGTCGAGATCGGCGGTCGGGCAGACGATGCCGGCATTGTTGCCGCCGAGTTCGAGCACGGCGCGGGCAAAGCGCTTGGCCAGACGCGGGCCGACATCCCGGCCCATGCGGGTCGAGCCGGTGGCCGAAACCAGCGCCACCTTCGGGTGGTCGACCAGGATCTCGCCGACGGAGCGGTCGCCAATCAGCACCGGTGCCAGGCCCTGCGGCGCATCCGCGCCGAAGCGCTTGACCGCGCCGGCAAAAATCGCCTCGCAGGCGAGCGCCGTCAGCGGCGTCTTTTCCGAAGGCTTCCACACCACGGCGTCGCCGCAGACCAGCGCCAGCGCCGCGTTCCACGACCACACCGCGACCGGGAAATTGAAGGCCGAAATGACGCCGACGACGCCGAGCGGATGCCAGGTCTCCATCATGCGATGTCCCGGACGCTCGGTGGCGATGGTTAGACCGTAGAGCTGGCGGGAAAGGCCGACGGCGAAATCGCAGATGTCGATCATTTCCTGGACTTCGCCGAGGCCTTCCGACGGGATCTTGCCGACCTCGATCGACACCAGCCGGCCAAGCTCGGTTTTGTGCGCGCGCAACTCCTCGCCGAGCAGCCGCACCAGTTCGCCGCGCCGGGGACCCGGCACCATCCGCCAGGCCTGGAACGCCGTGTGCGCGGCATCGATGGTCTTGGCCGCATCGGCCGGCGAAATCGTCTTCAGCGCCGCGATCTGTTCACCCGTCACCGGGCTGCGCACGACGAGGTCGCCGCCGGTCAGCGCGTCCTTGGCCACACCCAGTTTCGCCAGAAGTTCGGCCGTTTCCTTCGCTATCGTCATTTTTATCCCTTTCAGATCCGCTCGCCATCATAGGGCGGCGGTCGAGCCTTGGCGCCATTATCGCCCGCATGCCGCGGGCGCTGTCATGGCGTGCCATTACTCGTTTCAGGGGAAAATCGCCACCCCGGCATGGTCCAAGCCGAGATTGCACGATTGAGCCAGAGGAGGAACAGGCTTAGTGCGCTGTCTTCGCCGGCGCCTTCACGGCTCCGTCTCGCATCAGCCGGTCGATATGCATGCGGATATGGGCGGCTTCCGCTGCCGTGTTGGCCAACGCAATGGCGCGATCGAAGGCGACACGCGCCTCTTCGCCACGGCCGAGCTGCATCAACAGACCGCCCTTGAGGCCGAAGAAGTGGAAATAGCCGGACAGCCTCTCGCCAAGCGGCTCGATCATGGCGAGGGCAGCTTCCGGCCCGCGCACCTTGGCGACCGCAACCGCGCGGTTCAGCGTCACCACCGGCGAAGGTTGCATCGCCTCCAGCAGGCTGTAGAGCAGGTCGATCTCGGTCCAGTCGGTCTCCTCGGGGGTTGCCGCCCGCGCATGAAGGGCGGCGATCGCCGCCTGCACCTGGTAGGGTCCGGGCTTCTGGTGGCGCAGGGCCTTGTCGACCAGCGCCAGGCCTTCGTCGATCATCTTGCGGCTCCACAGCGAGCGGTCCTGGTCGTCGAGCAGCACGATCTCGCCATTCTCGTCGAAGCGGGCCGGCGCGCGCGCATGCTGCAGCAAAAGCAATGCCGTCAGACCCATGATCTCCGGCTCGGTCTGGAACAGCCGCAGCAACAGGCGCGCCAGCCGGATCGCTTCCTCGCAAAGCGGCGCACGCGCCGGCGCCTCGCCGCTGTTGGTGGAATAACCTTCGTTGAAGATCAGATAGACCATGGCGGCAACGGCGGCGAGCCGCTCCGAGCGCTCGACCGCTCCGGGCGTCTCGAACGGCACGCCGGCATCGGCAATGCGCGCCTTGGCGCGCGTGATGCGCTGTTCCATGGCGCTTTCGCCGACCAGGAACGCACGCGCGATCTGCTTGACTGTGAGACCGGAGACGATGCGCAGCGCCACCGCGATCTGCTGCGTAGGCGGCAGATCCGGATGGCAGCAGATGAACAAGAGCCGCAATATGTCATCGCGGTAGTGCGCGCCGTCCAGCCGTTCGGCGATATCGCTCTCGGCATCTTCCAAGTCCGAGATCTGGTCCTCTTCCGGCATTGGCGCCTGCTTGGCGCGCTTGCGCACCGCGTCGATGCCGGTGTTGCGGCCGACAAAGATTAGCCAGGCCGCAGGATCGCGCGGCGGCCCGTTCTGCGGCCAGTTCTTGAGTGCCCTCAGGCACGCGTCCTGGAAAGCTTCCTCCGCCGTATCGAGATTGCGGAAATAGCGCAGCAGCGCACCCATAGCCTGCGGGCGGGCAGCGCTGATCGCCGAGCTTATCCAGGCGAGGTCTGTCATGTGGCTACTCTGGTTGGGTTGAAGACGGAAACCGGTCGGATCTCATAGGATCCGCCGCTGGGATTGACCTCGGAAAGCTCGCGCGCGAAGTCGACGGCTTCGTCGAGATCGGCGCATTCCAGCGTGTAGAAGCCGAGGAACTGTTCCTTGGTCTCGGCAAACGGGCCGTCGATGACGACCGATTCGCCCTTGACCTTGCGCAGCGTCGTCGCGGCGGTGGTGGGCAAAAGCCGCGCCACCGGCCCAAGCCGGCCGGCTTGAGCATATTTTTCCTGCACATGCATGAGCTTTGCCATGACCTCGTCATCCTGTGCCTTGCTCCAGGAGGAGACGACATCTTCGGAGGCATAGCAGAGGATAGCGTAGAGCATGGGACGTCCTTTTCTGTCTCAAAGGACGAAACAGTAGGGCCTGTGCCGACATGGCGTCGACAAAAAAGTTACGCCATTTTTGTCAGCCTTCGCTTGCCTTCAACCATCTCAGCACAAGAGCCTCTTCATCATCGAGACCGTCGATCGCTCGCTTGCGCTTGTTGGCCTCGGTCATTTCGCTAAGCAGCCGCCCTTCCACCCAGGCTTCGAAAACCTGTGGATGGATGTAGCATTTGCGGCAGACGGCGCGTGTGTTGCCGAGCCGCTCGGCCACCTTGTCGATGACCGCGTTCATCACACGCTTGGTCTGCGCCTGGCTTTCGGGAAGCTCCGTCCGCGCAAACAGCGACGCGGCATGGATGGTGCCGCCCCAGGTGCGGAAATGCTTGGAGCTGAAATTGGCGCCGATCGCGTCGCGGATATAGCGGTTGACATCGTCGGAGCGCACTCCATGCCGCTCGCCGTCCTCGTCGAGATATTGGAACAGTTGCTGCCCCGGAATATCCTGCGCGCCGCGCACGACCCGGGCGATGCGGCGGTCGACCAGCTTCAACTTCCATTCCTTGCCGGACTTGCCCTTGAAGGCAAAGCGCAGGCTGGATCCCTTGATGTCGACGTGGCGGTCGCGTAGCGTCGTCAGCCCAAAGCTCTTGTTGTCGCGGGCATAGGCGGCATTGCCGACCCGGATCATCGTGTTGTCGAGCAGCCAGACAATTGCCGCCACGACGCGCTCGGCCGGCAGGCCACGGCGGCGCAGATCGGCATCGATCCGGCGGCGAAGCTCCGGCAGGCTTTCGGCAAAGGCGACAAGGCTGGAGTATTTGGCGCCGTCGCGCTCGGCGGCCCACAGCGGATGGTAGCGGTACTGTTTGCGCCCGCGCTGGTCGCGGCCGGTCGCCTGGATGTGGCCGGCGGGATCGGGCGAGATCCACACATCCGTCCATGCCGGCGGAATGGCCAGCGCCTTGATGCGGGCAATGGCTGCCGCGCCGACGGCCTGTCCTTTCGCGCCCTTGTAGGAAAAGCCTTCGCCCGCCTTCAGGCGCCGGATCCCCGGCTCGCTGTCGCTGATATAGGTGAGCGAGGCCTGTTCGGCAGCGGTCTGCGCGCCGTTCTTCGGCGCTCCATCGTCCCCCTGTCCGGCAGCCGACCGGCCGGATGGCGTCCCAGATTTGTCAAGCATGCCCGCTCCACGAGATTTTTCTCGTAGATAAGCGCCAGGCCGACTGCTGGTTCCACCCCGTTGCTATGGAATGTGGTCGGGTCCACCAATGGTGGCACCAGCCGGCACGGCCATCCAGAGGCCGCCATCGTCGACGTGAGGCGGATGGTAGTCGCGCCCGGGCGGAATCTGTTCGAACACGGCCCCTGCCTCATCGGCAAGGTAGTCATAGCCCACATCCTGCAGGAGCCCCTTTGGATCAAGGTGGTGGTAGAGATTGCGGCGGGCGATCCGCCGCTTCGGCTCCATCATCTTTAAATGATAGAGGTTGAGCCCGCTGTTGCGGGCCTTGAAACCAAGATCGGGAGGATACCAGAGCCCGTGCAGGTCCTCTGGTCGGTACTTCGCCGGATCGTAGGCTCTGAACAGACGATACTGGAACTTTTCGGCCCACAGCCCGTCGACCCGGTACTCGGTCGGCGAATACAATTCGCGGAGCCGGAACCCCCAGGCCATACGCCTGTAATCCCCCGTCAGCTGTCCGATCCGCTCCGCGGTACCGCGTTCCAGCCGCTCATCGGGATCAATAGCCAGGATCCAGTCGGCGGCAGCTTCATGCGCTGCGTCGAGTAAGATCCGCCGCCGCTGCGGCTCGCTGCTGAACACGCCGGTCGCCCCGCGATCGTCATAGGCAATCCAGCCGTCAACGACCGGATCGATATTGGTGATCAGATCGGCAACCAGATGCGCGTCATAACGATAGCTGAAAACTGCGACCGTTCTCTGGCGCGTCCAGAACAGTCGGCTCCGTCGCCAGCGTCGAGGCTTGATTTGGCTCGTTATCATTTTCTTGTTGCCGCTTTCACGCGATTTCGCACGCCAATATAGACACCCACGGATTTGACCAGCAGGGCAAGCCAGACAATTGGCATCGACATCATCGCGAAAGTTCGATCCCGATCGGAAAGCCCGATCTTCGCCAGCTTGCGGGCATTCCGCCGATCGCGAAACGTGTCGCGAAAACACCGAAACGGAGTGTTCAGGGCAGACGCTGCGAGGTAATCGCCGCGGCGACAGCCGCGCCTGTACTGATCGGCAAGCAATCTGGACAGCCGGGTTTCGTTGCGATGAACGGTTTGCACCTTAGGCTCCCACACCGGCTGCAGTTCCTGCGGCAGCCGCCCCAGGAATTCGGTGTCTTCGGCAGCAGGCATGGTTTCATCGAACAAGCCAAATTCATCGAACAGCCGCCGATCGAACGACACGCCGTAACGCAGCGCACGATCCGACGGCAGACCGGGAAGCCGTCGCATGAACATGATCAGATGAGCCGCACAGGCGATCAGATTGCGCGGATGGCTATTCACCATCGCGCTCGCCACGGCGCGGTCGCCAGCCAGATGCCGCTGCATCCGTGCCTCGGCCCAGCCCGAACAGGCGAGGCAATCATCGGCAAGAAAGGCAACGAAAGGCGCTTTGGTGGCCGCAATGCCGAGATTGCGGGCTGCGCCTACAAACAGCCTTCGACCGACCTCGATCACTGGCACCTTGACCCCGGCGCCGGTCAGCAGCGCCATGACCTCGCCTCCGCCCGAGTTGACCACCATGATCTCGAGCGGCTCATCCTGATCCAGCAGGGATGTCACCGCCTCGACGATTTGAGCCGGCGCGCGATAGCCGATGACAATGACGGCAAGCTGCGGCGGGGCTGATTCAGGCACGTTGCAACTGGACGCGCGGAGAGGAAAACCAGCGCCGCAGCGCCAGCTTCAGCTGGTAGCGCCTGCAGCGCCAGGTATTCGACCGCACCTTCGGCGCCGCCGCCGCGATCCTCAGGAACCGCGCCGCCGTCTCCAGATCACCGCGCGCATAGTGAACCCGGGCGATCTTGAGGGCGACCAGCCCCTCCCTGGTCTTTAGCGACGACAGTGGGATGCCACAGTCAGTCAGCTCGCGCAGCGCCAGCCGCCAGTCGAGAAAGCGGCGCACCGGCCTGGTGATGAAGCGATCATCAGAACGCACTGCCGAAACGTGGTAGATCATGACGGGATGCACGATCAGGGCAAGCGACGCCCTGCCCATCAGCCTGGACCAGAACAGCGTGTCCTCGTCATAGGCAAGCCCGGTCGGGAAGCGCGTGTCGCCGACGACCCGCCGGGAAACCAGCGCACTGCCCACGGCGATCGAGCGGATATGACCTTCCAGATAGGCCGAGGCATTGGCTATACCGTCTTCTATGTAGCCGGCTGGAAGCTTGAGGTTCCGGTTCTCGCCATCGGTGCGCCGACGGTAGGCGCCGATCACCATGTCGGCGGCCGGCTGCGCCCCCGCCCGGACCAGCATCGACCGCAGCCCGCCCTCCAGATGCAAGTCGTCGGCGTCGATCAGGTAGATCCAGGAGCATTGCGCCTGCGCCAGCGCCACATTGCGGGAGCCGCCCGCGTCCCGGCAGCTGCTCTTGAGCACGCGCAACGGCAACGAGAATTGCGTGGCGGCATTCAGCGCGGCTTCTGCCGTCCCGTCCGAGGAGGAATCGTCGACCAGCAGCACCTCGCCGATAACCTCGGCTTCGGAACGAAGCGAGGCCAGCGTGGCCGCAATGGTTGCCGCCGCATTGTGCGCCGGGATGATGACACTGATTGCCGTCAATACCGAACTCCGCATCAGCATGCCTGCCGACCGATCCTCCCCGAAGTTTCGACCGAGCATAACGGGCATGGCCGTTGTTGAGAAGCTGTGCTACGAGGCTGTCAGGCCTTCTCGAGCGCGACCGGGATGACGTCGACGGCCTGGTCGCCGACCTGGCCGCCGGTGGTTTTCAGCACGCCGACGATCGGAGCCACGTCGGAATAGTCGCGGCCATAGCCAACGGTGATGTGGTCGTTGCTGGCCCGCATGCCATTGGTCGGGTCGAATTCCTGCCAGCCGGCATCGCGCCCACACCACACCTTGACCCAGGCATGCATGGCATCGGCGCCTTCGAGCCGCGGCTTCCCTTTCGGTGGAATGGTGCGCAGGAAGCCGCTGACATAACCCGCAGGAATACCTAGACCGCGCAGGCCGGCGATCATGATGTGGGAGAAGTCCTGGCACACGCCCCGCTTCAAACGGAAGGCATCGCTGGCCCCGGTACGCACCGTGGTCGCTTCCCCGTCATAGGTGAAGTCGCGGTGGATGCGGTTGCACAGATCGATGGCCATGCCGACCGTCGAGCCGCCGGCGCTGTCGCGAGCATAGGCGGTGATCGCCGCATCGATGCCGGCATGATCGCTGGCGGCGAGAAAGTGATGCGGTGCATCCGGCGCCAGTGACCGTACGGCGCCGAGTTCTTCCCGCAGGCGCTGCAGATCGGGCGACACGTCGAGCCCAGGCTCCGGCCGTGACACCGACACGCGCGCGCTCATTCTGATGTCGAGCCCGTCATGGACGTCGCGAAAGGCGATCGCGGTGACATTGTTGCCGAAGAAATCGGCAAAATCCGTGCGCTCCGATGGGGTCGGCACAAACGAAAGCGAGGCCGCGATCACGCGCTGCACGCCGGCAATGGTCGGCGGCAATACACGCACCTGATGCCGGCTGCCGCCGGCCGCGGCGTCATAATCGTAGCTGAGATGAAGCCTGATATCGTACAGCATGTTAACCGAAATACGCTTTAGCCAGGCTGCTGTAGAGGTTGCCGATCTCAGTTGCGAGATCGTCCAGCACTTCCGCCGACATCTCCGATGGCTCCATGACGGCAATTGCCGTGTTGAGCTGCAGGATTTCCTTGGCCGCGACCGACATATGCCCCTCCGGCCCAACCGATGGCAACAGGCCGATCTCCGCCTTCAGCCGTTCGAGCTGGAACAGGATCGAGCGCGGGTTGAGTGGGTCGAGCGCCAAGAGGTCGATCACCGTGCGCCGTCCGGCCCGCACCGGATATTGCCGGCGGTGGGTCATGACGCTGTCACCGATCTCCAGCATCATGTCGAGCGAGCCGTCCGGCGCACCGGACCTTGTCAGTCGGGCTAGCGTACGGGCGATCTGGATGCCGCGCTCGATCCGCCGGCCGATCTCGAGGAAACGCCAGCCGGTGAAACGGTACATATTCTCGTGCAACAGGCCGGAAAAGCCGGCCAACTTGCGCAGCATGACCGTCATCGCCCGTGTCGCGTCGTCACCCGGCGCCACCGTGGTGGCGAACTGATGAATGGTCTTCGACAGGTCCTTCAGCGCCAGCCAGCCATCGGGTGAAAAGCGGTCGCGGATCTGTCCGGCGCTGTAGACGGCGCTGTCCAGCGTGCCGATCAATCCGGGCGGAATGGCCGCTTCGAGATCGATGCCGAAGGGTTCGAGATAGTCCCTTATATCGGCGAGCAGCAGCATGTCAGGATCGGACGTCTCGGCCAGCCGCACATGATAGGCGCGCAGGATACGCACCGTATCTTCCGAACGCTCGATATAGCGGCCGAGCCAGGTCAGGTTTTCCGCCGCGCGGCTGGGCAGGCTGCCCGGCATGGTGCGGACGAAGCTGTCATGCTCCTGCGGCAGCAGCGTCTCGCGCTCGACCGACCGGTCGCTGACCACCCAGACGTCGGCCGCCTGGCCGCCGCGCTGCATGGCGATGGCCGTCGGGTCGAGCGATAGGCCGACACGGGCGAAACCGCCCGGCATTACCGTCCAGCCATCGGGCGTGCGCGCCAGATAAACGCGCAGGCTTGCCGGTCGCGGTTCCAGCCAGCCGCCGACATAGACCGGCGTCGTTGACAGCGTCACCGCTTCCTGGCCGACGAAACCGCTGCCATCGCTCTCGATGCGCGCGATCAGCGCGATGCGTTCCTCCGGCGTCAGTGCCGAACCGAGCCTGGTCTGGCCGTCATCCTCGAAGGCCAGCCGCGTCGACAGCGCCGGACCGATCACCATGCGATCGATATTGGCAAGCACATGGGCCCGTTCGGTTGCTTGCCCGCACCACCAGGTGGCGACGCTTGGCAACAGAAGTTCTTCGCCGCGCAATGCGCGCGAAATCTTCGGCAGGAAAGCGAGCAGCGCCCGGGTTTCCATCAAGCCCGAACCCAGCGCATTGACCGTCGAAACCGTGCCGCGGCGGATCGCCTCGACCAGCCCCGGCGTGCCGATATGCGAGTCCGACCTCAGTTCCAGCGGATCGGCAAAGGCGGCATCGAGCCGCCGCCACAGCACGCTGATCGGCATCAGCCCGGAAACCGTGCGCACCATCAGCTTGCCGCCGGAGACGGTCAGATCCTCGCCCTCGAGCAGCATGATGCCGAGATAGCGGGCGATATAGGCGTGCTCATAATAGGTCTCGTTGAGCGGCCCCGGCGTCAGAATGGCGACGCGGCCGTCATTCTCCTTCGCCATGCCGATCAGAGCATCGCGAAAGCGACGGAAGAAACCGGCCAGGCGATGCACATGCATCTCGCCATAGATGTCGGACAAAGCCCGCGTCGTGGCGACGCGGTTTTCCAGCGCAAAGCCGGCGCCCGACGGCGCCTGCGTGCGGTCGCCCAGCACCCACCAGCTTCCATCCGGCCCACGGCCGAGCTCGAAGGCGCAAAAATGCAGGAAATGACCGCTGGCCGGCATGGTGCCGACGACGGGGCGCAAATATTCGGGGCTCGCCGCAATCAGGCCTGCCGGCAGGATTCCCTTCTCGATCAGCCGGTTCGGCCCGTAAATATCAGCGACTATCTCCTCGAAAAGCTCGGCGCGCTGGACGAGACCGGCGCTGATCCCGGCCCATTCCTTGTCTTCGATCAGCAGCGGGATATGCGCCAGTGGCCATTCGCGCTCGTTGGCGCCGGCCTTGTCGTAGACGCGATAATAAACGCCGGCGTCGCGCAGATACTGGTCGGCGCGGGCAAAGCGCTGGCCCAGCTTTTCGGGACCCAGCTCCTCCAGCGCCTCGATGAAGGGCGCCCAGGCCGGACGCGGATGGCCCGAAGCATCGACCATCTCGTCGACGACGCCGTCAATCGGCTGATAGTGCTCCAGCAGACTGTGCCTCAGCGGCTTGCCGCGGACCTTTTTCTGATTCCCCTTTGCCATCGCTGATCAGAGTCTTGCTGGCCGCCTGAGGTCAAGGGTCATGGGGAAGTCTTCAGAGGCTTCTTCATTGCGCACCACATAGGCCGACGGCGTATGGCCGCGCGGCTCGAAGCGGGCGAGACGCCGCGCCTCAGCCTCATTGCCGTTGACCGGGAAGGTGTCGTAGCTGCGCCCACCTGGATGCGCGACATGGTAGACGCAGCCGCCCACCGCCCGCCCCGACCAACGGTCGTAAATGTCGAAAACCAAAGGCGTGTTGACCGGCAGCGCCGGATGCAGGCCCGACGAAGGCTGCCAGGCCTTGAAGCGCACACCGGCCACCGCGACCTCGCGATTGTCGGTGACCTTCATCGGCACGATTCGGCCATTGCAGACAATGGCATGACGTTCCGGGTTGAGGCCTTCGGTCCTGACCTGCAGCCGTTCGACCGAGGAGTCGACGAAACGCACAGTGCCGCCGATTGCGCCTTGCTCGCCCATGACATGCCACGGCTCCAGCGCCTGCCGCAGTTCCAGCTTGATGCCGGCATGCTGGACTTCGCCGCAGAACGGAAAGCGGAACTCCAGCTGGGCATCGAACCATTCCGGCCGGAATTCGAACCCGTTGAGCTTGAGGTCGTCGAGCACGTCGAGGAAATCCGCCCAGACATAGTGCGGCAGCATGAAACGGTCATGGAGCGAGGTGCCCCAGCGCACGAAGCGGCCATCAAGCGGGTTGTTCCACGCACGGGCGATGATGGCGCGTACCAGCAATTGCTGCGCCAGCGACATGCGCGCATTGGGCGGCATCTCGAAACCGCGGAACTCAACAAGCCCAAGCCGGCCGGTCGGGCCATCGGGCGAAAACAGCTTGTCGATGCAGATTTCCGAGCGGTGCGTATTGCCGGTGACATCGGTCAACAGGTTGCGAAACAGTCGGTCGACCAGCCAAGGCAGCGGTGGGTTGCCCTGGCCCGGGTGCGGCACCTGCGCCATCGCGATCTCGAGTTCGTAAAGCGAATCGTGCCGCGCCTCGTCGAAGCGCGGCGCCTGGCTGGTCGGGCCGATGAACAGGCCGGAGAATAGATAGGACAGCGACGGGCGCCGCTGCCATTGCAGCACCAGGCTCTTCAACAGATCGGGCCGGCGCAGGAACGGGCTGTCATTGGGCGTCGCGCCGCCGACGACGACATGGTTGCCCCCGCCGGTACCGGTGTGGCGGCCGTCGATCATGAACTTGTCGGCGCCAAGCCGCGTCTGCCGTGCTTCCTCGTAGATCGCCGTCGTCGTCGCCACGCAGTCCTGCCAGTTGGCAGCCGGATGGATGTTGACCTCGATGACGCCGGGATCGGGTGCCACCCTGATGACGTTGAGGCGCGGATCGTGCGGCGGTCCATAGCCTTCGATATGGACGGGAAGGCCGATCGCCTTGGCCGCGTTTTCGGCGGCTGCGACGAGTTCGAGATAGTCTTCCAGCGCCTCGACCGGCGGCATGAACACGCAAAGCCGCCCGTCGCGCGGCTCGACCGAAAGTGCTGTACGCACCGCGCCGCCGATCTCGGTGATCTCCTGCTCCACCCGGTCTTGCTGGCCGGTCGTCGCAGTGAAAGAAATCGCCTGCTGGCGCCGCGCCATCTCGTCGGCGCCTTCCAGCTCGGCCGGAGCCGGTTCTGGCAGTATGGCTTCCCGCGCCGGCAGCGGTCCACGCGGCAGCGACGGATCGACCGGCACGATATAGGGGAACTGTGCCGGCGGCACATAGGGCAGCGTGCCCAGCGGCAGGCGGTAGCCGACCGGGGAATCGCCCGGCACCAGGAACAGCCGCCCGCGCCGCGTCTTCCACTTCTCCGAGCGCCAGCGCGGGTCCGATGCCTGGCTGTTCCAGCGCTGGACCGGCAGCACATAGCCGGACGGCCTGGTCAGCCCGCGCTCGAACACTTTCGCCATGCGGCTGCGCTCTTCGGGGTCTTCCAGTTTGGAGTTGGACGGATCGACATTGTCGGGCAGCTTACCTTCCTTCAGCAGCCATTCGGCCGGGTCCTCATAGGCCTCGCTGACCATCGCCTTGTCGATGCCGAGTTCGCCGGCGATTGCCGTCAGCAGGCTTTTCGCCTGCTGCGGCCCGACCTTCGCATCGCTCTTTTCGTGTGCGATCAGCGACGGATCGCTCCACACCGGCTGGCCGTCGGTGCGCCAATACAGCGAGAAGGTCCAACGCGGCAGGCTCTCGCCCGGATACCATTTGCCCTGGCCGTAATGGAGGAAACCGCCCGGCGCGAAGCGCTCGCGCAGTTTCCGGATCAACGCATCGGCCTTTTCGCGCTTGGTCGGGCCGACGGCGGCGGTGTTCCACTCGGCGGACTCGAAATCGTCGATCGACACAAAGGTCGGCTCGCCGCCCATTGTCAGCCTGACATCACCCGCTTGAAGTGCGGCGTCGACCTTGTTGCCCAGCGCATCCAGCGCCTGCCAACTCTCATCCGAAAACGGCTTGGTGATGCGCGGATGTTCGGCAATGCGGTCGACACGCATGTCGAAGCCGAACTCGACATTGGCAAAGCTCGCAATGCCGGAAATGGGCGCGGCGTTGCGGAAATGCGGCGTGGCCGCCAGCGGCACATGGCTTTCGCCGGTGAGCAGGCCGGACGTCGGATCGAAGCCGATCCAGCCGGCGCCCGGCAGATAGACCTCGCACCAGGCGTGCAGGTCGGTGAAGTCGACGGCGGTTCCGGCTGGGCCATCGAGCGCGACCAGATCGGGCTTCAGCTGGATCAGATAGCCTGAGACGAAACGCGCGGCGAGGCCTAGATTCCTGAGGATTTGCACCAGCAGCCAGCTCGAATCCCGGCACGATCCCTTTTTCGCGGCCAGCGTTTCCTCCGGCGAGAACACGCCGGTTTCCATCCGCACGATATAAGCGATCTCCCGCTGCAGCCGCGCATTGAGGTCGACGACGAAATTGACGGTGTTGGTGGCGCTACGGTCGATGGTTGCGAGGAAAGCAGACAGCAGCGGCCCCGCCGGCTCCGGCGTGCGGTAGATGGCGAGATCGTCCCTGATGTCTTCGGGGTACTCGAACGGGAGGGTCTCGGCCGATGGCTCGACGAAGAAATCGAACGGATTGTAGACCGTCATGTCGGCGACGAGGTCGACCTCGATCTTCAATTCCGTCACCGGCTCCGGGAAGACGAAGCGGGCCAGGAAATTGCCGTAGGGGTCCTGCTGCAGATTGACGAAGTGGTTCGCCGGCCCGACCTTCAGCGAATGGCTGAGCACCTTGGTGCGGGAATGCGGTGCCGGCTGCAGCCTGATGACCTGGGGCCCGAGAACCACCGGCCGGTCGTATTTGTAATGGGTCAGGTGGTAGACGGCTGCCAGTATTGCCATGGGGCCCCGGAGATCGGCGTTTCTTCAGCCGAACCCTGACACATCTATTGGCCATTCTCCAAGCAGAGATGTTGCGCTGCACCTAAATTAAGCAGCCGAAGCCGGCTACGCTGTGTCGAGATTCAGGTCAGGCCGAGTCGAAAATGGCTGATACCGAGAACCGGAGCAGAGCGTACTTTTGGTACGCGAGCACCGGAAGCGCAGGTATCGGCCATTTGCAGGCCGGCCTCACTTGAATTCGGCACAGCTTAGAAAAACGCCTGTATCCCCGTCTGAGCCCTGCCAAGGATCAGCGCATGCACGTCATGCGTGCCTTCATAGGTGTTGACCGTCTCCAGGTTCTGCGCGTGGCGCATGACGTGGTAGCCGATCTGGATGCCGTTGCCGCCATGCATGTCGCGGGCCTGGCGGGCGATGTCGAGCGCCTTGCCGCAATTGTTGCGCTTGACGATCGAGATCATCTCCGGTGCCATCTTGCCCTCGTCCATCAGCCTTCCGACCCGCAAGCTGGCCTGCAGGCCCAGCGCGATCTCGGTCTGCATGTCGGCGAGCTTCTTCTGGAACAGCTGCGTGCCGGCGAGCGGCTTGCCGAACTGCTTGCGGTCGAGGCCATATTGCCGCGCCCGGCGCCAGCAATCGTCGGCCGCGCCCATCGCGCCCCAGGAAATGCCGTAGCGCGCGCGGTTGAGGCAGCCGAACGGACCGCCGAGGCCCCTGGCGTTGGGCAGCAGCGCATCTTCGCCAACCTCGACGCCTTCCATCACCACTTCGCCGGTGATCGACGCGCGAAGGCTGAGCTTGCCGCCGATCTTCGGTGCCGAAAGCCCCTTCATGCCCTTTTCCAGCACGAAGCCGCGGATTTCGTCCTTGCCGTTGTCGCCCTTGAGCTTCGCCCAGACGACGAACA
Organism: Mesorhizobium sp. M1143; assembly: GCF_040318435.1. Lineage (NCBI taxonomy): Bacteria > Pseudomonadati > Pseudomonadota > Alphaproteobacteria > Hyphomicrobiales > Phyllobacteriaceae > Mesorhizobium > Mesorhizobium sp. M1143. The sequence continues at coordinate 41,350 of NZ_JAMYMJ010000001.1, read as the reverse complement.
CATCGGCGATCGGCGCGTTGGAGATCCACATTTTCGAGCCGGAAATCCTGTACCCGTTCGCGGTCTTCTCGGCCCGCGTCTTCATACCGCCGGGATCGGAACCCGCATCCGGTTCGGTCAGGCCGAAGCAGCCGATCCATTCGCCGGAGGCCAGCTTAGGTAGAAATTTCTTGCGCTGTTCTTCCGAGCCATAGGCATGGATCGGATACATCACCAGCGACGACTGCACGGACATCATCGAGCGGTAGCCGGAATCGACCCGCTCGACCTCGCGCGCCACCAACCCGTAGGTGACGTAATTGGCGCCGAGCCCGCCATATTCCTCGGGAATGGTGATGCCGAGCAGGCCGGCCTCGCCCATCTCACGAAAAATGCCGGCGTCGGTCTTTTCCTCGAGATAGGCCTCCTCGATGCGCGGCGCGAGCTTGTCGGCGGCAAAGGCGGCCGCGCCATCGCGCACCATGCGCTCATCCTCGGAAAGCTGGTTCTCGATCAGGAAGGGGTCTTCCCAGACGAACGCGTTCTTGTCGGCGGCCATGGCTTCGCTCTCTCCCAAAATCTTGAAGTGCTCGGGCTTATCCACCTCCGCTTCGGAAAAATCAAACAAAATTGCATCACAGATCAATGAGGTTTAGTAATGGATCATGAACGTCCAACGCCGGCTTTTACCCAGCACCAGCGCCCTTGCCGCCTTCGAGGCCGTGGCCCGCCTTGGCTCCTTCACCGCTGCCGCCCAGGAACTCGATTTGACCCAAGGGGCCGTCAGCCGCCAGATAGCACTTCTGGAGGAACAGTTCGGCCGCCGGCTGTTCGAGCGCGACAGCCGCAATGTTCGGCTGTCCACGGCGGGCGAAATCTATGCCGAAGCCGTGCGGGCGGCACTCGGGCAATTGCGCGACGCCGCGCTCGGATTGATGAGCAACCGGCATAGCGGCATGCTGAACCTCGCCATACTGCCGACCTTCGGCACGCGCTGGCTGATGCCGCTGATCCCGGATTTCGTCGCAGAAAACCCTGACATCACCATCAACTTTGTCACCCGCATCGGCCGCTTCGACTTCGCCCGCGAACGCCTCGACGCCGCTATCCATCATGGCCAGCCGGACTGGCCGGACGCCGATTCTACATTGTTGATGCGCGAAACCGTGATGCCGGTGGTTTCGCCCGACTTCCTCGCCAGCCGCGACATCACTGCTGCGGCCGACATCAGCCGCCTGCCGCTGCTGCACATGGCGACGCGCCCTGGCGCCTGGGGCGAATGGTTCGAGGAACAGGACTTGAGCGCACCGATCGGACCCGGCATGCAGTTCGAGCAATTCGGCACTGTTGCCCAAGCCTGCATGGCGGGGCTTGGCGTCGCGCTCCTGCCGCAAGTTCTTATCGCCGGCGAATTGCAGCGCGGTCAGCTCGTGCCGGCGCCGGGACAGCCGATGGAAAGCCGCAGCGCCTACTACCTCGTCGTCCCGAACGACAAGCGCGGCCATCCGCCGGTCGCCAGCTTTCGCGACTGGCTGCTGGGCCAGGTTGAGAAGGAACCGGCTGTTCTGGCCTGGTAGCTACTTCCGCTTCATCGGCTCGGTTTCCGGCTGGAAGCGCAGCGTTTTTGCGACTTGCGTTCGGCAACTTTCGCATCGAGCTTGCTTTTGATCCGGGCGAAAGCCTGGTCTCCATCGACCGAACTGCCACTCGCCATGCCCCCGTCCCAAAGACGCCCCAAGTCTTGGACACTCACTTTCTCGAAACTTGCCATATCGCGCGTATCTCCACACAAGGATGGTAGATAACGCTCTAGCGATTGCAAGGAACCATTCGAGGCTACTTCCGCTTCAAGGCATCGGCCAGTGCTGCGCCAAACGCGCCTTGCTGTGCCGGTCGTTCCGGCTGACGCTGCGGCATCGGCGAAGGTTGCGCCGGCTTGCCGCCGCCATTGTCGCGCGGCCCCTTCGGCGTCCCGCCCTCGCCGCCGTCCTTGCGCATGGACAGCGCGATGCGCTTGCGCTTGATGTCGACATCGACGACCCGCACCTTCACCACGTCGCCGGCCTTCACCACCTCATGCGCGTCCTTGATGAAACGATCGGCCAGTTGCGAGACATGCACCAGCCCGTCCTGGTGCACGCCGATATCGACGAAGGCGCCGAAGGCAGCGACATTGGTAACGGTGCCTTCCAGAAGCATGCCGGGCTTCAGATCCTTGATGTCGTCGATGCCATCGGCAAAGGTTGCGGTCTTGAAGCCGGGGCGCGGGTCGCGGCCGGGCTTTTCCAGCTCGGCAATGATGTCGCGCACCGTCGGCAGGCCGAAGCGTTCGTCGACGAAGACTCGCGGATCGAGCGCCTTGAGCGCTGCGCTGTCGCCCATCAGCGAGCGCACATCGCGGCCGCAGGCAGCGACGATCTTCTTGGCCACGCCATAGGCTTCCGGATGGACCGACGAGGCGTCGAGCGGCTCGCTGCCATTGGCAATGCGCAGGAAGCCTGCGGATTGTTCGAACGCGCGCGGTCCAAGCCGCGCCACCTTGAGCAGTTCCTTGCGGCTGGCGAACGGCCCGGTCGCATCGCGATGCGCGACAATGGCATCGGCAAGCGACGCGCCTAGGCCTGACACGCGGGCCAAAAGCGGCGCCGAGGCGGTGTTGAGATCGACACCGACGGCATTGACCGCGTCCTCCACCACCGCTTCCAGCGAACGGCCGAGCCGATACTGGTCGACGTCATGCTGGTACTGGCCGACGCCGATCGATTTCGGTTCGATCTTGACCAGTTCGGCGAGCGGATCCTGCAGCCGCCTGGCTATGGACACCGCACCGCGCAGCGACACGTCGAGCCCGGGAAACTCAGCCGCCGCTGTCGCCGAGGCCGAATAGACCGAGGCGCCGGCCTCGCTGACGATCACCTTGAGCGGCTTTGGCCTACCATCCGAAGGCATGTCGGACAGCATGTCGGCGACCAGCTTTTCAGTCTCGCGGCTGCCGGTGCCGTTGCCGATCGAGATCAGCTCGACCTTATGCTGGCGGATGAGTGCTGCGAGCTGGGCCTGTGTGCCGCGCACATCGTTCCGCGGCGGAAATGGATAGACGGTCGTCGTCGCCAGCACCTTGCCGGTGCCATCTACCACCGCGACCTTGACGCCGGTGCGGATGCCGGGATCGAGCCCCATGGTCGGCCGCGAGCCGGCGGGTGCCGCCAGAAGCAAATCCTTGAGGTTGCGTGCAAAGACATGGATCGCCTCTTCCTCCGCCCGCTCGCGCAGGTCGCGCATCAAATCGAGCGTCAGGTGCAGCGAAAGCTTGATCCGCCAGGTCCAGCCGGCGACTTCCATCAGCCAGCGGTCGCCCGGCAGGCTGCCGCCGATGGCGTAGGCATTGGCGATCATCCGCTCGACCGGCTTCACCGGCGAGGCATCGTCGGCATCGACCTCGATGTCGAGCGACAACACCTCTTCGTTGCGGCCGCGCAGCATGGCCAGCGCGCGGTGGCTCGGAACATTTGCCCAACGCTCAACATGCTCGAAATAGTCGGAGAATTTCGCCCCGGCCTCCTGCTTACCGTCGACGACACGGGCACGCATGAAAGCGCGCTCCTTCATGTAGGTGCGAAGCTTGCCGACCAGATCGGCATTTTCCGCGAACTGTTCCGACAGGATGTCGCGTGCGCCTTCCAGTGCGGCCTTGGCGTCGGTCACATCCTCGGTCACATAAGCCAGCGCCGCCTCGGCGGGCACCAACGACCGGTTGGCCAAAATAGCCTCCGCCAATGGTCCCAGCCCGCGCTCCCGGGCGATCTCGGCCTTGGTGCGCCGCTTGGGCTTGTAGGGCAGGTAGATGTCTTCCAGTTCAGCCTTGGTGGCGGCAGCCACAATTTTGGCCTCAAGTTCTTCGGTCAGCTTGCCCTGCTCGCGGATCGAACCGAGAATGGTATCGCGGCGCGCATCGAGTTCGCGCAGATAGGCCAATCGCTCGGCAAGGTCGCGCAATTGGGTGTCGTCGAGCCCGCCGGTGACCTCCTTGCGGTAGCGCGCCACAAACGGCACCGTCGCGCCCTCATCGAGCAGCCCTATAGCTGCTGATGCCTGCTCCGGCCGCGCCCCGATCTCTGCCGCGATGATGGATGCGATGCGTTTGCTGTCTGCTGCCATGCTGGTCCCTGTCGCAAAGAGCGGCGACCATAGGCGCTGATGTCCGTCACGCCAACCGCAGTGTTCTCAAGCGTCAAAGAGGTCCACAGGAAAGCGCCTTGCTTTGGCTCGTCCTCAGACCATCCCGCTCAGCGCCTCGAAAAAGGCAACGATCTCGCGTTCGAGCGGATAATCTTCAGGCACCGGCTGCGACCCCATTTTTGCAATCACCACTTCCGTCTTCGGGTTGACGTAGAGCCATTGGCCGTGGATGCCGATGCCGCAGAAGGCGCCGTTTGCCGCCCCCGTCTGGTACCATTTGTTACGGTAACGGCCCTTCGGGAACAGATGCACCATTGTGCCGCGCTGCCAGGCCTCCGCGCTGCCGCCGGCAACGGTCGTATCGCGCACCCAGCCTTCCGGCACGATGCCGCGGCCATTGGCCGTGCCGCCCTGCCGCATCATCTCGCCGATACGCGCCAGGTCGCGCGGCGTCACCGAAATGCCGCCGGCGGTGCGCGCCGTACCTTCCATGTCGACGCCGATCGAAGCCTCGCTGACTGCACCCAGCGGTAGCCACAGTTTCTCGCGCATCAGGTCCGGGAAGCGCTGGCCGGAAGCTCGTTCGAGCAGCAGGCCGAGCAGATCGGAATTGGGCGAACGGTAGCGGAAGGTTTTGCCGTGCGGTTCTTCGAGCCGCTGCAAGGTCAGAATGAATTCGCGCAGGCTTTCAATGCCGCCCCCCGGGTTCCACAGGGTGGCGCGACGGTAACGGGCAAAGGCGCTTTCGGGATCGAGATAGGCCTCCTCGAAGTCGAGGCTGACGCTCATGTCGAGCACATGCCGGCAGCTTGCATCGGCATAGGCCGAGCCGGCGGCTTCCGGAATGTACTGGGTGACCGGCACCTCCGGATCGAACACGCCCTCGCCTTCCAATATGCCGGCGATGATGGCGGTGACCGATTTGCTGATCGAGAAGATGATGTGACGGGCGCCGAAATCCATATTGGGCGCGAACCAGTCGCCGATGACCTTGCCAGCCTTCATCACCGTCAGCGCGTCGCTGCTCGAACGTGTGAGGAATTCGGCCACCGTCTCCGGCGCGCCGGCGACGGAGACGTTTTCGCCGAGCAGGCCGCTCAGGTCCCGCACCGGTGCCTCGACGCTTCCCGGCGTCGCCGCCACGGGAGCGGTAGGCACCAGCTCGCCAAGGTTCTGGAACGACCAGCGGTTGAACGGGCTTTCGCGCCAGTTGGAGAGCAGCACCTCATTGCGGGCGAAGCCGTAGCGGGTCTCGAACGCGGTCTTGCCGGTCATGAACGTTTCCTCAGAGGGTGATTTGTTGTGGGTCAACCAAGCGCCATGGCGATGGTGTGCACCGCCTTCAGCGTTGCCACCGAATAGGCGACATTGCTGAAATCCGGATAGGTCGAAAGCTTGACCACGACCATGCCGATGTCCCAGTCGATATGGATCATCTGCCCGAACACCCCCCGGCACATCAGTGCGCGTGAGCGCGGGTTTTCGATCCAGAACTGGTTGCGGTAGCTGCCCTCCGGCAGGCTCGGATTGAAATCCGGCGCATGCCTGCCGTTGCGCGTCGCCTCGATCCAGTCGGCCGGCACGATGCCGCGGCCATTGTCGAGGATCAACTGGCCGAAGCGGGCGTAGTCTCGCAGCGTCGCGTTGAAGCCGCCATCGGCCAGCGCATAGCCGGCGCTGTCGACCGTGAAGCAGGCGCTCTCGTCGGCGCCGAGCTTTTGCCACAGCTCCTCGGACACCAGCTGCGCCAGCCGTTTACCGGTGACCCGCTCCATGATGAAGGCAAGCACGTCGGTCTCGATCGAGCGGTACTCGAACGCGGCGCCATGCGGCCGCACCTTGTCCTTCAGCTGCAGGATCAACTCGAACAGATGCGGCGGCCATTGGAAATCCGGATCGCTGTCCGGCGGCACCGGCTTCCAGCCGGTGGCGACATCGACCTGGCCGATATCGGAATAGCGATCGGTGTATTCCTCGGAAAAGCGAACACCCGTCGTCATGTCAAGCACATGCTGCACGCTGGCGCCGTCCCAGCCGGTCCCGCCGAGCTCCTGCAGATAGGCGGTCACCGGTTTGGCCGGGTCGATCAAGCCGCGCCCAACCAGAATACCGAACACGGTGCCTGTTACCGACTTCGCCATCGACTGCGACAGATGCAGCGTGCGCTCGGCCATGCCGTTGAAATAGCGCTCATAGGCGACCTTGCCGTCTTTGAGCACCAGGAAGCCGTCCGTGTAGGTCTCGTCGAGCAGGCCAACGAGCGTCGTCGGACGGCCCTTGCTGTCTTCCACCGGCAGCGCGTCGAGATCGGTCTCTGCGCGCTCAAGACGATGGCGATGGCCATTACCGCGCCAGACCTCGATGGTCGGCAGGAATTCGCGGATGTGTTGGAAGGCCCAGCGATTCCATGGCGGCCGGTCCCAGTCGAGCTTCGGCAGCACCATTTGAGGCGGCGAGCCCTGCATGATCGACGGCCGCGGATCGCTGTTGCGATAGGAGTCCATGAAAGCCATTCCGGAAAAGAAAAGACCCGGCGGCGCATGCCGCCGGGTCTGTCAGACTGCGGTTATTTCTGCAGTTCGGTCCAGATCTTGGTGTAGATGTCCTGGATCTCAGGCGCGCACATCTTCTGGAATTCGCCTTGTGCCTTCGCAGCCTCCGGAATGACGACTTCCGGGGCATCCTTCATATCGGCCGGCATGTACTTGTCCGAGCCGGTAATGGCGTTTGCGTAGCGATGGAAGGCCGAGAGGCCGGCCGCGTTTTCCGGATCCATGATGAAGTTCTGGAACAGCTTGGCGTTCTCGACATTTTTGGCTTCCTTGAGAACGACGACGTTATCGCTCCACAGGCCGTAGCCTTCCTTCGGATAATTGTAATGGATGGCCGGATTGGCCAGCCGCTGACGCAGCGCCGAACCGTTCCAGTCGCTGGTCGCCTTGAAGTCGCCGGCGCCCATCTTTTCGATGGTGTTGTATTCCATGGCGATCCAGTTCGGCTTGGCCGCGACAAGCGTGTCGCGCACCTTCTTCAGCACTGTCTTGTCGTCGGTGCACTGCTGGCCGCCGACATATTTGATCGCCGCGAAGATAACGTCATTCATCTCGGGAACGACATTGGTCTTGCCCTTCAGCTCGTCCGGCGTGTTGAAGATGATGCCCCAGCTGTCGGCTGGTCCCTTGTAGGCATCGGTGTTGACGACGACGCCGACGGTGCCCAGCGCCCACGGCACGGAATATTTGCGGCCGGGGTCGAAGTCTGGATTGGCCCATTCCGGCGCCACGTTCTTGAAGTTTTCCATCTTGCCCGGATCGGTCTCCTGCACGAGGCCCTCCTTGATCCAGATCGGCACGTAGGTTTGCGACGGAACGGCGATGTCGAAGCCGGTGCCGCCCTGGCGTACCTTGGCGAGCGCCGTATCGTTGGAATCGTAATCGGTGATGGTCACCTTGACGTTGTATTTGGCTTCGAACTTTTTGATCACATCGGGGCTGGTATAGTTGCCCCAATTGTAAATGTTCAGCTCGCCATCGGCGCGGGCCAGGCTCGTCGTTGCGAGCAGCGCCAACCCGATGGCGGCTGTCGTTGTTTTCCAGTTCATGGTTTTAGCTCCCATTTGTCGGTTCAGTCTCTTTTCCTGCTGACGAAGAAAAACAACGTGACGATCGCGACCGAAAGCAGCAGGAAGGCGGTCGATATCGCGTTGATCTCAGGCGTGATGCCGCGGCGGATCTGGCCGAGCATGTAGGTGGGCAGCGTGTCCTGGCCGCCCGATTTGACAAACTCGGTGATGACGACGTCATCGAGCGAGATGACGAAGGCCAGCATCAGTCCGGCCAGTATGCCGGGCCACAAAAGCGGCAGCGTGATGCGGCGGAAGGTCTTCCACGGCGTCGCGTACAGATCGGCGGCCGCGCGCTCCAGCGTCAGGTCCATGTTTTCCAGCCGCGCCCGGATCGGCAGATAGGCAAACGGGATGCAGAACGCCGTGTGCGCGGCGATCAGATAGCCGATGCCGGAATAGCCGGTGAAGATCTTGATGCGCGAGAAGAAGATCAGCAGCGCCACGCCGGTGACGATCTCGGGCACCATCAGCGGCTGGTTGATCGCCGCATATTTGAAGGTGAGGCCCGGATAGGACGCGGTGCGCGTGGTGGCGAGCGCGGCCATGGTGGCAAAGATTGTCGACAGCACCGCAGCGACGGCGCCGATCTGGAACGAGCGTAGCGTCGCGTCGATAACTTGCACGTTCTGCCAAGCCGACTGGAACCAGCGCATCGAAAAGCCGCCCCATTCGGACGTCGAGTTCGCCGCGTTGAAGGCATAGGCGACCAGCACGATGATCGGCAGATAGAGCACGATAAAACAGGTCGCAGCGATCACCGTGAAGCCGGTCTGGTGCTTGATGGAAAAGTTCTTAGCCATGCCGCGCCCCCGACTTGCCGGCATTGCGCACATAGGCAAGCAGCGCCACCATGACGATGATCATCACCGTGATCGACAGCGCCGAGCCGAGCGGCCAGTTGCGGCCTTGGCCGAACTGCAATTCGATTAGGTTGGACAGCATCATGTTCTTGCCGCCGCCAAGCACGCTCGGCGTCACATAGGCGCCAAGGGCTGGAATGAAGACCAGGATGGAGCCGGCAATGACGCCGGGTTTGACCAGCGGGAAAATGATCTTCCGCAATACCTTGAATCGGGTCGCGTAGAGGTCGTAGCCCGCCTCGACGAGGCGAAAATCAAGCTTCTCCATGCTGGCATAGATCGGCAGCACCATCAGCGGCAGATAGACATAGGCCATGCCGATCAGAATCGCCGTGTCGGTGAAGAGGATCTGGACCGGCGCTGAGACGATACCAAGCTTGATAAGGATGGTGTTGATGATGCCTTCGTTGCGGATGATCTGCAGCACGGCGAAGGTGCGGATCAGAAGGTTGGTCCAGAACGGAATGGTGATCAGGAACAGCCAGAGATCCCTGGTTTTCTCGCTCCGCGTCGCCATGAAATAGGCGGTTGGAAACCCCAATGCCAAAGTGGCGATCGTCGTTATCACCGCCAGCTTGATCGAGCGCCAGAAGATGGTGACATGCGCTGCCGCAAGCGAAAGCGTATCGTCGAAAATGTCGCGTTCCATGAACACCGACAGCCAGGCATCGGGCGAAAACTGCCACTTCACATCGCCATAGGGGCCAGGCGTCAGGAACGAGTAGATCAGCACGATCAGCAAGGGGCCGGTCGCGGCGAGGAAGATCACCAGCAAGGCTGGCGCTGACAGCAGCCACCGGTCGCGCACATCGCGTCGCTCCGCTGCCTTGGCGACTTGTTCCGCGGTCGCCATGATCAGTCCTTCAGCACTTGCGCGGCGTCGTTGCCGATCGTGATGCCGATCTGGCCGCCCTGCACGAAGCCGTCACCGGCGCCGCGGCTGTTCTGACGCCGCACGATGAACGGCTCGCCACCGGCAAGGCGCAGATGGAAGTGCGTGTCGGTGCCGAGATAGACGATGTTTTCGACGGTGCCGGACAGCGAAGCGCTCGGGCTGGCCGTGCCCAACTGCGCATGCTCTGGACGCACGACGATGGTGACCTTGCCGCTGGGGCTGAAGCCTTCCGGCAGCGAGGCTGGGATTTCCACACCAGACGGCAGCTTCACCGTCGCCCGGCCACCAGTCGCGCTAACCACATCCGCCTTGAGGAAGTTCGACTCGCCGATGAAGTCGGCGACGAAACGCTCGGCCGGCCGGTCGTAGATGTCGCGCGGCGAGCCGACCTGCAGGATTTTGCCCGACGACATCACCGCGATGCGATCCGACATGGTCAGCGCTTCCTCCTGGTCGTGGGTGACGAAAATGAAGGTGATGCCCGTCTCGTGCTGCAGCCGCTTCAATTCGATCTGCATTTCCTTGCGCAGCTTGTAGTCCAGGGCCGAGAGCGGTTCGTCGAGCAGGAGCACCTTGGGCTGCGGCGCCAGCGCCCGGGCGAGCGCCACGCGCTGCTGCTGGCCGCCGGAGATCTGGCTGGTGCGGCGGCCCGCCAGCGCCTCCATCTTCACCAGTTTCAGCATCTCGGCGACGCGCGCCTTGATCTCGGCCTTCGGCTTGCCCAGCATTTCCAGGCCAAAGCCGATATTGTCGGCGACCGTCATATGCGGGAACAGCGCGTAGGATTGGAAGACGGTGTTGACCGGTCGCTTGAAGGGCGGCAACGGCGCGATGTCCTGGCCGTAGAGGAGGATTTCGCCGGCGGTTGGAAAGTCGAAGCCGGCAATCAGCCGCAGCAACGTGGTCTTGCCGCAGCCGGATGGTCCCAGCAGGGTGAAGAACTCATTCTCGCGGATGGATACCGAGACCGTATCGAGGGCAGCGACCTGCCCCTCACCCGATCCGAAAATTTTACTGACGTTTACGACTTCAATTGCATTCCGATCCGGTTTTTCCGGCACGATACGCCTCACTGTTGACCCCGCTCTTGCTGGCGGAGTTTTTCCCCTGTTCGATGTGACCACACGGCCGGTAGGTTGGCAAGTCCGGCATTGAATCACAGTTCAGTCAGTCATTTCGTCTTGCAAGCGGCAAGCTGTGCAAGCCGCATGCCATTGTCAGGCCTGGTAGGTGACCTTGCCACCGCAGACCGTCGTCACCGGTCGCAGCTTGTGCAGATCGGCCGGCGCCGTCTTCTCGATATCGGCCGACAAAACCACCAGATCCGCCATGTAGCCGGGTTTCAGAACGCCTTTGCGATGCTCGGCGAATTCGGCATAGGCGCCCTCGACCGTGTAGGCGGCAATCGCTTCCTGCAGCGAGAAACTCTGGTCAGGATCGCCTTCTGCCCATGGTTTGCGCTGCACTGCCGCCTGAATGCTCAGGATCGGGTCGATCGCTGCCACCGGCCAGTCCGAGGCGAACACGACATGGGCGCCGGCGCTTTTCAGGGTGCGCCAGGCATAGCTCAGCGGCCAGCGGTCCCGCCCGATGCGTGACACCGTCGGCTCCAGCGGAAAATCCATGGCGCCGGGCGGATGCGACGGCTGCATCGAGGCGATGACGCCGAGTTCGGCAAAACGCGGCACGTCGGCTGCTGTGGTGACCTCGATGTGCTCAACCCTGTGCCGGCTGTCGCGCTTGCCATTGACCTTCCGCGCCGCCTCGTAACCGTCGAGCACCGCGCGCACCGCGCCGTCGCCGATCGAGTGCACGGCGATCTGCAGCCCGCGTTTGTCGATAGCCACGGCGAGATCGATAAATTGCTGCGGCGTGAACAGCGGCTCGCCGACCCAGTCGGGACGATCCGCATAGGGTTCGACCATAACAGCGGTCCAGGAATCGAGCACGCCGTCATAGAACACCTTGACCATGCCCGATGACAGCCACTCGCTGTCGTAGCGCTCGGCCATGACGGATGCCTTCTCGAGCATGTCGAGCGTCATGAAATTCTTGTAGTGGAACGGGATCTTGACGCGGCAGGGCAGGCCTTCCTCGGCCTCGATCTCGGAAAGCAATTCGAGCTGGTAGAGATTGCCGTCCATGTTCTGGATCGAGGTGATGCCGTGGCGCGCGCACCAGGCAAGTCCGCGCCGCATGATGTCACGGTCAGCGGCCCGCTCGGCGGCCGACGGCATTGGGTCCGGCTCGCCGCCGGTCGACAGCCCCAACCGCACCCGGCTTTCGCCGGCAAGGTCGAGCACCGGACCGAAGGCCTCGCCCTCGCGCAATTCGCCCGCGGCCAGGCCGTCGTCACCCATCACGATCTCGTTGCCCGGACCGAGCGTGCGTCCCTTCAGGATGCCGGCCATCTCCAACGCCTTGGTGTTGGCCCACATCGTATGGTGGTCGGGCGCCGCCATGCAGAAGGGGCGGTCGGGCAGGATGGCGTCGAGATGATGGCGTGTCACCCGCTCGTCGCCGAGCACGGTGTAGTCGACGCCCTGGCCCACAAGCATTTTCGCCTCCGGCCGCGTCGTTGCGTAGTCGCGGATGGCGCTTTGAAGCGCCTCGAAGCCATGGATACCGCCGAGTTGAAGATGCGCGAGCTCGGCCCCTCCCGAGAACAGATGCATGTGGGTTTCGATGAAACCGGGCAGGACCGAACCGCCCTTGGCGTCGATCACCTCTGTGGTCGTTCCCTTGAGTTTTTCGATGGCGGCGTGGTTGCCTATGGCGATGATGGCGCCGTCCTTGACGGCAATCGCCTCGGCGGCGGGATTGTCATCGTCCATGGTCCGCACGCGACCATTGATGACGATCAGATCAGCATTTTGACCCGCACCCGTGACAGACATCGCGACTCCGCGCTTTTGACGACTGGCTGAGACCGACAACCCTCTTGTCCGACAAGCTGCCACTCCGCTGGAGCGGCGTTATCGGACGAAAACTGATGCCAGTGCGCTGTTTCGAAATTCCCCTTGTGATCTCTCAAAACAGCGTGGATAAAAGAATGCGACTAATTATTCGCGTTTGTCAACGTGCCGAATTTCGAATGTATTGTGGACAACACACCACGCCAATGTTGAGACCGGGACCTGTGTTGAAACCGGCAGGGAACGAAGGCATCAATCCGTGAAGCGCAGTCTCAGCCGCGAAACCAGGATGGCGCTCGAACCGCGCAAGCAGCCGCGGCAGGAACGGTCGAGCAAGGTGGTCGACAGGATACTCGACGCTGCGCTGATCCTGACGCGGGAGCAAGGAACCAAGGCGCCGACGACGCTCGCCATTGCCCGGCGCGCGGGCCTGTCGGTCGGTTCGGTCTACCAGTACTTTCCCAACAAGGAAGCCATTCTCCTCGACCTCGCCCGGCGCTGGCTGTCGTCGTTTCCCGAGGTGATCGCCAGGCGCATCGAGGTCACCCCACCCACCAACCGCGACGAGTTTCGGCAGGAGGTGCGCAAGCTCTTCATCGATACCTCCAGAATATATCTCGAAAACGCCACCCTGATGCCGGTGATCGAGGCGATATCCGGCAATGCCGACCTCAGGCCGATCCAGGACGAATATGACGAGCAGATCATCGCGCTTTACGCCGCGTGGCTGCAGCATGTGAACCCGGCCCTTGAAGACAAGATCGCCAGCCGGCTCGGCGTGCTGATGATGGATGTCGGGCACGCCTGCCGGCTTGTGGGGTTGAAGCGGGATCGCAAGACATACGACCTCATCGAGGACGATGTGGAAAGAATGTGGCTCGCTTTGGTCACCCCCTATCTCAACCTTGACTGATTTCGCTATTTCGAGAGGAAATTCATGAAGACTGTCTATTCGCCGCTTCATGCCGGCCATGCCGGCCAGATGGAACTGGTCACGTCGGCAATCGTGCCGGGTTTCGAAAAGCCGTCGCGGGCCGAGTTCATCAAGGCGCGGGTCGAGAGCGAGAAGCTGGGGCCGATCATCGGACCGGTCGAGCACGATCTCACAGCCGCCAAGCGCATCCACAAGGCCGACTATATCGACTTCCTGCCGACCGTCTGGCCGGCGTGGAAGGCCGCCGGCTTCGAGGGCACGGCGATGCCCTTCACCTGGCCGACGCGCGGCCTGCGCGGCGACGTGCCACCCAAGCGCGTCGACGCCTTGCTCGGCTACTATTCCTTCGACGCCGGCGCCACCTTCGTCGAAGGCACATGGACCGCGATCAAATCGTCCTATGACGTGGCGCTGACGGCGGCGGCCTTGGTCAAGGGTGGCGAGCGGTCGGCCTTCGCGCTCTGCCGCCCGCCCGGCCATCACGCCGGTGCCGGGTTCATGGGCGGCTACTGCTACATCAACAATGCCGCGGTCGCCGCGCAGTGGTTCCTCGATCAGGGCGCAAAACGCGTCTCGATCCTCGACGTCGACTATCACCACGGCAATGGCACGCAGGAGATCTTCTATGAACGCGCCGACGTGCAGGTTCTCAACCTGCATGGCGATCCCATGGTGGAGTATCCGTTCTTCCTCGGCCATGCCGATGAACGCGGCGCCAGCGCCGGCGAAGGTTTCAACGTCAATTATCCCATGCCCTTCGGCACCAATTGGGACGCCTGGAACGCCTCGCTGGAGGACGCTTGCGCCAAGCTCGCCGCCTACGCCCCCGATATCGTCATCGTGTCGCTCGGCGTCGACACCTTCGAGAAGGACCCGATCAGCCAGTTCAAGCTGAAAAGCCCGGACTATCCGAAGATCGGCCATCGCATCGCCAAGCTCGGCCTGCCGACGCTGTTCGTGATGGAAGGCGGCTACGCCGTCGAGGAGATCGGCATCAACGCCGTCGGCGTGCTCACCGGCTTCGAGGACAAATAGGAAAGCAATTCCAGGATAAGTGTGAGGCGGTTTTCCGGCCGGAATTGCGCCAAGGAGATATGGGGCGGCTCCGGCCGCCCCGACCATCTAGGCGGCCGCAGCCGGGTTGGGTGCAACCACCGGAACGGCTGGCCTTCGCGACCGGCCGATGCGGTAGACAATCACCGCCGCAATCACGCCTGCCGCCAGGATGGCCACCGCCAGCAACGGCCGGTACCAGAACCAGGCAATCGCAATCGTCACCGTGCCGACCAGGATCGCCAGGACGAAGGCGATAATGCCGGTACCCATCCGCGCCATGCTGCCGAGGAAGGGTATGACATCGAGGATCACCCCGATCGGGCTGAGGAACAGCGCAAAGCCTATGGTCAGCAACAGCAAGCCGGCGCCGCGCAGCAGCCAGGTGATCAGCGTGTTGGCGCTGACGGCGTCGGCGAACATCTTTTCGGCCGGGACGTTGCCGGTGTCGACCATCAGCAGCGCATCGCCGGCTTGCGTCTGGTAGGGCTCGAAGCGGCTGCCGGCCTGGCGCGCGATGATACTGATCACGCCCAGCGGCGCCAGTTCGTAGCCGATGCGATAGTCGCCCAAAGCGGGCTTCGTGTTGTCATTGCCGAGATAAATCTTGCCATCGACGATGCTGAGCGGTTTCGTTCCGGTATAGGCAGCCTTTATCGCCGCCGACTGGTCGGCTGACAGGGAATAGTCCTTGTCACCCTCGATGCGGTCCAGCACCGGCGTATCGAGATCGAAGGCGACAAGCTTGCCCTCAGGAATCTGGAAGGTCCGGCCGTGGATTTCCATCGGCGGAGTCTGGTGGCCGTCCGGCTTCTTGAAATCGGAGGAGTCGATCTGGCTGTCGTCCCACACCTTGGAATAGCTGTAGGTGGTCACCGTCTCTTCGCCACCGCCGAGCTTCTTCGTCGTCTCCGACTTGGACTCTTCCTTCCACTGATACATCTCGACGCTGCGCGACAGCCGCAGCCCTTGCGCCGCAATGCCGAAATCCGGATCCGCCAGACCGCTGTCCGCCGTCACCAGTCCGCTGACATGAACCAGCTTGCCGTCATTGGCGGTATCGACGCTGTCGGCGCCGACCGAAACCACCGCTCCAGAACCTTCGGCCAGCGAGCGCGCCGTCTGCACGGCGCGGCCTTCGTTCCAGAACAGCCCGATCACCATCAGCACGATCAGGATAAGGCCGAAGATGACCCCGCCGACCGCGCGCTTGATCCGCCCGAACCACGAGACGGACGTTACTTCCCGAAATGAATCGCTCATCGTTTCCCCCGAAACAAAGTTATCCCAAAATTACAACGCGGCCGGCGGCTGCGCGTTTAGCCCGTCAATCGGCGTGGATCTGCGCGCCGCAATCCCTTCGCCGGCGCAGGCGTGCACCGCGCGCGTCGTGCCGCCATCGCCAACCCGCCACGGCGAGGCAGACAGCGGCGCCTGGCGATTGCCCCCGAGAAGATCGAGCGCCCGCATCGCCGTCTCTTCACCAGCCTCGTCACGCTTGACGATCTCGACGTCCTTGAAACCGATAGCGGCAAGCTGCGGCATCACCACATCGGGGTCGCCCGCCACCACGATCAGCGACGGATCGAGCGACGCCAGGGCCAGCGCCTGTTTCTGAACCGCATCGAGCGTCAGCTTTGTGCGCGCCGCCATGCGGGTTTGCTGGTCCTCCAGCGTCGATCCGCTGCCGACCGCGTCAATCAGCGAGGAGAACAGACCAGCCGACGTCTCGGCCGATCCAGCCAGCGCCCGGCGATAGACAGTCACCGTGCGGTCGACCTCGTCCTGCGCCACCGGCAAGGTGGTCAGGCCGGCAAATCCTTTCAGGATTTCGGTAATCGCCGGCCCGGTGTTGGCGCGCTCGACGGTGGTTGCCACGACCAATCCCGAGCCGGCCTTCATCGGGCTCATCAGATAGCTCGACACGCCATAGGAGTAGCCCTTCTCCTCGCGGATCACCGAATTCAGCCGGCTGGAGAAATCGGCGCCAAGCAGGTTGGAGACCGCGGTCGATTCAGCGCGCTCGTTCTCGTCGGTGCCGGGCGCCGGCCGCGCCACGAACAGCGCCGACTGGCTGGCGCCGGGTTCGGGCACCAGCAGCACTTTCTGTCCCCCGTTAAAATGCGCCGCCGGCGACGGCTCGACGGCATAGCCGGCGGTGTCGCTTGTCCACGCGCCGAATGCTTTTTCAAGGCTGGCGGTGACGGTCGCGACCGGCATCGGGCCGACGCTGTAGAAGGTCACCGCCTTCGGCGTGAACTCCGCCTTGAATGCGTCCCTCGCCTCGTCCAGCGAGATCGAGGCCAGCGCCTTTGCCGACCAGTCCACCGCTGCCTTGCCCGGCACCTGCGGGATCAGCGTCGCCTTTGCCATGCGGCCGGCAACGCCGGGCAGATCCGCCTCGCGGCCGTTTAGCCAGTCGACTGTCTGCGCCATCAGCACCGTCCATTCGGTCTTGTCGAAACGAGGCTTCAGCACCGCGTCGGCGAGCAGGCCAATACCCTGGTCGAGCTTTTCCGGCGGCACGCCAAGCGTCATCATCGTGGTCAGCGTTCCGGCCTGGTGGCCGACGCCGGCGCCGATGTCGCTGGCCGCCTTGGCGAAATCAGCCGAGCCGCGATCGGCGGCCCCGCGTGTCGCCATGCTTGCTGCAAGTTCCAGCAATCCCTCCTTGCCTCCCGGCACGCTGTTCCAGCCGCCGGCGGCACTGGCCGCGACATACACCATCGGCGCTTCCGGCATTGTGTAGTGGACGAGTTTGATGCCATTCGAGAGCGTCGCCGTTTCCATGGCGGGCAGTGTTGCCGAAGGCGCTTGCCCGGCCGCATGCTTCGGAATGTCGATCGCCGCTCGCTCCGGCGCGGTGAACGGCTGCGGTGTGCCGGACGACCCGATCAGTGCATCGGGATAGCCGCCGCGCGGGCCGGGCTTCAGCACCAGTATGCTGGCGTCTTCCGGTTTCAACAGCCGCTTCATCGTTGCCTCGACGCCCGCCACGCTGGCGTCCTTCACCCGCGGGTCGTCGACCAGCGCGCTCTGCGCATCGCCGAGCACGTCGGCATTGTAGGAGACGACGCCGGCGCGATCCTTCAGTGCTTCGCTGCCGAGCCGCGCTGCCTGCAAGATGCCGGTGCGCGCACGCTCGACATCGACCGGATCGAGCGGGGTCTTCAGGAAATCCGCAAACGCCGTTTTCATCGCGCTTTCCAGCGCTTCCGGCGCCACACCTTCGGCGGCACCCGCCTCGAAGGTAAAGCGGCCACCGAGCAGACCGCCGGTCCAGCTCGCGCTGGCATAGGTGGCAATGCCCAACTGCGAAACCAGCCGGTTGCGCAAAAACCCATATTCGCCGTTGCCGAGCAGTTCGGCGGCAATGCTGAGCGCACCATTGTCGGGCGACTGCGCCACCGGGCCACTGAAGCCGACCACGACGATGGGGCTTGGCACACGATCCTCGAGCACCAGCTTGAGCCGGGCTTGCGTCGGTGCCGGCACGGCGGGCCGCGCCACATCGGCGCCGCGCGCCACGCGGCCGAACGTGTCGGCAATCAGCGCCTTGGTGTCGTCGATCTCCAAGTCGCCGACCAGCACCAGCACCGCATTGTTGGGCAGATAGTAGCTGTTGAAGAAACCCCTGACATCGTCGAGCGTCGCCGCATCGAGATCGGCGACCGAGCCGATGACCATGCGGCTATAGGGATGCGGCTTCGGGAACAGCCCGGACCAGAAAGCTTCCCAGCCGGATGCGCCGGCCTTGTCGAGCACGTTCTGGCGCATCTCGTTCTTGACCACCGAGCGCTGCAGATCGAGCTTGGCCTGAGTCACCGAGCGGCCGAGATTGGCCATGCGGTCTGCCTCAAGCGACAAGATCATCGGCAGTGACGACGACAGCCCGTCGACATAATAAACCGTGCCGTCCTCGGTGGTCCAGGCATTGATCTCGTTGCCGAGCGCGGCGTGCGCGCCGAACACGTTCGGCCAGGCCGGCGTGCCGGAAAACATCAGATGTTCGAACAGATGCGCAAAGCCCGAGCGTCCCGCGGGTTCATTCATCGACCCGACGCGGTAGCGCAGGTTCATCACCACCTTCGGCACGCGATGGTCGGGCACCAGCACCACCTGCAGCCCGTTGTCGAGCGCATAGGTAACGGTCGGCTCAGCCTTGGCGGGCGCTGCCATGCCGGCAAGAACCGCAAGCACCACCGTGAACGCCAGGAAAACCTGCTTCATCATGACCCCCGATGCTGATGGCCGCGAGCAAGCGCCGCCAAATCCGCCGTATGACCGAAGGGATGCCCACCCCTCCCGGCTGCCGAGACCCTATCGGAATCGATCGGCCCTCGATACGGCAGTATCGCAACACCCTCTGGCTTTTTCGTGTCGGCGTTTCAGGCCTTTTGCGGCGGAAAAGGCCGCGAAAGCCGCCCCTGAGTCGCTTGAGTCCAATAATATTGATTTTGTCAAATCGCGTTTGATGTCGGATTCATCTGCGGGTAGATTAGACCCGAATCAGCCGGTCCTTGGGGGGCGCGGCGACCACCCAAAGTCTCAAGTTCCGGCCAATGACCGGCACCAGACGCGGACGGCTTCGCGTTCCCTGAATGGATTCGGCGATCAGCGCGACCGCCGCGCCGTGTGAGTGCTTCGTAAACGTGATGCGTCTTCAAGTTCGGCCGCTGCCAACCCCAGCGTCCGGGCTCAAGAAAAGACTCCGGCCATGACATACAACCAAAGCATCCAATGAGCAGTTCCGCCGCGCTTCTCCAATCCGATACGTTAGGCTCGCGCCTTGAATCGCGCGGCGATCTCACCTCCTTTTTCATGCAGCTTGCCGCCGAGATCGGCGCCGACAGCTACATGCTCGTCGCCATCGTCCACGACCAAGATCGCAACGACGCCCGCATCGTCTCATCCAACTGGATCTTCGACGCCATTGAACTGATCGGCAAGCGGCTGATCGCCGGCCTTGCCCAGGGACCGCTGACCGTTGCACCTGGCATCCGCCCGAGGCCACTGGTCGCCGCCGCGGCGCCCGACGCCGGCGGACTGCTCACCGGCGAAGAGGCGCGCCTGCTCGACGTGCTTGGCCATGCCGAAGTCTATTCACTGCGGCTCAATGTCGGTCGCCAGCGGCTGTTTGCGCTTTTCTCGGCGGCCGAGGCCGGCAGTATCGACCAGCCGGCGCTGATGAAGGCTCAGTTGAAGTGCTGTTACGCGCTGTCCGCCATCCCGCAATTGATCGCCGCCGCCGCCATGCAGGACCCGTTGTCCGACCGCGAGCGCGAGTGCCTGTTCTGGGTGTCTGAAGGCAAGACCACCGATGAGGTCGCGGTGATCCTCGGGGTCTCGTCCAACACCGTCAACAGCTACATCACCCACGCCATCCAGAAATTCGCGGCCTCGAACCGCGCTATGGCCATCGCCACGGCGATCAGGAGCGGCATCATTTGAAACACGCTGACATCAAGGCGGCGGCCGAAGCCCTTTTCAACGAGCAGCGCAATCCGTTCGGCGCCTTCTCCATCGGTTCCGAGACGCACCATGCCGTTACCATCCCGGACGCGGTGCGCCGCTGCCGCTGGATCGCCGTCGACATCAACGCGTCGGCGTTTGGCCTCTATTTCGTCAGCCCCTCGCCGGAACGGGCGCGCCTGGTGCCGAGCTTCGATTCCGACTATCCAGCCACTGCGGTGACAACCAAGTTCATCGCCGGCGCCAATGGCGAGGAGATGGTGCGCCACAGCGGCGCCTCGACAGCGCCGCGCTGGTGGGCCGATGACGGCATCGCCGGCTCGGACGCCGTCTTCCAGAACCTCGCCTGGGCGGAGCGGACGGCGCCGCTGGCGCCGGGCACCAACGGCATTGCCTTTCCCGTCCATGCCGATCGCGGCCATTGCGGGCTGGTGGTGTTCCTCGGCTCGACGATCGCTCTGCCGGAGGACACGCTCTACGAAATCCACGCCCGCTGTTTTTCGCTGTTCGCCGCCGTCGCCCGCATTCGTCCGAACGATGCCGGCCGGATGCGGTCGATCTCCAAGCGTGAACTGGAGTGCCTGAAGCTGACCGCCAACGGCAACACCAGCGAAGAGATCGCCAGGCTGCTGAAGCTGTCGGTCCACACCGCCAACCAGTATCTCACCCAGTCGACGCAGAAGCTCAACGCGGTCAACCGCAACCAGGCGGTGGCCAAGGCGCTGCGGCTGGGGCTGATCGAGTGATCCGAGTTGCCCAAAAAGCGGTTTTGGGAGAACAACGTTGAGCAATGACAAACAAGTCACGGGGAACATCGGCGTCTACTATGTGGCGTGGCAGCTGTCGCGGATTGGCTGGAATGTCATGCTCACGGTTCGGAACGCAAAAGGTGCCGATATGTTCGCCGTGTCCGAAGACGAGAACACCCAGCATCCGATTCAGGTTAAGGCTCATGCAGCAAAACCACAGGACACGTTCCTTGGCCTTCAGCCTGAGAAGCACGTTACCCGATGGTGGATGTTTGTCGCGTTTGCGCGCAGCGCCGAACCGGTGTGCTATGTCGTGTCGCTGGACGAGGTTCGTGTCCGCATGGGCCGCGATCCAGGTACCCGATCAGGCAAAACCGAACTTGAGCGCTCGTTCTGGCTTGATCGTCGCTACTACACCCCCGGATCAGACCGCGAGATGATCGAGGCGCGCAACGCTTGGCACCGTCTCGGACCGGCTAGGACGACCATATCGCAGATTTAGTTCTCTATGTCTGCCGCGAACGGTACCTGCCATACCCTGCGGGTACACGTCTCAGACTTTGCCGCTAAAATGCCAACGGCTCGGTCCGGCGAATCCGCGCCTCTTCGATCACTGTCTCCAGCAAGGCGGTGTTGTGCTCGGGGTCTTCGCCGGGCTTCTCGAACGACACATAGTTGACCGCGACCGAAGACCTCTCCTCGCTCAGCGTCAGCTGGAAATAGACGGTGACGCCCGGCGGCCGAAGCTCGAGATCGAGCACGATGCGCGGGCTGCCGCTCCAGTCGACATGTGCCTCTCCGCCATGGCCGAGCCTGAGCGTGCCCGGCAGGAAGAACAGCTCCACCGCCGAATCCACCAGATCCGACAGGCAAGCGAAATGCTCGAGCCGGATGAAAGCGATGTAGTCGGCGACATCGATCAGCCGCAACTCGTCGACCACCTGCTCGATGGCCTTGGCGACGATGAGTTCGCGGGATTTTGCGTGCGGTTGGCGGTTCATGAAATTTGTCTCCGCTCAGCCTTTTTGGAGTAGACGATCCGCACCAGTTCGGCGACGGCCTGGTAGAATTGCGACGGGATCACGCTATCAACCGAAACTTGCTTGTACATGGAGCGGGCGAGCGCCACGTCCTCGAAGATCGGGATGTTGTGCTCCTTGGCGATCTCGCGAATCTTGAGCGCAACCAGGTCCTGGCCCTTGGCCAGCACCAGGGGTGCTGAATCCTCGTCGCGGACATATCTGAGCGCGATGGAAAAGTGCGTCGGATTGGCGATGATCAGCGTCGCGCGCGGCACCGCCGTCATCATCCGCTTGCGCGCCCGGTCACGCGCCAGCGAGCGCAGCCGGGACTTAATGATCGGGTCGCCCTCGGACTGTTTGAACTCGTCCTTGACCTCCTGCTTGGTCATCCGCAGATCCTGCTTCAAGTGGAAGCGCGACCAGACGACGTCGACCGCCGCGATCAGCCCCATGACGAAGACGATCGCCACCAATATGTCGACGGTGATGCTTTTGATGACGAGGCCGAAAGCGACGGGGTTGGTGATCATGCCGGCCAGGAGCTGGCGGTAGTCCTGCGACAGCGTGAAGTAGAGCACGATACTGGCGAAGCCGAGCTTGCCCAGCGATTTCAGGAACTCGACCCAGCCCTGAATGCCGAACATCCTGGTCCAGCCTTTGGCTATCGAGATGCGCGACAGCTGCGGCCGGATCCGCTCGCCGACGAATTGCGGCATGTTCTGCAGCACCGAGGCGCCGATGCCGGCCACCACCAGCAGCGCCAGCAGGCTGACAACGGCATGGCCGATCTCCATCATCACGGTCTTGTAGAGCGCGATGACGTCGGTCTCGGTGTCCATCGGCCACGCCTCGGGCTTTTCCAGGAACATCGACAGGAACATGCCGAGATCAACGACCGCGTCCTTGGCGTAGAAGACGGTGAACACCAGTATGGCGATGAAGGACGCCAGAAGTGCGGCCTCTCGCGAATGGGGCAGCTTGCCCTGTTCGACGGTGTCGCGGATCTTCTTTTCGGTCGCGTCTTCGGTTTTGGAGTCTTTGTCCGCCGCTTCAGCCATTCAGCGCTCGGCGTTAAGCCGCTTCGCTCTGCTGCGATGAGGGCAGTTCGAAAGCCCCCTCGCGCGAAAGCCGGATTGTCGCCACCGCGATGTTCTTGCGCGCCGTCATGATGTCGGCAAGCTGAATGCCTTCCGAGCCCTGTCCGAGCTCGGACTCGATCATGCGCCGCGACCGTGCGCCGATCGCCGAGAGCGCCGATTCCGTCAATGCGGGTGGTGCACCGCGCAGCGCCAGCGTAATCAGTTCGGTCGACAGCCCGTCGAACAGAAGCACCCGCGCCTTCTGCGTCAAAAGCGGCAGATCGTCGAAGGCAAACAACCTGGAGCGGACACCGCCGAGGTCCGGCGTGCCGGCCTCTTCCAGATCCTGCATGACCTCTTCCAACTGAGGCTTGTCCATCTCGTTGAGCATACTGGCGACGCGCGCCTGTCCCGCCGAGATGTCCTTGGTCGCTGTCTGCGCCAGCACGCTGGCGCGCAGCTGGTTCTCGATGATCCTGGTCGCCGCGTCCGGAATGGTCGCCATCGTCACCATGCGCTTGATGATCTGGCTGCGCATCGGCTTTTCCATCGTCAGCAGAATGTTGGCGGCGGCCTGCGGCGCAAGCTTCGACAGCACCATGGCCGCGGTCTGGGGATGCTCGGCGGCAAGGAACGTGCCCAGACGCGTCGGCTCGAGCTTTTCCAGCTCCGGCCAGATCGGCGGTGGTCCTTCCGGCGCAACCTCGAAGCGCTTGTCGCCCATGATGGCGCTCATCTCTTCGGGCGACAGCGATTCATTGAGGATCGTGTCCATCCGGTCGGCGGAATCGAGCAGGCCCGCACCTTCGGTGAACTCGGCCTCGAATTCGGCAACGATGCGTTCGAGGTCGCTTTGCGGAATGGTGCGCAGCAGCCGCGCCCCTTCGATCAGTGCCTTCAGTTCTTCTTGCTTGAAGAATTTCAGCAGCCGGCTGGCCGAAGGCTTGCCCATCGCCACCAGGATGGCGGCGGCCTTTTGCGGGCGCGTGAGCGTCACCGGCGTCGTCATGGCATAAGCTCCGATCGCTGCTGAGACCGCATGTCGTCTAATCCTCAGGCGCTCTTGGCGGCAGCGATGATTTCGGTCAACCTGATGCCAAAGCGCGACGGATCGCTTTCCAGCACGGTGATTTCGCCGCGCGCGATCTTGCGGCCGTTGACCACGACATCGACCGGTTCGCCGATGCGCCGGTTGAGCGCCACCGTCGAGCCCTTCTGCAGCGCCATCAGGTCCGACACCGGCATTTCCGTACTGCCGAGGATGATCTGCACATCGACCGGGATGCTCATGATGATGTTCGAATTGGCGCCGGACGTGGCAGCCCGCAAGGCGGCGTCGGGGCGCTTTTCCTCCTCCTGGAGGACACCGCGCAATTCCTCGATGGCGCGGTCGAGCTGTTCGTCCGGCTGGTCGATATTGGCTTCCACCTTGGTCTTGGCCATCAGTCGTCTCCAAATGCTTGAGCTTGCCCGGCGTCAGCCCGGCATGAGCCCGTCGATAAAATCCTGACCGGCATCGTAAGGATGCCTGATCCGGACGGTGTAGTTCTGCCCGAGTTTGCCGAACTCGCAGACAAACAGCGTCTTGTCGCGCGCGCTCAGCTTGGCGTGCGACTGCGCGGTTTCCTCGAACTCGATGACCTGGCCCGGCTCGAAACCGGCGAGATCGCCGAGCGTCAGGCGGGCCAGCGGCATGGTCGCTTCGAGCGTCACCGTCGAGCGCATGACCTCTTCGGAAAAACGTGCCCGCCAGTCGGAGGTCGTGCCTTCGCTGTCGTGGACATCGGCGATACCGCGTGTGGCCAGCAGGATGCGCTGCGGGATCATCACCGTGACCGTTCCGCTGTCGGTCGGCGTCGAGATGCCGAAGACGATGCGCACCGCCGCGCCATCGCGCAGCACGCGGCGCTTGGCTTCGCTGCCCGAAAGCGCCCGCGGCACCGGCAGCCGCAGCTCGAGCGAGCGCCGGCCTGATCCGTTCAACGCCTGCGCAACTTCCTGGAAGACCGTGGTCGCAACATCGGTCTCGATCTGCGACAGAGCGCGCTCGATCGGCGAAACCGGCTGATCCGGATCGCCGCCGAACAGCGCGCACACCATCACGGCGATGGCCGGCGCATCTGCCACCAGCGTCATCGCATCCGAAGACGTCGGCGATGCTATGATGGCCATGGCAAAGGCATCGCCGGCATTCGTGCGGGCATCGGGAACACGGCTGATCTCGACCGCGCGCAGGTCGACGGTGACCGGTGCGCCGAGTTCGCCGGCCAGGCTCTTCTGCAGCAGCGGCAGGGCGCGCTCGCCCATCGAGCGCCCGGTGCCGATGACATGAGCGGCCTCACCGCTGTCACCGACCAGACGCTCAATGATCAGCGAGCGGGCTTGCGAGGGGCTGCCAGGACTTGTCATGACGGCGTGCGGTCCTGTCTGTCGTCATGCATGGCTCAAGCCGCTTTCTTCTCGGCGGAAGCTGTGTTCATCGTGCTTTGCTCGACGGCATCGATCGTCGGCCGCTCATAGGACGAGATGGTCTTGCGACCGAACTCGATGGCCACCTGCGGCAGGGCGCCGTTCATGTAGGCAAGCAGCGTCTGCTTGACGATGATATAGAGGCGGTTCTTCTTCTCGCGCACCGTCTTGATCTTGGTGGCGACCGGCCCGACCACCGCATAGGACAGGAAGATGCCGAGGAAGGTTCCGACAAGGGCAGCGCCGATCAGGCCGCCGAGGATTTCGGGCGACTGGTCGAGCGCGCCCATCGCCTTGACCACGCCGAGCACGGCGGCGACGATGCCGAGCGCCGGCAGACCATCGCCCACCGCCACAAGCGCGTGGTAAGCCTTCATCTTGTCGGACTTGATGGTCTGGATTTCCTCGTCCATCAGCGCCTCGATCTCATGCGAGCGGGCATTGCCGATGATGATGATGCGGCAGTAGTCGCAGATGAAATTCGTCAGATCGTGATTCTTGAGCACGGTCGGGAATGCCTGGAAGATCGCCGATTCCTCCGGATTGTCGATATGTGCCTCGACCTCGCTGCGCGACTTCGAGCGCAGTTCGCGCATCAGGCTGTGCAGCACGCCCAACGTCTCCAGATAGTCGCGCTCCCTCGGCACCGCCTGCTTGAACGCTTCGAGGATACCCCTGCCGGTGTCCTTGACCGTCTTCATCGGGTTGGCGACGAGAAAGGTTCCAAGTGCGGCGCCGCAGATGACCACCGCTTCCCAAGGCTGCATCAGCACATGCAGATGGCCGCCCATCGCCATGAAGCCGCCGAGAACACAGCCGAGCGTCACCACAAGTCCGATCAGAATGCCCACGCCAGATCCTTCCGCATCACGTCAGGCCTAACCGATAGCCCCCGTGCCTTGTGTGAGGCTTGAATCATACAAGGTGAGGCGATTCAGCCTCGCGCAAGCAAGTCCGCATAGTCTTGCTTTTGAAGCTGCGACCGGAGGCATGTCGTGTTGAGCACTTTTACCAGCTACCAGCTCATAGCCAGGGACATCCCCAAGGCGATCGACCGCATCGAGGCGGAGCCGATCACCAAGCGCGACACCGACTACTATCTCGCGAACATCGGCAGCGTGAAATCGATCGACGATTTCGTCAAGAACGACCGGCTGTTCAAATATGCCATGAAAGCCTTCGGTCTCGGCGACATGGCTTACGCCAAGGCCTTCATGGTCAAAGCCCTGAAGGAAGGGGTGTCGGATTCCGACAGCTTCGCCAACAAACTGAGCGACAAGCGTTATGCCGAGTTCGTGTCGGCCTTCAATTTCGCCGCACTTGGCGCTAATGCCACGAGCTACAATTCGGCACAGCAGGGCGTGACCAACAATTATGGTCTCCAGGTCTCGGTCGGCCCTTCGCAGAACGGCTTCACCTACTACAAGGGCGAAACCTCGTACTACCTGAGCAACATTTCCAACGTAAAATCGATCGACGACCTGATGGGCAACGATCGCCTGCTCACCTATGCGATGGCCGCGTTCGGCCTGGACGCCGACGCCGAGCCGGCTGCGACCGTGCGGGCCATGCTGGAAGGCGGCGTCACCGACCCGAACAGCCCCGCAAACACGTCGACAAACAAGGGCTATGCGGCTTTCGTCGCGGCTTTCGACTTTGCCCAATATGGCGACCAGGCTACGGCGCGCGACGCCGTCCAGCAGGCGGTGCCGAAGGCTGTGATCGGCGGAACCGGACTGTTGCTCGTCAAGCCGACCGCGCAATACATCAAGGGCGAGGCCGACTACTACGCAGCCAACATCTCCAAGGTGAAGTCCATCGAAGACCTGCTGAAGGACAAGCGCCTGCTGACCTTCGCCATGGCTGCCTATGGGCTTGATGCATCGACCCAGACGACGAAGCAGATCCGCACCATGGTCAATGGCGGCGTCACCGATCCGTTGAGTCCCGCCAACCTGTTGACCGACAAGAGCTACGCCAACTTCGTCAGCGCCTTTGATTTTGCCCAGTATGGCGATCAGACGACCACGCGCGACGCGGTGCTGAAGACCACGCCGAAGCTCTACACGACCGAGTCCAGTCTCGGCCTCATCAAGCCGAATGCGGACGCCGTCCAGGCCGAGACCAGCTACTACCTCGCCAACATCACCAAGGTGAAATCGGTCGACGACCTGATGGCCGACAGCCGCCTTTATAACTATGCTCTGTCCGCAAGCGGGCTCGATCCGGCGACCACCAACAAGGATCTCGTCCGTGATGTCCTTGAGGGCGGTGTCCGCGATCCCGCCAGTGTCGCCAACAAGCTCTCCAACAAGGCCTATGCCAGGCTCGCCACCTCGTTGAATTTCGAGGCCTACGGCGAAGCGGCAACGACCCGCAGCCCGTCGCAGCAGCCGGTGGTCGACAAATACATGCGCCAGACCCTGGAAGAAGACGCCGGCAAGACCAATGAGGGCGTGCGGTTGGCGCTCTATTTCGAGCGCAAGGCCTCGACCATCACCAACTGGTACGACGTGCTGGCCGACACGGCCCTGGCCAGCGTGGTACGCACCGCCATCGGCCTGCCCGATTCCTTCGCTGCCGCAGATATCGACAAGCAGGCGCAGGCCTTCGAGGCAAAGCTCGACCTCACGGATTTCACCGACCCGGCCAAGCTCGAGAAATTCCTCACCCGCTTCACCAGCCTTTGGGAAATCAATCATCCGACCTCGACCGCCCAGACATCGATCGGTGTGCTGTTTGCGCAGCCGACCACCGTCGGCATCTCGACCGATCTGATGATGGCCATGCAGAAACTGAGATTCTGAGAACACCATGCAGGACAGCCTTTACGTCGCCCTTTCCTCGCAGATCGCGCTTGAGCGCCGTCTCGACACCGTCGCCGATAATGTCGCCAACGCCTCGACCATCGGCTTTCGCGCCACCGGCGTGAAGTTCGAGGATGTCGTTTCCGGCAGCGGCCCCAAATCGGTGTCCTTCGCCTCCTCCGGCAAGACCTATTTGTCCGGCGCGCA
The DNA here is from genome assembly GCF_040318435.1 of Mesorhizobium sp. M1143. NCBI lineage: Bacteria > Pseudomonadati > Pseudomonadota > Alphaproteobacteria > Hyphomicrobiales > Phyllobacteriaceae > Mesorhizobium > Mesorhizobium sp. M1143. The sequence goes on along the minus strand of NZ_JAMYMJ010000001.1, from coordinate 13,105 downwards.
TGGCGCGATGACGCAGACCGGCAACCCGTTCGACTTCGCCGTCCAGGGCGATGCCTGGTTCGGCATCGACACCCCGGCCGGCACCGTGATGACGCGCGACGGACGTTTTTCGATGAACGAGAACGGCGAGTTGATGTCGCTCGAAGGCCATCCGGTGCTCGACGCCGGCGGTGCGCCGATCCAGCTCGACCCGCGCGACGGCCCACCCAAGGCGGGCGCCGACGGCTCGCTGCGCCAGGGCGACAAGCTCGTCGGCGCCATCGGCCTGTTCAATTTCGATCCCGGCCCGAATTTCGTCCGCTACGGCAATTCTGGCATCGTGCCCGCGCGTGCGCCGGAGCCGGTCACCGACCGTTCCGATCTCGGCGTCGCGCAGGGCTATGTCGAGGAATCTAACGTCAATCCGGTGCTGGAGATGACGCGCCTGATCATGGTCCAGCGCGCCTTCGAGAACACGGCGGCGCTGATGCGCCAGACCGATGCCTCGACCGACGACGCCATCAAGACGCTCGGCTCCAAGTCGTAGCAGCATGTCGAGCAGCAAATCATCGATACGCGCGCTTGAACGGCAACCGGAGACAGCACCGGAAAACCGGCTGGCTGCGCTGGAGCGGATCTGGCGCCGCTTCGATGACACCGAGACGTTGCTGCGGCGCGGCGGCCGTGTTTCGGAGGTTTCGCCAACGCATTACAAGGTGCGCGGCCTGTCTGAAGTCGCCAGGCTTGGCGACCTCGTCGAACAGCGCGGCAATGCCGGCACGCGCCGCGGCGAGATCGTCAGGATCGGCCGCGACGAAGTCGTCATCGCCCCCTTCGAACGCAGCGCCGACGCCGGCATCGGCGACGCCGTGTTTCGCCGCGGCCCGCTGACGGTAACGCCGCATGCTTCGTGGCGCGGGCGCGCCATCGACGCGCTGACCCGCGTCATCGACGGCGGTCCGCCGCTGATCAGGATCGGCGAGGCTGCGAGCGGCGACGGCACAACGCCCGGCGCCATGGCGCGGCAGCGCGTCGGCACCGCCTTCACGACCGGGGTCAAGGTCATCGACATCTTCACGCCGCTCTGCCTCGGCCAGCGCCTCGGCGTCTTTGCCGGTTCCGGCGTCGGCAAGTCGACGCTGCTCGCCATGCTGGCCGGCGCCGACGCCTTCGACACCGTGGTCGTGGCGCTGATCGGCGAGCGCGGCCGCGAGGTACGCGAATTCCTCGAAGACACGATCGGCGCAGAGAGCATGGCCAAGACGGTCGCCGTCGTCGCCACCAGTGACGAGCGCGCCATGATGCGCCGGCGCGCGCCGGATACCGCCATGCGCGTTGCCGAACATTTTCGCGACCAGGGCCATCGCGTGCTGCTGGTGCTGGATTCGATTACCCGCTTTGCCCATGCGCTGCGCGAGGTGGCGACCGGCACCGGCGAGCCGCCGGTCGCCCGGGGCTATCCCGCTTCGGTTTTCACCGACCTGCCGAAGCTGCTCGAACGCGCCGGACCTGGCGCTGAAGGCCCCGGTATCAAAGGACAGGGATCGATCACTGCCATCATCTCGGTGCTGGTCGACGGCGATGACCACAACGACCCGGTTGCCGATTCGGTACGCGGCATCCTCGACGGCCATGTCGTGCTCGACCGCGCCATTGCCGAACAGGGCCGCTACCCCCCGGTCAATCCGCTGTCGTCGATCTCGCGCCTCGCCGACAAGGCATGGAGCCCCGAGCAACGCATGCTGGTGACCAGGCTGAAATCGATGATCTCGCGCTTCGAGGACACCCGCGACATCCGCCTGCTCGGTGCCTATCAGGGCGGCGCCGACGCCGAGCTCGATATTGCCGTGCGCCAGGTGCCGCTGATCTACGAGGCGCTGACGCAGTCGCCCAGGGATCGCGCCTCGAGCGACGCATTCTCCGACCTCGCCCGTCATCTGAAAGGCAAGCAAAGTGTCGATGCAGGAGACTGAGCTTCAGTACACCGAGCGGCTTTTGCGCGAGATGATCGCAGAGGCCAGTGCCGCGGAAGAAGCCCGGGCCAACGAAGCGAGAGCTGTCAGGGCAAAGGCCGATCTCGACAAGGCCGCCAAGGCTGAGGCCATTCTGGCCAGGGCCGCCAGGCCATTCTTGCCCAGGGTAGCCAGCGTAGTCGAGTCCACTGTGCCTCGCTTGGCCGAGCCTGCCTTGCCCAGCGTCGTCAAGCCTGAATTGCCAAGGACCCCTCGCGCCGGCCCCAAAGAAGCTATCGAGACCAGTCGCGACTCGCTTCTCGACGGGCTGTTCCCGGTCACCGAATGGCCGCAGCCGCCAAGGCCGCAATATCCCAGGCTCGACAAGAAATCCGACCGCCGCAGCGATATCGTCTTTGCCGCGCTCGGCATCACGCTCGGCCTGATCTGCGCGCTGTTTCCCTGGTATATCTTCTTCAATCAGGACCAGTTCGGCGTGCAGGCGATCAAGTTCGGCGGCAGCGGCACCAATGCAGGGCGGGTCAGCGGCGGTTCGCAGATGGAAAACAGCGGTCAGCCGCTGACGGCAAACGATGTTCCCGATGTCGACCTGTTCGCCACCGGCACGCTGCAGGACCCCGAGGACAAGACCCAGCCTCCCGGCGTCGACGAGCAGCCCTTCCCGGCGGATCCCAAATTTCGCATGGTTCATGTCGCCAATGGCCGCGCCATGATCGAGGACGATGCCGGCCTGTGGATCGTCCAGCGCGGCTCGAAGCTGCCCGACTCCAGCGTCGTCTCGTCGATCGAGCAACGCGGCGGCAAGTGGGTCATGGTCACCAGCACCGACCAGGTGATCGAACTCTCCAAATAGCGGCACACCGGCTTACGCCTGGCCCGCGCAAGGTCCGCGCAAGACTGGCAGCCTAGTCTTGTACGTACCAGCCTGGAGATCCCCATGGAGCCCATCAACCTTTTCGATCTCGCCGCCAAGCAGTCGCAATGGCTGTCGGTGCGCCAGTCCGCAATTGCCGGCAACATCGCCAACGTCAACACGCCCGGCTACACCGCCGGCGATGTCGAGCCGTTCGAGAAGGTGCTCGACCGCACGGCAGTGTCGCTGACCGCCACCCAGGCAGGCCACCTCGGCACTGCCGCCACTAATGCCGGCTTCACGGTCAAGCCAGAAGAGACGACCGGCGCCATCATGCCCTCGAAGAACACGGTGGTGGTCGAGAACGAACTGATGAAGGCCGGCGAGGTCCGCCGCTCCTTCGAGCTCAACACCGCGATCGTCAAGGCCTTCCATTCGATGATGATGATGGCGGTAAAGAGCTGACAATGGACGCCTTGACCTCAGCCCTCAAGATCGCCGCGTCCGGCCTCAGCGCCCAGTCTGACCGTTTGCGCGTCGTTTCGGAAAATCTCGCCAACGCGCAGTCGACCGGCAACACCCCGGGCGCCGACCCCTATCGCCGCAAGACCATCAGTTTCGCCTCGGAACTCGACCGTGCCTCGGGTGGCACGACAGTTGAGGTCAACTCCATCGACCGCGACCCCAGCGACTTTCCCGTCGAATTCCAGCCCGGCAACGAGGCCGCCGACGACAAGGGCTACGTCAAGATGCCCAATGTAAACGTGCTGGTCGAGATGGCCGACATGAGCGAGGCCAACCGCTCCTACGAAGCCAACCTTCAGGTCATCAAGCAGGCGCGTGATCTGATCTCCATGACCATCGACCTGATGAGGAACCAGTAATGATCAGCGGCATTGGCGGTATCGGATCGCTTCCCCTCAAGCCGGAGATCGGTGGCGCCGATACCACGACCGACCTGTTCCAGGGCATCAGGGCGCCGATGGCCGGCAGCGAAATCGGCACCACCTTCGCCGAAGCGCTGAGCCAGGCTGCTTCAAAGACCGTCAACACCTTGCAGAATGCCGAGCAGGTGTCGATCCAGGCGCTGAGGGGCGACGCCGACACCCGCCAGGTCGTCGACGCCGTCATGAGCGCCCAGCAGGCCCTGCAGACCACGATCGCCATTCGCGACAAGGTCGTCTCCGCCTATCTCGAAATCAGCCGTATGGGCATCTGAGGAGAACTTGCCGTGAAAGCACTCGCCATCGCAGCGACCGGCATGAATGCCCAGCAGACAAATCTGGAAGTCATCGCCAACAACATCGCCAACATCAACACCACCGGCTACAAGCGCGCGCGCGCCGAATTCTCCGACCTGCTCTACCAGGTCGACCGCACGCAGGGCGTGCCCAACCGCTCCAATTCATCGCTTGTGCCGGAAGGCGTGTCGATCGGCCTCGGCGTCAAGACGACGGCGGTGCGCAACGTCCATACGCAGGGCGAACTGACCTCGACCGGCAACAGTTTCGACATGGCGCTGACGGGCCGCGGCTGGTTCCAGATCGAGGGCGGCGACGGCGGCACGCTCTACAGCCGCGCCGGCGCCTTCAACACCAACGCCACCGGCCAGCTGGTGACCGTCGACGGCGCCAATGTCATCCCGGCCATCACCGTGCCGACCGATGCCATCGAAGTTGTCGTCAACAAGACCGGCCAGGTCTTTGCCCGCATCGACGGCCAGACCGACCTCCAGCTGCTGGGCCAGCTGCAGCTCGCCAACTTCGCCAATGAAGCAGGCCTCGCGCCGCTCGGCGACAATCTGTTCCAGGAGACGCCGGCCTCCGGCCCGGCCAATGTCGGCGTGCCCGGCGATCCCGGCTTCGCCTCGGTCGAGCAGGGTTATCTCGAGGCCTCCAACGTCGATCCGGTCAAGGAAATCACCGAGCTGATCTCGGCGCAGCGCGCCTATGAGATGAACTCCAAGGTCATCCAGGCCGCCGACGACATGGCCTCCGTCGTGTCCAAGAACATCAGGTAAGATTTGATGGTCTCTCCGGCCTTCCGCTCCGCGCTTTGCCGCACCGCGCTGATCCTGGCGCTGGTGGCCGGCGGTGGGCCGGCGTTTGCCCAGGAGAGCGCAGACCAGCAGACCACCACTCAGGTCGCGAGCAGTCAGGCAACCGGCGAGATCGTTCTGATCCCCAACCGGGTCATTTATCCCGGCGAGATGATTGACACCGGCGTGCTGAAACCGGTGACGCTGCTCCCCGGCAAGCACAGGCCAGATGCGGTCGCCACGCGGGCCATGGAACTCCAGGGCAAGGTCGCCAAGCGCACGCTGCTGCCCGGCCGCTATATCCCGGTCGCCGCCATCCGCGACGCCTGGCTGGTCGAACAGGGCGCCGACGTGCAGGTCTATTTCATCGCCGGCGACCTCACCATTTCGGCCACGGCGGTGTCGCTGCAGCCGGGTGCCGCCGGCGATTTGATAAAGGTCCGCAACACAGACAGCGGCAAGATCTTTTCCGGCACGGTGATGGCTGACGGCACCATCCGGGTCAGCGCGTCATGAGACGCGGAGCTGCCCTTCTGCTCGCGGCCGTTGTCGGCCTGCAGCCGGCGCTGGCCGACGGTCTTACGCCGAAGCAAAAGCGCGATCTTGCCGGCCAGAATGGCGGCGCCTTTGTCGATCCCGAATACGATCCGGCCACCACCAACCGCATGTTCAGGGTCTCCAACGGCCCAAGCTCTCTGCCACCCGGCCAGGTCGCATCGCGCATCAAGGACATTGCGCAGCTGCAGGCTTCGCGCGACAACCAGCTCGTCGGCTACGGCCTCGTCATCGGCCTCGCCGGATCGGGCGACAGCCTGCGCAATTCGCCCTTCACCGAACAGTCGATCCGCGCCATGCTCGAAAATCTCGGCATCGCCACCGAAGGTGGCAGCGCGCGGGCCAAGAACGTCGCCGCCGTCATCGTCACCGCCAACATGCCGCCTTACGTGCAGTCGGGCGCCCGCATCGACATCGACGTCTCCTCCATGGGCGACGCCACATCGCTTGCCGGCGGCACGCTGATAATGACGCCACTGAAGGCGGCCGATGGCGAGATCTATGCTGTCGGGCAAGGCTCGGTCATCGTTTCCGGCTTCACTGCCCAAGGCGATGCCGAAAAGCTGACGCAGGGCGTGCCGACGGCCGGCCGCGTGCCCAACGGCGCCATCGTCGAGCGCACGGTGCGCGCCGAATTCGAGGACCAGGCGCTGCTCACCTTGCAATTGCGCAACCCCGATTTCTCCACTGCCGTTCGCATCGCCGACGCCATCAACGGCTACACCTCGCAACGCTTCGGCATGCGCGTGGCGGCGGAGCGCGATGCACGTACCGTGCAGATCAGGCGGCCGAAGAATGTTTCGGCGGCGCGCTTCTACGCCGAGATCGAGAATTTGGTGGTCGAGACCGACACGCCGGCACGCGTCGTCATCGACGAACGCACCGGCACCATCGTCATCGGCAACGAGGTCAAGATCTCGCGGGTGGCGATCAGCCACGGCACGCTCACCGTGCGCATCACCGAACAGCCGAAGATCGTCCAGCCGGAACCGTTCTCCAAGGGCGTGACAGCGGAGGAACCCTTCACCACCATCGATGCCACGCGGCCTGACGCCCGCGTCAATGTGCTCGACGGACCGAACCTCGAAACGCTGGTGTCGGGCCTCAACCGTCTCGGCGTCAAGCCGGACGGTATCATTGCCATTTTGCAAGGCATCAAGTCGGCCGGCGCTTTGCAGGCCGATCTGGTTCTCCAATAGGCCATGCCGATGATCGATTTCTTTTCCCAAAAGCAGCACCGCCGCAGCGCAGCCTTGGCAGCTTGCGTCATCGCCGCCACCGTCCTTGCCGGCGGCACTGTCCGCGCGGAAGAAGCGGTGCGGCAGGTTCTGCCTGGCGGGCAACAGCCGGCGGCAGTGCAGCAGCTGGTCCGCGAGAAGGTGCCCGATGAAAGCGAGATCCAGCGCTTCTGCTCCAACATCGCCGACGCCGCCCGCGACCGCCGTTACGCGCTGCAGGCCGAAGAGCTGAAGCAGCTGCAGGCCGGCATCGACCTGCGCATGAAGGCGCTGGACGACAAGCGCGCCGAATACGAGCAATGGCTGAAACGGCGTGAAGTCTTCCTGGCCCGCGCCGAGGATGGCGTCGTCAAGATCTATGCCGGCATGAAACCGGATGCCGCGGCCGAGCGCCTGGCCATGGTCAACGCCGATCTCGCCGCCGCCATCCTGATGAAACTCGATTCGCGCAAGGCCGGCGTCATTCTCAACGAGATGGACCAGAAGGCAGCGGCCACACTCACCGGCATCATGGCCAGCGCGGCCCGAAGGGTAGATCCGTCATGAAGTCGCATATTCTCGCCCTGGTCGCCACGGCTTCACTTGCCGGCTGCGCCTCCGACCCCAGGGAGATCGGCAGGGAGCCGGCGCTGTCGCCGGTCGGCACCGGCATTACCGGCAGCGTCAATGCGCCCTACTCCTATCCCGAAACGCCAGCCGCGCCGGTGAAGAAATTCTCGCTGTGGGACGACCGCCAGAGCCGGCTGTTCACCGACCCGCGCGCGCTGCGCGACGGCGACATCCTGACCGTCAGGATCAAGCTCAACGACAAGGCCAACTTCAAGAACCAGAACGATCGCAGCCGCACCGCCGGGCGCAAGCTCGGCTATGACGTCAACCTCGGATGGGAAGGTGCCACCACCAGCGGCAAGGGCGACGCGGGGCTGAGCTCCACCACCGAAACCAATGCGGACGGCGAAATCAAGCGCTCGGAGAACCTCGAGCTCAACGTCGCCGCCGTCGTCACCGAAGTCCTGCCCAACGGCAATCTGATGATCCGGGGCTCACAGGAGGTGCGCGTCAATTACGAGCTCAGAGTGCTGACCATCGCCGGCATGGTGCGTCCATCCGATATCGGCGCTGAAAACACCATCTCTTATGAACGCATCGCCGAGGCGCGCATCTCCTATGGCGGCCGCGGCCGCGTCAGCGAAATCCAGCAGCCCGCTTACGGTCAGCAGATCCTCGACCAAGTCCTCCCCTTTTAGGACTGGAGAACGGCGCCGTGGCAAATGTCGAACAGGTTCAGCAAAAAAAGGGCCCGTCGCTTGTCATCCAGCTTGCGATGCTGCTGGCGGTGACGGGCGCCGCGATCGGCATGGGCTGGATGTCCGGCGGCTATCTGAAGGGCGTCGGGGGACCGGTGCCTGTGCCCGCCGCACCGGAGAACCAGTCCAATGCCGAGCAACCGAGCAAGGCGGCCGAACATGCTCCCGGCACCGGGCCGACGCTTGTCCAGCTGGCGCCGATCACCACCAATCTGGCTTCGCCTGCTGACACCTGGATAAGGCTGGAAGCGTCGGTGGTCTACGATGCGCCGCAGCCGCCGGAACTTACCGAAAGCATTCACCAGGACCTGCTTGCCATGGTCCGCACCCTGAAGATGCATCAGATCGAAGGCGCCAGCGGCTACCAGCATTTGAAAGCCGACCTCGAGGAGCGCGCCGCAATCCGCAGCGGTGGCCATGCCAAACAGGTTCTGATCAGGACATTGCTGCTCGAATGAGAAAACTCGTCCTCGCCGCCGCGATCGTCGTCGCCGCCACCTCTGTCGCCGCCGCCCAGCAGCTCGATCTCGGCGGCATCGGCAAGGCCGACGGCGCCACCGTCGGCTATATCATCCAGATGTTCGGTCTGCTCACCGTGCTGTCGGTGGCGCCGGGCCTGTTGATCATGGTGACGAGCTTCACCCGCTTCGTCATCGCCTTCTCGATCCTGCGCGCCGGCATCGGCCTGCAGTCGACGCCGGCCAATCTGATCCTGATCTCGCTGTCGCTGTTCATGACCTTCTACGTCATGGCGCCGACCTTCGACCAGGCCTGGAACACCGGCGTCAAGCCGCTGATGGACAACCAGATCAGCCAGACCGAGGCGTTCGAAAAGATTTCGGACCCGTTCCGCACCTTCATGCTGCACAATGTCCGCGACAAGGACTTCGACCTGTTCGCCGATCTCGCCCGCGAACGCGGCCAGGTCGTTGCCAGGGACACCGTCGACCTGCGCATCCTGGTGCCGGCCTTCATGATCTCCGAAATCCGCCGCGGCTTCGAGATCGGCTTCCTGATCGTGCTGCCGTTCCTCGTCATCGACCTGATCGTCGCCACCATCACCATGGCCATGGGCATGATGATGCTGCCGCCGACCGTCGTTTCGCTGCCCTTCAAGATCCTGTTCTTCGTCCTCATCGACGGCTGGAACCTGCTTGTCGGCAGCCTGGTGCGCTCCTTCACCTGACCGTCCGCGCGCCCTTGGCGCCTTGCTAAAATTTTATGCAATATATTTCCGGTTAACCGTCCCGTTTAGCCCTTTGGTAGGGACTTGCCCGCATATTGCTCGCAGATGGCGGGTGATCGGGTCTCACGATCATTGGCATGATGCCGCTCCGTCATACCGGAAAAGCCGGTATGTCAAAAACACCCTGTAAAAATCAAGGTACGAGTAGCCATGTCCAGTATCATGACGAACGCCTCGGCGCTGACCGCGCTGCAGAGCCTGAACAACACCAACAAATCCCTCGAGCAGACGCAGGCCCGCATCTCGACCGGCTACCGCGTTGCCACCGCTTCCGACAACGCCGCTTACTGGTCGATCGCGACCTCGATGAAGTCCGACAACAAGGCCAACTCGGCCGTGCAGGACGCCCTCGGCCTCGGCGCCGGCAAGGTTGACACCGCCTACACCGCCATCAACGACGTCAAGGACCAGGTCGACCTGATCAAGACCAAGCTGGTCACTGCCCGCAGCGCCTCGAAGGAAGACCAGCAGAAGATCGCGACCGAAATCAACGCCATCCAGGCGCAGATCAAGTCCTCGGTCGCCAATGCCAACTTCGCCGGCTCGAACCTGCTGCAGAACGACGCTGCCGCTGCGTCCGACCTGAAGATCGTTGCCGCTTACAACCGTACCGGCGCGACCGTCACCATCGACACCATCGACGTCAAGGCTGCCGATACGCAGGTTCTCGATGTCGCCGGCTCGGGCGGCATCGGCGGTGGCCTGCTCGCCGCGGCCTTCGTCGACCCCAGCACCACGGCGGTTACCCCCGCCGCCATCGACACCGCGCTCGGCACTGTTGAAACGGCGCTTGCCAAGCTGTCCACCGGCGCTGCCTCGCTCGGCGCTGCCAAGTCGCGCATCGACACCCAGAAGAGCTTCCTGTCGAACCTGTCGGACTCGATCGACAAGGGCGTCGGCGCTCTGGTCGACGCAGACATGAACAAGGAATCGACCCGTCTGCAGGCCCTCCAGGTCCAGCAGCAGCTCGGCATCCAGGCGCTGTCGATCGCCAACGGCAACTCGCAGTCGATCCTGTCGCTCTTCCGCGGCTGATCTCTCGACTTTACGACTGTCACCATCCGTCGGGCCGCGCCAACAGCGCGGCCCGATTTCTTTTTGCGGCTGTTGATTTTCTTCCTAAATGGCGGCCGATTTTTGCTTCTGGCCAGCGCCCTGAATGGCTTGGTTTAACAGGCCATTAACCATATCCCGGTAGTCATGGTTAACCATTCCATGGCGGGCAGACCATACGGTCGATGGGCTTATGCCTACCCCCTTGATGAAGTTGATCCGGCGTGTTCGGGACACGCCAGTGTTTGAAAAGGGGTAAATATCTTGGCTAGCATCATGACGAACGCTTCGGCTCTGACCGCGCTGCAGAGCCTGAACAACACCAACAAGCAGCTTGAAACCACCCAGTCACGCATTTCGACCGGCTACCGCGTCGCCACCGCCAGCGACAACGCCGCCTACTGGTCGATCGCCACCACGATGAAGTCCGACAACAAGGCGCTTTCGGCCGTTCAGGACGCGCTTGGCCTCGGCGCCGGCAAGGTCGATACCGCCTACACCGCCATCACCGACATCAAGGACCAGGTCGACCTGATCAAGGCCAAGCTGGTCACTGCACGCAGCGCCAGCAAGGACGACCAGCAGAAGATCGCGACCGAAATCAAGGCCATCCAGGACCAGATCAAGTCGTCGGTCACCAACGCCTCCTATGCCGGCTCGAACCTGCTGCAGAACGACGCTGCTGCGACCTCCGACCTAAAGATCGTCGCGTCCTATAACCGCACCGGCACGACCGTCGCCATCGACACCATCGACGTCAAGGCGGCCGACACGCAGGTTCTCGATCTTCCTGGCACTGGCGGCATCGTCGGCGCTCTGCTGGCGACGACCTTCTTCGATCCCAGCACCACCCAGGTCCTCCCGGCGGCCATCGACACCGCACTCGGCGCCGTTGAAACGGCGCTTGCCAAGCTGTCCACGGGTGCCGCCTATCTCGGCGCCGCCAAGTCGCGCATCGACACCCAGAAGAGCTTCCTGTCGAACCTCTCGGACTCCATCGACAAGGGCGTCGGCGCGCTGGTCGATGCCGACATGAACAAGGAATCGACGCGGCTGCAGGCACTCCAGGTCCAGCAGCAGCTCGGCATCCAGTCGCTGTCGATCGCCAACGGCAACTCGCAGTCGATCCTGGCGCTGTTCAAGCAGTAAGCTGAACGCTGCTCCTCCCCTTGAATTAAGGGCCGCGCCGCCGGCGCGGCCCTTTCGCTTTGTGGCTGTGTTTTGACGCATGTCGTTGACCCGGAACCGCTGCACACTTCCGGGCGACATGCTCTATCATCTTCGCACAAGCTTCGCGGTCTAGTGTTCCCACGGAATATCATGCTGGGAGCGCTTGAATCGTGCCGCAACAGATCCAGAGCATCATCTCGAATCTCAGGGCATTTGGCGTCAGGCGCCTTGCCATGCTGGCCGGCATTGCCGCGCTGGTGATGGCCGTCATCGGCATCGGCTCGGTCTATCTCAACCGCCCGGCCTATGAGACGCTCTATGTCGGGCTCGATCGCTCCGACGTGAACCAGATCGGCCTGGTGCTCGGCGAGGCCGGCATCGGCTTCGACGTCGGCTCCGACGGCACCTCCGTGCTGGTGCCGGCCGGCACCACCGCGCAGGCGCGCATGCTGCTCGCCGAAAAGGGCCTGCCGACCAGCGCCAATGCCGGCTACGAACTGTTCGACAATGTCGGCTCGCTCGGGCTGACCTCCTTCATGCAGCAGATCACCCGCGTGCGCGCCCTGGAAGGCGAGATCGCCCGCACCATCCAGTCGATATCCGGCATCAAGGCCGCCCGCGTTCACATCGTCATGTCCGAGCGCGCCAATTTCCGCCGCGACGAACAGCAGCCCTCCGCCTCGGTGGTCATCCGCTATTCCGGCATCGACGCCGAAAAGAGCGCCATGTCGATCCGCCATCTCGTCGCCGCCGCCGTGCCGGGCCTGTCGGCCGACAAGGTTACCGTGCTCGATTCCAACGGCAACCTTCTCGCCGCCGGCGACGATCCCTCCAACACAAGTGCTGCCCGCACGCTCGGCGTCGAGCAGACCGTCGAGGCGCAGATCGGCGACAACATCCGCCGCGCGCTGACGCCTTATCTCGGCCCCGACAATTTCCGCGCCAGCGTCAAGGCCGACGTCAACACCGACACCCGCCAGACCGAAGAGACGATCTTCGATCCGGAGTCACGCGTGGAGCGTTCCGTGCAGTCGGTGCGCGCCAACGAGAACAGCAACCAGAGGCAGGCCTCGACCCCGGCCAGCGTCGAGCAGAACCTGCCCGAGACCCAGGCGACCAGCACCGACGGTCCGCAGACGTCATCGGCGAACGACCGCAAGGAGGAGATCACCAATTACGAGATCAACTCCAAGAAGATCGCCACAGTCTCGAACGGCTATTCCGTTACCAAGATGTCGATCGCCGTCGTCGTCAATCAGCAGCGGCTGATGACCATCCTCGGCAAGGACGCAACGCCCGAGCAGATCGCCAAGCGCGTTGCCGACATCCAGAAGATGGTGGCTTCGGCCACCGGCTTCGACGACAAGCGCGGCGATATCATCGATGTCTCGGCGGTCGAGTTCATCGACGGGCTGGACGGCGAAGCGGTCGAGCAGCCGGGCATAATGGCGTCGATCGGAACCCATGCCGGTACGATGATCAATGCCGGCGCGTTCATCGTCGTGGTGTTGCAAGGAGCCCTGGTAAGGCCGGGGGCCCACGGCCGCCCCCGGAGCCGCCCCGCCGCCCCCCCCCCCGGCCCGCGCCCCCCCCCCCCGCCCCCCCCCCCCCCCCCCCCCCCCCCCCCCCCCCCCCCGCCCCCCCCCCCCCCCCCCCCCCCCCCCCCCCCCCCCCCCCCCCCCCCCCCCCCCCC